>JAKPPP010000144.1 GCA_029547265.1 Bacteroidota bacterium
ATTCAAGGATTCTATACCGGTAGTGGTACAATGACTCCGGTATTGTATAATAACGGATTAAGTACCGATCCAACTGATGTTGATAGCGTAACAATTGAACTTCATGATGCTGCTTCTCCTTTCGGAACTGCTGCTTCAGTAATTGGCTTGCTTAAAACAGATGGACATGCAGTTGTTCAGTTACCGGGATCACTAATCGGTTCTTCTTACTATATCGTTATTAAGCACCGTAATTCTATCGAGACATGGAGCGCTAACCCGGTATTAATGGGTTCTACTTCAACTTTCGACTTTACAGCTCCTTAATAGCTTTAAAACTTAAATACAAGGGACAGATCTTTACAGGTCTGTCCCTTTTTATTTACATGCATTATTCCCTTTTTAATAAAAAAGGTTTGGCTACCTTTGTCGCATAGATCATAATTATGAAATCAGATTCTCGTTTCGGAACGAAAGCAATTCATGCAGGCCAAGAGCCTGACCCTTCTACAGGGGCTATCATGACGCCTATTTACCAAACTTCTACTTACGTGCAAGAGTCGCCGGGTAAGCATAAAGGATATGCTTATGCTCGCGGTAAAAATCCTACTCGTAGCGCTTTAGAAAATTGTATTGCAGCACTTGAAAATGCTGAATATGGTTTGTGCTTTAGCAGCGGACAAGGAGCTTCTGATGCAATTATCAAATTATTACTCCCGGGCGATGAGGTGATCGCTACGAACGATCTTTATGGCGGAAGCTATCGCATGTTTACGAAGATTTTTGAACCGATGGGAATAAAATTCCATTTCGTGAATATGTATGATGCGAATAATATCAAGAATTACATCAATGCTAATACTAAGATGCTTTGGGTAGAGACTCCTACAAATCCTACTATGCAAATCATCGATATTAAAGCATGCTCTGCTATTGCGAAAGAAAATAATTTGATGTTGGTAGTAGATAATACTTTCGCATCACCATACCTTCAAAATCCTTTAGCATTGGGTGCAACAATCGTTATGCATTCCGTAACTAAATATTTAGGCGGACATAGTGATGTAGTGATGGGTGCTATTTGTTTAAATGATAAGGCTATCTATGATCGTCTTGCCTTTATTCATAATTCATGCGGAGCTACTCCGGGACCAATGGATAGCTTCCTTGTTTTACGAGGAATTAAAACGCTACATGTTCGTATGGATCGCCATTGCGAAAATGGTATCGCCGTTGCAAATTATTTGAGAAATCATCCTAAAGTTGATAAAGTGTATTGGCCGGGTTTCCCTGATCATCCGAATCATAACATTGCTAAAACGCAAATGAAAAAATTCGGCGGCATGATTTCTTTTACATTGAAAAACGCAACAGTTGAAGAAACCTTTGCTATGGCATCTAAAGTAAGAGTATTTTCTCTCGCAGAGTCTTTGGGTGGTGTTGAATCGCTATTAAATCATCCCGCAACAATGACGCATGCTTCAATTCCTAAAGAGGAGCGTGAAAAAGCAGGTGTTACGGACGGATTAATTCGTTTAAGCGTAGGAATCGAAGATATCGAAGACTTATTAGCTGATTTGGAACAAGCAATAGGCTAAAAGTAAAAGCAGTATATAAAAGGAAACGACCTTTGTCTTCGGATAGGGGTCGTTTTTTATTGTTTTTTGATTTTTCTTGGAGATTTTCATCCTTTTATTACCTTCGAATATCAATTTCTTCATTTATGCCCGACCTGCCCAATAATTTTCATGAGTTAAAACAAAAGCTGGACGATCTTCAGGCAAAACAAAATGTACTTTCTGACGAAATCAATGAGCTAAAAAAAGAGTTGCTAAGTCGGTTGCCGGATCAAGAAATACTAAATTCTTCTGCGCCCATTGATGTAATACCTCCAATGCCTCCAGTTAAACCGATACAACAGGAGAGAGTTGAAGCTGATCCGGAAATAATAAATATGTTTGACGAGGTAAAGAAGTCAGATGTTAAGCAAAATACCTCATTTCCGTCTTATAATGCACCAACTGTTTTTTCTGAAAAGAAAAAAAATAATCCCGGATGGTATGATGAACTAAATTCAAATTTAGAAAAGTTTATTGGAGAAAACCTCTTAAATAAAATCGGAATTTTAATCACTATCATCGGTGTTGCAATTGGAACGAAGTATGCTATCGATCATCAATTGATTAGTCCGCTGACAAGAATTGTACTTGCTTATTTAGTCGGACTAGGATTGCTTGGTGTAGCATTTAAGTTACGAAGTAAATATGAAAAGTTTAGTGCCGTACTACTAAGCGGAGCAATGGCTATTAACTATTTCGTGACGTTTGCCGCTTATTCATTATATGCTCTTTTCCCTCAGCCGGTCGCCTTTGTTTTAATGATTTTATTTACGGTCTTTACTGTAATAGCATCATTGATGTATGATAATGTTATAATTGCTCACATTGGACTTGTAGGCGCTTACGCCGTACCTTTTTTATTGAGCACTGGTTCGGGAAGAGTAGAAGTGCTTTTATCTTATATTGCTTTAATCAATTGCGGAATACTATTTATTTCTTTCAAAAAGTTTTGGCGGAGTTTGTTTTACTCGGCGTACGTTTTTACGTGGTTGATAATTTGGTTTTGGGTACTTGATTCGTTTTCGAATGACTATTTTGCTATTGGGTTTACATTTAATTTGATCTTCTTCTTGCAATTCTATGCAATTTTTATTGCATTTAAAGTGGTGAAAAATCATTTGTTTGAGAAGAAGGATGTTATTGTATTATTGTCAAATGCTTTCATTTCTTTTGGTCTTGGATACTATCTAATGGACTATTTGAACTACGATAATTATCTTGGATTGTTTACTGTTGGATATGCACTTGTTCATTTTGCTGTTTGTGTGTTCTTGTTCAAAAAAGCAGAAGTCGATAAAAGCGTTTTTTACTTAGTAGCCGGATTAGTTTTAGCATTTTTAACCATTGCCATTTCTGTGCAATTCAACGGCCACTTTGTCACTTTGTTATGGATGATTGAATCGATTATAGTATTCGTAATTGCACGTAAGAATAAAATTCCTTTTTATGAGCAGTTGTCTGTTCCGTTGTTTTTACTTGCTTTCTTCTCCTATTTTGAAGATGGTAGATCAATGGAGAATTTCAGTTTTGTAGGCACAAACTATGTCTTTGTACCATTTGCTAACATGAATTTTGTCTCCGGAACATTAATGGCAATAGGATTCTGTTTTCTTACTTGGTATTCTCGAAGAAAGGATTTTCCATCGCTGCTTGATGAAAATAGTGTGTATAGATTAATAGTAAAATACGGTCTCCCTATAATAAGTATCGTTCTTACCTATGGATTAGTGAAGATTGAAATTGATACATGGCTTCTGAATTTATATCAGTCTACGGCAGTGGTTGTAAACGGAAAGAAAGATACAATACCTTCCTATTATTATAATGAAAAGTGGAACCATTATCTTATTCTCTTTGATATAGCTTACTCAATGTTTTATGCTTTAATTATCTATTTTGTAAATAAGATAAAACTGAATGATAAACAATTGAACTTTGTTTTTTTATTGATTTCCGGGGTAAGCATAATATTGTTCTTTACAGGTGGCCTTTATCAACTTAGTATATTAAGAGAAAGTTATCTTCACCCATCATCCGGATTCTTAGCAATAGAATCTTTTAATTTATGGTTAAGATATCCACTCATTTTACTGGCTCTTATTTCCTTAAAATATTTCATTGGCGCTATTGAATTTTCTTTCTCTAAATTGAAAGGTAAAATTCAACCGGAGTTGTTTTATGCTGTTGCTGCAATCTGGTTGCTGAGCAGTGAGTGGTTAAATTGGACAGACATATTTGATGTTGCATGGTCTTATAAATTAGGATTAAGTATTCTATGGGGTGTTTGCTCGTTGGCTTTAATTGTGAGAGGAATTTTCAAACATTTAAAAATGTTACGCATATTAGCTATTGCATTATTTGCCGTTACGCTCTTGAAATTGTTTTTCTATGATATCGCCTCGCTAAGTACAATCTTGAAAACTGTTGTGTTTATTGCATTAGGTGTATTGCTGTTGATAATCTCATTCCTCTACAATAAGTATGGTTTAACAATATTTAAAGATGATGATGCGAACGAAAATTAGTCTGTTGGCCATTTTGTTGCTTAGCTGTTTATCTTCAAATGCAACAAATCAAGATCGTTACTATAGAAGTGTTGAAGTGAAGGATACAGGTTGGCATACACTATTATTGCCTCCCGATATATATCTGAAATCTAAATCAGATCTGTCTGATCTTAGAATCTATAAAATATCCGACAAAGATTCAGTTGAAATTCCATATTTGAGAATGTCGAATGAATCCTCAACAAATGTAAAATGGAATAGTTTGAAGTTGTTTAATCAAGTTAAGTCAAAATCTAGTTCATTGGCCACAGTGGAGTTGAATACCGAAAATTCTATTGAATTGGAGTTTAATTTCAATAATCCCAATTTTGATATTGAAGCAATTATTGAAGGAAGTAATGATGGAATGGAGTGGTTTCTTGTAAAAGATTCAGTCCGGCTTTTGTCGCTCCATAAAGAAGGTGAACATTTTAATTACACCAAATGTAAGTTTGATGATATTGCCTTTAAATTCTTAAGGATTACGTACCCTAACGCCAACAACCTGACATTAAATTCTATTTCACAATGTTCAAAAAAGGTTGATCAAGTAAGAATGAAGCGAATTGTTTTGCCGACAACGAATTGGGAAATTAAAGATAAATCAACTTCAATAAATTTTAATTTAGCTATCCCCGAAGAGATTTCCGGGTTTATTCCTAAGGTTGTCTTTCAGGGTGAATATGAGAGACGCTTTACGCTATATGCTTACAGAGATAGTGTTCTGGTAAATAAAAAATGGATTCTAAATTATTTCGAAATCTATAGCGGTGTACTAAATTCTTATTCCGATAATTCCATTTATTTCACTCCGGAACTTATCAAAGGACTTCAATTGAAAATCGATAATGCCGATAATATTCCCTTGAAAGTTTCGAATGCTGAAGCACTTGTTTTTCCAATTCTTCTTAAGACTTACTTTCCTGATTTAAATGGCAGGTATATTATTTCTTATGGAGACAATTCACTGACTTTTCCTGATTATGATTTATCAGCCTTTAAAGATAAGATTCCAACAATTACTGACACACTTTCGGTCTTGTCCGAGAAAACAATTCCGTTTGTAGTTAAAAAACCTCTTTTTAGTCTTCCTGATAATTTACTTTGGTTTGTGTTACTGGCAATAATTGTATTATTATCCTTCTTCACTTTTAAAATGATAAAAGCAAAAGCATAAAAAAAAGGCCGACATTATTTGTCGGCCTTTTTTCACAAATTCATTTTTATTGAATGATCATTCGGAATATTTGATTATCTCCGGATGCTTTACGTACACTTACTAAATACATTCCTTTAGGTTGATTTCCTAAATGTAAATTGTATTCGGCAGCTGAACTGTTGTCTTTGAGGATCGTTCTTCCTAACATATCATTTACAATTACGTCGTAGCCTGATTCATCATCACCTACAAATATTGTTGCATTTCCATCATTCGGATTCGGAATTAATTCCATTGTTGAAATACCTTCAAATCCTGTTCTGCAGTTCACAACTACCGACTTCGTTTTTGTTGTTTGAGTTCCGCAGGCATTAGATGCAGTTACTTTAACGCTTCCGGTGCTTGGTCCCCAATTTACAGTGATAGATGGAGTTCCTTGTCCGTTAACTATTGTAGCTTTCGCAGGCACTGTCCAAGTATAAGTAGCCCCTGTTTGTCCCGTAACACTATAAACTAATCCGGTTTGATTTTTACAAGCTGTTCCAGGACCGGTTACTGTTGAAGGCATTAATGGTAATGTAGTTACTGCAGCTAAACATTTTGATGTGCTGCTTCCGCAAGCATTGTTAGCAGTTACGCAAATACTTCCTGATGCCACACTATTACTTGGCCATTGGACAGAAATTGCTGTAGTGCCTTGCCCACTGATAATTGTCGCACCTGCAGGTACTGACCATGTATATGATGTAGCTCCCGTTGTTGAAGCTGCAATACTGTAATTACTAATTGTACTACATAAGTTATTTATCGTTCCCGTAATTGCGCCTGGAGTAAGTGGTGTGCTTCTTAGTGTAGAGCTTTTAATATTGCTTGTTGCGCAACCATTAGATGCTGTTACAGTAATTGCTCCGGTAGTAAATCCAGCAAGGAATGATACATTAATACTGGTAGTCCCTTGTCCGCTGTTAATTACGGCATTTGCCGGCACCGTCCATGAATATGTGGTAGCATTTGCAACTGCAGGACATCCATATACTTTTGTTGCTCCAACACAGATTCCGTTTTTAGTACCTGTAATAGATGTAGGGGTTGATAGGGGGCTGCCTGTACCTTGACTCGCAACAGTTACAGGTGAACTAAAAGAACATCCGTTAGCATCTGTTACTGTAATCGTGTAAGTCCCTGCAGATAAATTATTATTATTTGCATTTGTAACTCCGTTACTCCAAGAATATAAATATGGAGTTGTTCCTCCCGATACTACTACTGTAGTACTTCCGTTTGAACTTCCGCAAGATGCAGGAGTTGACGATGCAGTGCCATCTATTTGAAACGGTTGAGTAATACTTATAGCTCCGGTTGTCATACATCCATTGCCATTTGTAATAGTGTAGATATAAGTTCCGGCAGCCATACCATTTAGATTCTGTGAAGTAGATCCAGTATTCCATAAATATTGTGGAGTTCCGATAGGATTAGAAATGGTTACACCAACAGATCCGTTAGTGCCACCAAAGCAACTTACATTTGTTTGAGTTGTTTGAACATTCGGTGACCCAACATTACTTTGAGTTACTTGCATTGAAGTTGATAAACTACATCCACTTGCATCAGTTGTTGTAACAGTATAAGTTCCTGCGCCTAATCCGTTGATAGATGAAGTTGTTGCTCCTGTATTCCATAAATATTGGTAAGGAGATGTGCCTCCTGTCATAGCAATAGAAGCAGAACCATTAGAAGTTGCGCATGCAGCATTTATTACAGATGGTGTTGGGATTAAAGCTGAAGGCTGACTAACATTTACAGAACCTGTTGCAGTACATCCATTACCATTCGTAACAGTATAGGTGTAAGTTCCGGCAGCTACTTGATTTATTGATGAAGTAGTAGCACCGTTATTCCATAAGTATGTTGGAGTTCCAACAGGGTTTACAACTACAACATTTGCTGAACCGTTTAATAATCCGTTACAAGTTACATTCGATTGAGAAGTTTGAACTGCTAAAGATCCAATAGTTACTGTTGTGCTAGATACTGCAGTACATCCATTGTTATCTGTTACTTGAACAGCATAAGTTGTTGTTGCAGCAGGTGCAGCTAGTGGATTTCTGATTGTTGCATTGTTTAATCCTGTAGATGGTGACCAGTTGTATGATACAATAACATTTCCAGGCAACTCAATTGACCATTTCCATAATGTACCAATATCTTGACTTCCAAGGTCTGTAATTTTAATTGACCATGTTCCATTCGCTGATCCTGTTAGTCCTGCGAATGATCCTGCCGAAGGAACAAAGCTTCCGGTAAACGGAGCTGTTCCATTTGCAATAGCAGTTCCTGTAGGTACAAATTTAGTACGAATGAAATTGTCGCCGGAAGTTCCGACATTACTAGCTAATACGATCGATGATCCTGAAGGAGAAACCAATTCTATCTTTAAATCACCATCATAAGTATGGGTTAATGAATCTATAGTTACAGAGATAATTGCATTAGCACTTGTGCTTCCGTTAATGTTGATTGAGCTACTAACTCCTGCATTCGGATAATCCGGTAATGCTAAAGGTGTAGAATTGCTTCCTAAATTTTGTCCTTGACCACTTGCAGAGGCATTTGCATTTAACTGTACAGTATTCCCATTACATACTGTTGTTCCTCCTGTAGCTGTTACGCTTGGTGATGCACTTACCGATACAACGGCAGTAGCTAAACCGCTACACCCTGATGCATCAGTGATGATACATGAATATAATCCGTTGTTGGCTGCTGAAGCATTTGGAATGGTAGGATTAGCAATTGAAGAAGAGAATCCTCCCGGACCTGACCAAGAATATGTTGTTCCACCGGCTGCTGTGAATTGAATAGTCGATCCTGTACATGTGCCTCCAACAACAGATGCAGTTGCAGCAGAGTTTAATGGAGCACCTACAACACCTACTGCATCCCAAGCATTTTTAGTTGAGAATGATTCAGGTGAACAATTTCCGAAAATATCGTTAGCTGATTTCACGGCATAAAATGCCGCATCAACATATTGTGAACCGCTTGTTAAGTAGAATGTATTATTTCTGTATGCAATTTGTCTTGCTTTATTCATTGTAATTCCGGCAACGTTGTATGAAAAGCCGACATCATTCGTGCCGCTACCACCGGTACATAATAAGTAATACCAAAAGTTTTGAACTCCACTGTTATAATGAACACCTCCATTATCTCCGGTTCCGGTATACCAATTTGTTCCATGGTAAGTATCAGGATCTCCGGCTAAATTCGGATTATTCATATAACGAATTCCGTCTCCAGAAGTAGCAGGAGTATAACTTTGATCCCCTAATGTCCAATTTGCAGTAGCAGGTCGTGCAAAGAAATCAGTGGAGATTCCAAAGATGTCAGAGAAAGATTCATTCAATGCACCTGATTCATACGAATATGTTAAGTTAGAAGAAGTACTGGTAACTCCGTGTGATAATTCATGCGCACAAATATCTAGTTCCGTTAATGGAGAAAATGTTGATCCATCACCATCACCATAAGTCATTACAGATCCATTCCAAAAAGCATTGTTGTAAGATGTTGAATAATGTACATATGATTTTAAAACTCCTCCTGCATTATTATAGCTATTACGGCTGTGTGCTGTTAAATAATAGTCGTAAGTCATTTCAGCGCCCCAATGCGCATCATATGCAGCATTATCCTGGTTAGCTGTTGCAGTAAATGCTTTTGAAGTGCTGGTGAAATCTACAGCTGTTGCATAGTTGGTTCCATTTTGAAGATTGTAAGTTTCAATTCCCGAACCTCTTCCTGTTTCGCGTAAGCGATAACTTGTCGAACTCAAACTGTCAATTTTAACGGATTGAGTTCCGCTATATTTCGTAGCTGCGGTACCGTTAGTAGTGATAGTGCAAATTTTATTTTCTTTGAATTCGATTTTACCGTTTTGTGCATTTACATATACTAACCAGCGTTCGTGAGGTTGAGTAGCATAAACATCAAATTGCCAACATAAGTTAATTCCTTGCTTGCGATCACCGTTGAGTGATGGTAGTACTACTAATTCACCTTGAGGTGCAGCATTCGTTGCAATTCCTCCTGATAAAATACGTTGCTCGGCTTCCGAACATTGCCATAAATATTTCGATGCATGAATATTATTAAGCGCGGCATTTAAAGCTTGTTTTTCGTTTATGGCCGGAGCAGTATTCAATGTTAAATGATCAAAGAACATTCCGTTAGCAGCAACAACACGCCCTTGATTTTCATGCAAGATATATTCACCTGTAATGACTTTTACGTTTTTGTAATATTGTTGATAGCGAACATGATTAATTCCTAAATCATCTCTATCTCTTCGTATAATTCTCCAATCGTCGTTTGTTGTGGCTCCTAATATGCTATTTAAACCTTCCATACCTGTTGACGCAGAGATAAAAGAGTTGGCTTTGAATTCCACATAGAGCGGAGCATTAGAGCGTGCATCATATCGCAACTCAATAGCGTTCGCATTGACCTGCTCCGCTGCCCTTCCGCTGAGGATTTGTGAATTAGCTGATGTCAGCGATAGCAACAGCAAGCATCCGGTAAGGATTTTCTTCATAATTGTTTTGGTTTTGGTTGAATGGCTCTTATCGGTAAGGAACAATAAGAACCAATAAATTTATGATTTTATGTTATTGCCCCAACCTACTATGATGATTTTTTATGCTTTTTTCCATAAAAAACTCGTTTTTTTACGCTGACTAGGCTTTTCTAGATTTTAAATAGTTAAAATTCACAGTTTTTAGCTACTTACTGTTGTACTTTTGCATTTCAATTTTTAAATGATGGAATACAGAAAATTTGGAAATACAGGCATTCAAATTAGTGCCCTCTCCCTTGGCTCATGGCTCACTTTCGGAAAGCAAATCAATAATTCACTCGCTGAGGAATTAATGATCAAAGCGTATGATAACGGGATTAATTTTTTTGATAATGCAGAGACATATGCTCGCGGTAAAAGTGAAGAGGTGATGGGAAATATTCTTCATAGCTTGAAATGGAGTCGTAGTTCTTTTATGGTATCGAGTAAAGTGTATTTCGGGTATGAAGACAATAAACCAAATCAACGAGGATTAAGTCGTAAACATATTATCGAAGGTTGTGAAGCGGCTTTAAAGCGTTTGCAAGTTGATTATATCGATTTGTTTTTTTGTCATCGTCCCGATAAAAACACTCCGATACTTGAAACTGTTCAAGCAATGAATACCTTGATTCAACAAGGGAAAATTTTATACTGGGGAACATCAGAATGGAGTGCTCAAGAAATTCTTCAAGCACACCTCGAAGCAGAGCGTCATCATCTCATTGCTCCTGTAATGGAACAACCTCAATATAATATGTTAGAGCGAAAGAAAATGGAAGATGATTACCTGCATATTTTTCGTTATCAAGGAATGGGAACTACAATTTGGTCTCCATTGGCAAGCGGAATTTTATCAGGAAAATATTTGAATGAGAATCCTGCAGATACGCGTTTAGCGATAGAAGGATTAGAATGGTTGCGCGATAGAAATTTAACAGAAGAAAGATTGAATAAAGTGAAAGCTATAAAAGCTATTGCGGATCAATTAAATGTTTCAATGCCTCAATTGGCAATTGCTTGGTGTTTAAAAAATGATCATGTGAGTACTGTGATTTTAGGAGCAAGTAAAGTGAAGCAACTTGAAGAAAATTTAGGAGCCATAAATATACTACCAAAGGTTACTGCAGATATAATGTTGCAAATCGATGAAGTGCTTTCTAACAAACCTGTTATTCCTGAATTTTAAGCGATTATGCTGAAGCAAATTTCTGTTAATGATACTGTAATCAACTATTCAGATGTAGGAAATGGTGTGCCATTTATTTTTGTGCATGGCGCAGCTGCTAGTTGTAACCATGTAATGTATTTACAAGATGATCTAAGATCATATGCTCGTGTGATAAGTTATTCGCAACGTTTCCATTTGCCAAATGATCCAAGTGATAAGGGCGTTTTTGGTCCTGATCAACATGCAAAAGATTTGATTGCTTTGATGGAAGCTTTGCAAATAGAGAAAGCAGTTTTATTCGGACATTCATACGGTGGGTTAGTTGCAACTACGGCAGCAATATTATCTCCTAAAGTGGTAATTCGTCTTTTCCTTGCTGAACCCACTCTTCCTTTATTGGTAAATGAAAATCCTGAGTATGCTTCAATTGTTGAAGTCAGAAAAGAAACATTCAACGGAATTAAAAGAACTTTTCTATCAGGAAATCCCGCGAATGCAGTAAAGCAATTGCTCGATTACGCAATAGGTGGGAAGGGCTTTAATACATTGCCGGAAGAAATACGTCGAGATATGATTGCAAATGCAGCCGCTCTATATCAACTAGTATTCAATCAAGTGCAAACTGAAATCTCTTCACCGGAAAATATTGCCAAGCTTAAAATGCCTGTTACTATTCTATTAGGAGAAAAGTGTACTCCTATGTATACTGCCGTAAGTCTGGAACTTAAAAAACTAATTCCGGCCGCTTCAATACATCATTTTAGAGATGTTGCTCATGATTTAATTTATAATGCAGCAGAAGATTGCGCGCAAGTGGTTATCAATGAATGCAAAGGGGCGTAAACACGCCTTTTGCAGAGGAAGAGCCCTTTTCATGAGATGCTAGGTAAAATAAAAATTTCTCTCTGAAAATCAGTCGTTATCATAGAGTAACGCTAGAATTCGATGAAAGAATGATTTTGCCCCTTTTTTTGAAGGATGGCATTTCTATTATTACGATATTTTTCGGTCTTTCAAAGGGTTTTCATAAATAAATTTTATCAACCCAAATTTTGTTGAAAAGTGTATCCGATTGTGAAAAAATAGTCCTTGGGAACGACGTTATCTTTAACGTGATTTGTAACCGGCTCACCAAGCATACCCTGATTGTCGGAAAGTGCTGGTTTTCAAACTCAAACACGTTTCGTGCATACTTGAAAGCAACAGAAAACCGTTGCAGGCCTTATTGTCCCCAATTTTAGGGGAATTTGCGAAAAGAAGAAAAAGAGTAAAAGCATATTTATTAAAGTAAAAGTACCTAACCTAATTTTTAAACTTAGTATAAACGCCTGACCGTATGTTCGTAATTAAAAGAGATGGGAAGAAAGAAACCGTGAAATTTGATAAAATCACGGCTAGAATTCAAAAGCTTTGCTATGGCTTGTCGCCTGATCATGTTCAAGCGGCATTAGTAGCGCAAAAAGTGATTGAAGGGGTCTTCGATGGCGTAACTACCACTGAACTAGATAATCTGGCAGCAGAAACTGCCGCTTCATTAACTACACGTCACCCTGATTTCGCACAGTTGGCGTCTCGTATTGCCATTTCAAACCTTCACAAGAATACTAAGAAGGGCTTTACGGATACAATGCGTGACCTTTATAATTACATCGATCCTAAAACAGGGAAGAATGCTTCTTTGATCGCAGATGATGTAATGGCGGTAATTGAGTCGAATTCTGATCTTTTGGATTCAAGCATTATTTATGACCGTGACTTCGGTTATGATTATTTCGGATTCAAAACTCTAGAGAAGTCATACTTATTACGTATCAATGGCAAAGTGGTTGAAAGACCTCAACACATGTTGATGCGTGTTTCTGTAGGTATTCACAAGAATGATGTGGAATCTGCTATCGAAACTTATAACTTGATGAGTGAGCGTTGGTTCACGCATGCTACGCCTACATTGTTTAATGCAGGAACACCGAAACCACAATTAAGTTCTTGTTTCTTATTACAGATGAAGTCTGATAGTATCGAAGGAATTTATGATACATTAAAGAATACAGCTCAGATTTCTCAATCTGCAGGTGGAATCGGTATCAGCATTCATAATATTCGTGCTACAGGTTCTTATATCCGCGGAACGAATGGAACCAGCAATGGAATCGTTCCAATGTTACGCGTATTTAATGATACTGCTCGCTATGTTGATCAAGGTGGTGGAAAACGTAAAGGTTCTTTCGCTGTTTACCTTGAACCATGGCATGCTGATATTTTCGAATTCCTTGAGTTAAAGAAAAATCATGGTAAGGAAGAAATTCGTGCCCGCGATTTATTCTACGCTCTTTGGATCAGCGATTTGTTCATGAAACGTGTGAAGGAAGAAGGCGAATGGAGTTTATTCTGCCCGAATGAAGCTCCGGGATTAGCTGATTGCTATGGAATGGAATTCGAAATGCTTTATACGAAGTATGAGCAAGAAGGAAGAGCTAGAAAAACTATTCCGGCACGTGAACTATGGACAGCCGTTCTGGAATCGCAAATTGAAAGCGGTACTCCTTACATTCTTTATAAAGATGCTTGTAACGAAAAAAGTAATCAGAAGAACTTAGGAACTATTAAGAGTTCTAACTTGTGTACCGAAATTATCGAGTATACAGCTCCTGATGAAATAGCAGTTTGTAATTTAGCTTCTATCGCACTTCCTCGTTTTGTAATCAACGGAAAATTCGATCACCAAAAGTTATTCGATATCACTTACGTGGCAACGAAAAACTTGAACCGTATCATCGACGTGAATTACTATCCTGTTGAAGAAGCAAGAACAAGTAATATGCGTCACCGTCCTATCGGATTAGGTGTTCAAGGATTAGCAGATGCATTTATCATGTTGCGTTATCCTTTCGAAAGCGAAGAAGCAAGAATGCTGAATCGCGAAATTTTCGAAACGATCTATTATGCTGCATTAACTGCTTCTAAAGATCTTGCAATGAAAGAAGGAGCTTATTCAACTTATGAAGGATCTCCGGTTTCTAAAGGAATTTTACAGTTCGATATGTGGAATGTAAAACCAACAGATCGTTGGGAGTGGGATGTATTACGTGAAGAAATTAAGAAGTATGGTGTACGCAACTCTTTATTAGTTGCTCCAATGCCAACAGCTTCTACTTCTCAAATCTTAGGGAATAACGAATGCTTCGAGCCATACACTACAAATATTTATAACCGTCGTGTATTAAGTGGCGAGTTCATCGTTGTAAATAAACACTTATTGATGGATCTAGTTCGCCTCGGATTATGGACGAACGATATGAAGAATAAAATCATTGCTTCTAATGGTTCAGTTCAAAATATCCCTGAGATTCCTCAAGACATAAAAGAATTGTATAAAACTGTTTGGGAAATCAAACAACGTACAATCATCGATATGGCTGCAGATCGTGGCGCATTCATTTGCCAAAGTCAATCGCTTAACTTATTTATCGCTGAACCAAACTTTGCCAAACTAACTTCAATGCATTTCTATGCATGGGAGAAAGGATTGAAAACAGGTATGTACTACTTAAGAACAAAACCTGCAGCAACTGCAATCAAGTTTACAGTCGATAAACAATATGAAATGATGCCTCAAGCTGTTGAAGCAGTTACAGTAACTTCAACATCTGCAACAGTAGCTTCTGCTCCTGTAACAGAATCATCAGCTGCTGTTAACGACGTAACAACTACCTTTATCGATAATGCAAGCGATCAAATCTCTTGTTCTTTAGATAATCCTGATGGTTGCCTAATGTGCGGTAGCTAAAAATCGAAAAGTCCTCGAATTTCAATCAAACCACTATAGTTAAAGCCCGGTCAATTTACTTTGATCGGGCTTTTTTGCGAAAATTGATGTTCTCGCATTTGCAACCATTTAGCCAACTGATGATTCACGAATAAAATAAAGAGTTTATACAAGTTCGCAATCACAGTCTTATTCAATATTCTAAAGTCAAAAAAATTATTATCATTGTCAATCGCCTATAATTAATCGCCTTCTTTCCAATCATTTCTGTAACTTTACAATATGAAATATTCTCTCTCATTATTTTTATTTCTTCTATTCGCACCGACGCTTTCATCGTCACAAAGCACCTCCATCCTTTTTGTCGGGAATAGCTATACTTATGTAAACGATTTACCGCAGTTAGTAAAAGATATCGCACTTAGTAAAGGAGATAGCGTAACAACAGATATGTCGGCTCCGGGAGGATATACTTTTCAAAATCATTGTACCAATGCTACAACTCTTGCAAAAATTAACTCGGGATTATTTGACTTCGTTGTACTTCAAGAACAAAGTCAATTGCCGGCTTTCCCACCTTCTCAAGTTGCCACCGATGTTTATCCCTATGCTAAACAACTCGACAGTTTGATTCATAGAGCTAATAGCTGCGCTACAACGGTTTATTATATGACTTGGGGTAGAAAGTATGGCGATGCATCTAACTGTAGCGCATATCCGCCAATTTGCACTTATAGCGGTATGCAAGAACGTTTACGCGAAAGCTACATGACAATGGCTGATTCTAATAGTGCTTTAGTAGCTCCTGCAGGAATGGCTTGGAATACTTCTTGGTCAACCGATTCTTCTATTAACTTATGGCAAGGCGATTTAAGCCATCCGACTTTGGAAGGAAGCTACCTTACTGCGTGCACAATGTACGCTACGATCTTTAGAAAAAGCCCGGTGGGTGCCTTTGTTCCATCAGGTCTCGATAGCACTACTGCTTCATTTTTGCAGGATGTTGCTGTGAATACAGTGCTCGATAGCCTTTCTAATTGGAATATCGGTTCGTTTGATTGTAAAGCCGACTTCTCATTTAATACAAATTTGTTGAGTGCACAGTTTTCAAATCAGTCGCAAAATGCTTCATATCATCATTGGCGATTCGGTGATGGAACAACTTCAGCAACATCTAACCCTTTGCATACTTATTCTTCTTCCGGCACCTATAATGTTACTTTGGTAGTTGGAGATAGTTGTGTTTCTGATTCGATTACAAAACCAATCACAGTTACTACTACAGGAATAGCTTCTCTTGATATTACAGCATTAACTGTCAAGTCGCTGGGGAATAATATTTTTATTGTATCGAATATTCCGGCAAATACTAACTATAGTATCGTTGACAACACCGGACAAATTGTGGAGCGAGGTACTATCAATAATAGTGAGCATTCGTTTGATTTGAAAAAATGCACAGCAGGATATTATTTACTTCAGTTGGTTTCTGAAACGATTAAATCTATTCCATTATTGGTGAGATAATTTTCTAATCACCTTATTGCATGTCTTCGAAATAGTTTTTTCCTTCTTTGCTGATTCCTATCGGAAAATCAACGCGCGATTTCCAATCTTCAGTTGTTAGTATTTCTACTTCGGGATCTGTCATTCTTTTTTCGAATAGTGCTCTGCATTTTTCGATGACCGTTTGTTCTAAATTTGAGTTGGTGATTTTGAAGAAATCAACTGTGTGTGAGGGAATGTGTAACAAAAGTATTTGCGTGCATCCATCAATTTCATACACATCTAATACTTTAAAAAATGCTCCGGCATTTAATACCATCATTCCATATTTCGCAACGTCGGGTTGTACTTTGCCTAGATCCGCTGCTTTCGAACTTGCTATCAAATAGCGTGTATTGCCGGTAGGATGTCCGCCTAAATAAGAACAATCCGTAAATGCAGGTTCTAAAAGTATATTCCCTTTTTTATATAGCGAAATTAATTCTTGTGTTAAATCTGTATCGCGATAGTATAAAGTTAATCCCGGGAATACTTCGTTGATAATCGATTCTACTTCTTCGTTTGTCATAAAGTAATTTATTACAAAAGCCTCGTCGAATAGTTGAATATCCGGCGAGGCCTTTCTTTGTTTTGATATTTTTTTTAGAACTCTACTTCTGTTGTTTGTTCTTCTTTTCCTCTTATGAAATGAACAGTAGCTTTTTCGCCTTTGTTGAATTTACCGAGGGCTTTCATATAACTCATCATGTCAAGAACTTTAATATCGCCGATTTGAGTTACAACGTCTCCTGCTTTCATTCCTGCTTTTGATGCAGGTTTACCTTCAGTAATTCCGTCGATGCGCATCCCTGATCCTTCAAATGCATAATCAGGAACTACTCCTAATGTTACTTTAAATCGTGGTGCATCTTCATTGTTATCGTCTTTTGTTTTGATAAAGGTTGCTTTTCCTTTATCGTCTAATTTCTGAATAACTTGAATTATATAATCGATGATTCTTGCTTCTCCCGGATAATTGATTAAGTTTTCATCATCACTTGGTTTGTGATAATCGTTATGTGTTCCGCTGAAGAAATGAACAACAGGAACATTATTCAAATAAAACGATGTGTGATCCGATGGCCCTACTCCTGAGTCAGTTGTTTTTGTTTTTAAACTGTCGATGGTGATATGTTCCATTGCGATTTTCCAAAAATCACTTGTGCCAACACCATTGATTAATAGTGTAGGTTCTTCTGATTTTAATCGCCCAACCATATCCATATTAATCATGTAGTTCATTTTTTCTAAAGCTAATGTTGGATGCTTCACAAAATATCCTGAACCTAACAAACCTTTTTCTTCTCCTGAATAAGCCATGATTAGGTAGTTGTTGCCCTTCAAGTTGCTTTGTTTTAAATATCTCGCTAGTTCAATTAATGCAGCTACTCCGCTAGCATTATCATCAGCCCCATTGTGAATCGCCGGCTCTCCTCTGTATAAAGATCCGTCGCCACCCATTCCTAAGTGATCATAGTGTGCTCCGATAACTACTGTATTTGCTGATTTATTATCAATAAATCCAATCACATTATGTCCTTTGCCTTCTTCTTTATCAAACTTCGATTTAATGCTGATGGCAACACCGTCTTTCTTTAAACTAGCTCCCGCTTCTCCTTTTACAAATACAACCGGAATAGATGTTGCAGTAATTCTTTTTGAATAATCCATTTCAGGATCTTTCTCTTCTGCATCTGTGTTTACAAAAACAACGCCTAATGCACCATGCTTAATGGCATTGTCAATTCTTGTTCTAATATCAGCGTCATCTTGATACTTTGTATGCGGACCGGCATGATCAGGTGTGCCGTATTCCATAACAAATATTGAATTTGCCGGATATCGAACTCCTTTGTATGAATCGTATTGCTGTTTTTCTGATACTATTCCGTATCCTACGTTCAATGTGTTTCCTGTAATTGCACCTTCTGTAGAGTAAGGTAAAAGGAAGAAGTCTTTTTTAGCCTCTAAATTTTTTCCTGCAAGTGTGAAACTGCATGTCGGCGACATAAATACAGATTTTACGAACGTAAATTCTTGTAGATAGTTGTCGGTTCCTTTTGGTGCTAATCCAATTTCTTTAAATTGGTTGGTGATGTACGTATAGGCTAATACTTCACCTTTAGTTCCCGGTTCTCGTCCACCGTATTCGTCAGAAGCAAGCGTACTGATATGCTTCCTTAAATTCGGGATAACCTTCTCGCGGTTGGTTTGTGCAAATCCATTGGTTGTGATTAAAAAACTCACAACAAGCATGAATAATAGTGATTTGTTTTTCATGGTATTATTTTCAGATGACAAAAATATCGTTTATCAGTTTTTAATGCACTGCTTTTTGTCAGGATTATGTATGATCATTCAAAAAAATAGAGACCCAATCTTCATCAAGTCTCTATTTTCTGTTAAGCCGTCCAACTTTTCACATCATCTAATGATGGAAGTCCTGCTTCTATTTTTAATTTCTTACGCATTCCTCCTAAATCATTAAATAATTTATTCGGATTCATTGTCTTTAGTTGCTGGTTGCTGCTTACTCCCATTTTCATTAGAACTTCGTCCCACGGAGAAGGAACACCATCTAATTTAAGTTCTTCTTGAACTATTGAGGTTCCTGCTAATTCAGGACGCATTTGAGGGAAGAACAATACATCTTGTATACTCGGTGAGTTCGTCATGATCATTGATAATCGATCAATACCGATTCCTAGTCCTGATGTAGGCGGCATTCCGAATTCAATTGCTTTTAGAAAATCTTCGTCTAACATCATTGCTTCTTCATCACCACGCTTTCCTAGTTCTAATTGCTCTTCAAATCGCTTACGTTGATCAATCGGATCATTTAACTCTGAATATGCATTGCAAATTTCTTTCCCGTTGCAGATAGCTTCGAAACGTTCTACTAAGCCTTCTTTGCTTCGATGCTTTTTCGCCAAAGGACTCATCTCAACAGGATAGTCGGTGATGAATGTAGGCTGTATTAATTTTGGTTCACAGAATTCACCGAATATTTCATCGATGATTTTTCCTCGTCCCATACTTTCATCTACGTCCACTCCTAATTTCTTCGCTGCTTCACGCATCTCTCCTTCATTCATTTCTGAAATATCAACTTTAGTGAAGTGTTCAATCGCTTCGTACATTGTGAATCGCTTCCAAGGACGAGCGAAGTTGATAGTATGTTCACCAACTTGTAATTCAGTTTTGCCGTGGAGGTCTAATGCGATTTTTTCAACCATCGCTTCCACTGTATCCATCATCCAGTTGTAGTCTTTGTAAGCTACGTATAATTCCATTTGAGTAAACTCCGGATTGTGGAAACGCGACATCCCTTCGTTACGGAAGTCTTTCGCGAATTCGAATACTCCGTCGTATCCTCCAACAATCAATCTCTTTAGGTAAAGCTCATTCGCAATACGTAAATACAATGTCATGTCGAGGGTGTTATGATGCGTTTTAAACGGACGAGCCGCTGCACCACCATACAATGGTTGTAAAATAGGAGTTTCTACTTCTAAATATCCTTTTTCATTTAAGAACGATCGCATGCTGTTTACCAACTTCGAGCGTTTAACAAATGTTTCACGAACTTGAGGATTTACAATCAAATCAACATAACGCTGACGGTAACGTTGCTCAGGATCACTGAAGGCATCGTAAACTTCTCCGTCTTTTTCTTTTACTGTTGGTAATGGATGTAACGATTTAGATAAAATGGTGAATTCAGTAACATGCACCGATAATTCTCCCGTTTGAGTGCGGAAAGCATAACCTTTCGCTCCGATGATATCACCGGTGTCGATTAATTTTTTGAATACGATATTGTAAAGCGTCTTGTCTTCTCCCGGACAAATTTCATCTCGTTTGAAATAAAGCTGGATACGACCACCTGCATCTTGAAGCTCCGCAAATGATGCGTTACCCATGATCCGTCGTGACATAATACGTCCTGCAACAACCACGTCTTTAAATCCCTCCGGATTTGCATCAAATCCTTCGTGAATCTGATTTGAATGTGTGTTTACGGGATATAATGCTGCAGGGTAAGGATTAATTCCTAAGTTGATTAACTCCTGTAGACTTTTACGGCGAATAACTTCCTGCTCTGAAAGATGTAATGACATAGTATTTACTGAAACTGATTTGAGTGTGCAAAGGTAACAGTTTATCAGATGTCGTTCACAGTGAAAAAAACAGAATTTTAATGGAATTATAGCTTTTCGGGATGTATTTGCAGGTTTTGCCCTTTGTTTCCTCAAACCCTAACCCGCAAACGGCTTCAGCCCATCTCGACTCATCTCGATGACCACCGCTCGATATTTCGACAGGCTCAATAACCGTGACCACCGCTCGATGACCATGCTTCGAAAAATTATTCGGCGTCAGCCCATCTCGCGTTAGCCAACCGTAAACCCGTAAACCCCTAAACCGTAAACCCTCTACAACCTCTCCAACCCCCAAAAATATCCGTACTGCACCACAAATCCGGTTAGGAAACCTACATAAATCTGTGCAGGGCTATGTGCATTTCTCCATAGGCGAACAGAGGCTAAAAGTCCCGAAACTAGGGCAGTTATAATTACAGGAAGAAGTACATCAGAGTGAAATATCTCCGAAAAGCCAAGAAGTAATCCCAATAATCCGCCAATACCAAGCATATGAAGACTAATCTTCCAACGAAGGTTAATTAAAAATGCTGCTACAAGCACGATAAGTCCTCCGCTTAGCATCACTGCAAATATTTTAGGTAAAGGAAGTTTTATCAAAAGATATAACCCTGCAATATAGCTTATGATGGCCGAAAACAAAGGTAAACTTCGCTCAGCACGCGTGTCCATTTCCAATGACTTAATAACTCCTTTCTGATACAAAAACCATGAGCTAATGGCAGGTAAAATATAGGTAGTGATTAATACTATCATGTAAATTACCGTTTTCATTGGCGGACTTACCGCAAACGATAAATAGCTTCCTGAATTTAGAAGAATCCAAGTTGCATATAATGGCATGAAGAGTGGATGCAGTAAAACGGAAATAAGCTGAGTAATGCGTTGCATGGTTGTTTTTCGGTACTTCACTAACGTTAGAGTTCTTTTCTTAACCTGGCTACGGGAATATTCAATTGCTCTCGGTATTTTGCTACTGTTCTACGAGCAATATTGTATCCTTTGCTGTTAAGTATGTCGGCTAACTTTTCGTCAGGCAATGGCTTGCGTTTATCTTCTCCCGAAATAGCATCTTCAAGTATTTTTTTGATTTCTCTACTTGATGCTTCTTCTCCTGAATCTGTTTGAAGTCCTTCCGAGAAGAAATATTTTAAAAGGAATGTGCCATAAGGAGTTTCAACGTACTTGCTATTCGCCACCCTCGATACTGTAGATATATCAAGCTGAACCATGTCGGCAATATCTTTCAATATCATCGGCTTCAACTGACGTTCATCTCCTAATAAGAAATATTCTTTTTGGAAGTTCATGATCGCCATCATCGTAGTGTACAATGTTTGTTGTCGCTGACGAATTGCATCTATAAACCATTTAGCAGCATCAATCTTCGAACGAATAAATGTTACTGCTTCTTTCCCCGCTTTGTTTTTATCCTTCGCATACGAATTCAACATTTCTTGAAACGATTTGCTGATGCGTAAATCCGGATCGTTGCGCGAGTTAAGCGTTAACTCTAAATCTCCGTCAACTACTGAAAGGATAAAGTCAGGAATAATCTGCTGCGAACTTCTTGTCTCTTCTGCAGAACCTCCACCAGGACGAGGATTTAATGAGAGAATATTATGAATAGCTTCTTTTAAATCATCATCGGAAAGATCGAGTGATTTTTGAATCTTCTCGTAGTGCTTTTTGCTGAATTCTTCGAAGTAATCGTGTAAAATTTGATAGGCAACAGCATGCGGATGATGCTCTTGACGTTGACGATCTAATTGTAATAACAAACATTCTCTTAAATCTCTTGCCGCAATGCCCGGAGGATCTAACGTCTGAATTACTTTCAGCGTTTCTTCTAATTCTTCTTTGTTGGTTTGTATGTTCTGTGTGAACGCTAAATCATCAACAATCGATTCTAAATCGCGACGTAAATATCCGTCGTCGTCTAAACTTCCAATTAAATGCTGCGCAAGCATATAGTGATGGTTGTCGAATGGTAACATTCCCAAATTCGATAATAACACATCTTGAAAGGCTACACTTACCGTAATCGGCGTTTCAAATTTCTCATCATCAGCCGATGAATTATTTGCGTTTAATTTGTAATACGGAACGTCATCGTCTTCGATGTAATCGGCAATATCAACGTCATCTTCTTTTTTGATGATCTCGTCTTCTCTTTCTTCTCCAAAGTCGTCTTGCTCGTCAAGAGAATCTTCAATGGGATCGATATCGTCTTCGTTATTGCGATCTTCGTCGTCCGTAATATCATCGTCAATCCCTTCTTCTAAAGCGGGATTAGCTTCTAATTCTTCTTTTATTCTTTGTTCTAAAGAAGCCGTAGGCACTTGCAACAATTTCATTAATTGAATTTGTTGTGGCGACAGCTTTTGAAGCAGTTTTTGATGTAGTCCTAACTTTTGCATAAATCAGTTTCCGAAATTATAGAATGATTGCAAGATTTGGTCAAAATATGGGCGAATCATTGCAAATATCTTGTAAAATCTTTCATTCTGTACCGTAAAACACAAATTTAACCTTAATCGTGCCAGAATATTGTGATATAAATTACAAAAGAAAATTGCCATGGTTTGATATTTATCACAAAGATTTATTTAAAAATTGTCATAAATTGCAAAAAAAATTTCCCCATGGTTAAGCGGTTTATTGTTGCATCAGCGCTAATGCTGTGTGTTGGTTCTTTGTCGGCTCAAGAGTCGAAAGAGAAACCTCCTGTCGATTATTCTAAAGTTCCGGCATGGATTGACATGATGAAAGATCCACATGTGAATTATTATACTGCTACTGAGGCATTTGAAAAGTATTGGGAAAACAGAATAGAACCCGAAGAGGAGTCTGAGTTGATTACCGAAGGAAAAATTACCAAGGCCCAAGCTGATAGCATGCAGAATGTCCGTCGTTCATGGACTCAAGCTCAAATGAACGATTATATGGAAATCAAGTACCAGTTTAAGCGATTCAAAGATTGGAAACGTAGTAATTTCCCTTATGTACAGCCCGATGGACGAATTCTTTCCGAACAGGAACGTCTCGAAATTTGGCAAAAACAACAGAAAGAATTAAACGGTACTAAGAAGTAATTTCTCACTCGATCATTGATTATGAAAAATATAATTTTAGCCATTTGTTGTTTGTTGAGTTCTGCATTGTTTGCGCAAACAGCGAATTGGTCTCCGGTAGGACCGAATTTCTTTCCTACAAATGTCAGCGGACAAATTCACGGAATTAGTCGCTGTAGTCAACTGAAATTCCATCCTACTAACGCAAATAAAATGTATGCCGTGAGTGCGCGCGGCGGATTGTTTATCAGTACTAACGCCGGAGCTAATTGGTCTATTGCTCCCGGTTGTGATCCATTACCAAGTGGTACTCGTTTTGCTTCCGTTTGTATCGATCATGTCGATGACCAAATTCTTTATCTCGGCGGTGGCGATCATAATTACTATTCTACAGGAAGTGGAGTATGGAAGTCTACCAATGGTGGTACTACTTTTACTCAAACAACGCTCACGGGTAAAATTGTATCTGAATTGATTATGGATCCCAATAATCATTTAATTGTAGTTGCAGCAACGAATACAGGTATCTATAAAACAATAAATGGTGGTACGTCATGGACATTAAAATCTACTACTCGTGAGTTTGATGATATGAAGCAGAAAACGCCAAATTCAAGAGTATTATACGCCGCCTCAACCGATTCAGCTTTTTATCGTTCTGCCGACTTCGGTGATACTTGGACTCAGATTACTAACGGTATCGTATTACCGTCCGGAGTAACTACGGGTTCCGGCTGCCGTGTTGCAGTAACTCCAGCAGATACAAATGTGGTTTACTTTGGTATGATTAACAACGGTGGTATGTTGTATAAATCTATCGATGGAGGATCCAATTTTGTAGCTGTTAAAACAGCCCCTGCTCCTTATATCTCGTATTATTCAAATGACCCTACCAGCTCTAGTCAAGGAGATTATAACTTCGGATTAGGTGTTGATCGATTAAATGCAAATGCCATTTATTTCGTTGCTCACGCAGTGTGGAAATCTACCGATGGTGGAGTTAACTGGACGCAATTAACCGATTGGTGGGCTAAAGTGCATACCGATATGCATCAGATAGTAATCAACCCTTATAATACTGCTCAGTTGTTTAATGTAAATGATGGAGGAGTTTGGTTGAGTACAGATGGAGGAAACACGTGGGCTCCGAAAAGTAATGGTATCAATGGCTATGAAATTTATCACGGAAGCTGTAGCCCTACTCGTAAAGATATGATCAGTATTGGCACGCAAGATAATGGAGAGTTATATTATATGAACACCGGAACAGGATGGTTCACCAATCGTGGTGGTGACTGGGGATCTAAATGTGCATTCGACTTTTTCCCGAATAGCCAACGTGTATATTATTATGGTAATGCAAAGAGAAGAAGTGTTACCGGTAGCGAATCGTTAATTGGAATTCCGCGTACTAGCTTTAGAGATATTGGTTTTTATAGAGCGAACGCAAACTTGGCGGTAATTGGAGATAGTAATGTTTATATCACTACTAATCTTAATGCAGCAACTCCTACTTGGACGCAATTAGGCACCATCAATAAATCAATTATGGCAGTGCATATTTCTCCTGCTGATAGTAATCGTGTTTATGTGATAACCAGTGATCAAAACATTTATGTTTCTACGAACGCATTTTCAGCATCTCCTACATTTACACAGTATGCATTGCCTGCTTCTTGTAATAATGTAGCCTCGATAGTATCTAACAAGGCAAATCCTAATGTTCTATACGCAATATTGAACACGAAAGTATATCGCTCCGCTAATAATGGTAGTACTTGGACAAACGTAACGTATAATCTCCCTGCTGTAAATTATGTTGATATTGTTACCGATGATTTTTTTCCGGGAAATGAAATGATAATTGTAGCAGGTGCAAATGCTGTTTATTTTAAACAAGGGACTTCGGTAGCTTGGACGAACTATAGTACGAATTTGCCATCGCGTACTACAATTAACGATATTTCTGTTTATGACGATGGCACTAACAACTCTTCTTTGCGCGTTTCAACATATGGAAGAGGAATGTGGGAAACACCAATTACCGCTCTTCGTTCTCTCAACGCAGGTTTCGTAGCGTCAATTAATAGCCCTTGCTTAGGTCAAACTGTACAGTTTAATGATTTGTCGACGGGAAATGCAACATCATGGACATGGTCATTTCCGGGAGGAACACCTTCTAGTTCTACATTGCAAAATCCTACTGTCGTTTATAATACATCAGGATCCTTTAATGTTACTTTAACCGTTGGAAACGGGACTACTACCAATTCAATCAGCAAAACATCTTTCATCACCACTTCCGGTAATGCCATACCATTAGTTGAAGGATTTGAAAATACAACATTCCCACCGGATGGGTGGAGTAATGTAGATGCTTTGGCAGATGGAAAAACTTGGACACGCACAACTGCCACAAGTGGCTTTGGTTCAAGTACTGCTTCTATGCTCTATGAAAATTATAGCCTTAATGCCGGAGGTACTCGCGATGATATGTTAACAGGTAAATATAGCCTAACCGGATTCGATCAATATTGGTTGAAGTTTGATGTAGCTTATCAATTGTTTAGTACAAGCGCTTCTTACCTCGATTCAATGTCGGTAGCTGCATCGTCTGACTGCGGAGTTGGTTTCAATACAATTTATGTGAAACCTGGAACTACACTTGCAACAGTAGGAGGGACAACGGGTTATTTTACTCCTCTGTCTAGTCAATGGAGAACAGATTCTGTAAACCTTTCAACATATGCAAATCAGTCAGTGCTTTTCTCATTTAGAAATCACGGACATTTCGGCAATAATATTTATGTCGATAATATTAAAGTGGAAGGAAATTATCTTTTCGTTCACTTGAACATGAAATTATTTATTCAAGGATTTTATGTGCCTGCTAACAATGGAATGTCTGCCGTTATCGATCCTGCAACAGCACCAACAAATGGTGATACTGTTAGCGTTAGCTTAGCTTCGCCAACTGCTCCATTTAATATTGTTTATACAGATAGAAAAATCGTTGGAACTAACGGAAATGTATCTCTTTCGTTCCCTGCTGCTGTTTTAAATCAATCATATTATGTTGTAGTTCGCCATCGAAATTCTATCGAGACATGGAGTAAAACACCAATCTTGTTTAACTCATTTACCAAATCGTTTGATCTTTCTTCTGCGCCTTAGCGAATTACAAAAAAACTATCTTGAAATAAAAAATACCATTAATAAAAAAGCCCTAATGTAATTTACGTTAGGGCTTTTTCTATTGTTATAAGTAGCAATTAAAACTCTGCATTTTTCGGTGTTCGTGGGAAAGGTATTACGTCGCGAATATTACTCATTCCTGTTACGAATAATACTAAACGTTCAAAGCCTAATCCGAAGCCGGCATGCGGACAAGTTCCAAATTTTCTTGTCTCTAAATACCACCATAAATCTTTTTCAGGAATATGCATTTCATTCATGCGTTGTAAAAGCTTATCGTAGTTTTCTTCACGCTGTGATCCGCCGATGATTTCTCCAATCCATGGGAATAAAACATCCATTGCACGTACCGTTTTCCCATCATCGTTTTGCTTCATGTAAAACGCTTTGATGTGCTTAGGGTAATCAGTAAGAATAACCGGTCCGCCGAAATGACTTACCAAGAAATTCTCATGTTCTTTTTGTAAGTCAGTTCCCCATTCAACATCAAATTCAAACTTCGCTTTATTTGGAACTAAAACGTCGATTGCTTCTGTATAGGTCATGCGCTTGAATGGCTTGTCAACTACAGATTGTAATCGTGCAAGCAATTCTTTGTCGTACATGTTATTCAAAAATTCAACATCGTCTTTGCAGTTTGTTAATGCATAGTTGATAAGATATTTCAACATGTCTTCTGCAAGATCCTGGTTGTCTACAATATCATGAAACGCCATCTCAGGTTCGATCATCCAGAACTCAGCTAAGTGACGCGGTGTATTTGAATTCTCAGCACGGAAAGTAGGACCAAAAGTGTAAATCTTTCCTAAAGCCATTGCACCTAATTCACCTTCTAATTGTCCCGATACCGTTAAGTTGGTTTCTTTACCGAAGAAGTCTTGTGTATAGTCGATTTTTCCTTCTTCGTTACGTGGAGGATTTTCAGCATCTAATACACTTACTCTAAACATTTCACCTGCCCCTTCTGCATCCGATCCGGTAATGATAGGAGAGTGGAGGTAAAAGAATCCACGATCGTTGAAATATTTGTGAATGGCAAAAGCCATATTATGACGAATACGAAGTACTGCACCGAAAGTGTTTGTCCTCGGACGTAAATGCGCAATTTCACGAAGGAATTCTAATGTATGCCCTTTCTTTTGCAAAGGATAAGTATCAACATCCGCCTCTCCGTAAACTTCTAATTCTGAAACTTGCATTTCAGTAGCTTGTCCGGAACCTTGTGATGCCACCACTTCACCCTTCGCACGAATACATGCACCGGTAGTAATTTTCTTCAAAGTCTCTTCGTCGAATTTTGTCGGGTCAGCTACCAATTGAAGATTGTGAATCGTGCTACCGTCGTTTAATGCGATAAATGCCACATTTTTGTTGCCGCGCTTTGTACGTACCCAACCTTTTGCAATAGCGGTTTTTCCGATAGAAGCCGCGTTAAGTAAATCTTTTACTGAAGTATGTTCCATAATTATTCGAATTTCCCGGATTATTCAACCGGGCTGCAAAGAAACTGCTTTTAAGGCAGATAGGCAATTGCGAATCGCATATTTCAAATTATCTAATTATCAAATCGCCTCAAGCTATAACGGATTTGAGAAGGGATGAAGGATGCAAGATAAAAGATACAGGATAAAAGATAAAAGATACAAGATACAGGATACAGGATACAGGATACAAGATACAGGATACAGGAAACAAGATATAAGATACAGGATACAGGATACAAGATACAAGCAAAACAATCGCGCCAGCCCAACCCGGCTTCG
>JAKPPP010000159.1 GCA_029547265.1 Bacteroidota bacterium
CAAATTGGCCAAATCGCTTTCGGCAGTCAATAAACCTATTATTTTGGTTTTGAATGAAGGGCGTCCGCGTTGCTTCAGTGCTATTGAATCCAAAATGAATGCCATTGTACAAACTTATCTTCCGGGCAATTACGGAGGCGATGCATTGGCCGATATTCTTTTTGGAGATGTCAATCCTTCGGGAAAGCTTCCATACACTTATCCGGCTTATCCTAATTCGATAGTGAACTATTATCATAAATTTTCGGAAGAACAAAAACCTTCCGAAGGAGCTTATAAATATGAATCGGATTATAATCCACAGTATGAGTTTGGATTCGGACTTAGTTACACTACATTTGCCTACAGCAATTTGAAAATTTCCTCTTCGGTTCTTTATCCCAACGAATTAGTTGAAGTCAGCGTGGACGTTACCAATACTGGAACCAGAGAAGGAAAGGAAACGGTACTTTTGTTTACCAGTGATGTAATAGCCAGTATAACACCGGATATGAGAAGATTGCGACGGTTTGAAAAAATCAATTTGAAACCCAATGAAACGAAAACGGTTAAATTTACTCTGTCGGCCAATGACTTGGCTTTTGTTAACACGGATAACCAATGGACAATTGAGGCCGGAGAATTTGAAATTAAAATAGGGAATCTCAAAAAATCAATAAATTATCAATCAACTAATTAACCAACTAATTTATCAATCAATGGAAAATGTAAAGAAAAATTCCGGAAAAAAAATCGTGTCTCGGTATGTTACGCGATTTTTAAAAAGATGGTTGCCCTTACTGGTGATTATTGTTATGCCGCTGGCATTGTCGGCGCAAAAAACAACGATTACAGGAGTTGTTGTCGACAGCAATAACGAGCCCGTTATTGGTGCAACTGTTTTGATCAAGGGGACTACTACGGGAACCGTTACCAATTACGAAGGGAAGTTCACCATCGAGGCATCCAGCAATGATGTGCTGGTAGTTAGCTATATTGGAATGGTTCCGCAGGAAATTAAAGTGGGAAATTCAAAAAACATCAATGTAGTGCTGAAAGAAGACATTAAAATTCTTTCTGAAGTTGTAGTAGTGGGATATGGAACGCAAAAGAAAAAAGATTTAACTACGGCAGTATCGACCGTTTCTGCTGAAGATTTTAATGTTCGACCCATCGTTTCGGCAGGTCAGGCAATTCAGGGAAAAGCTGCAGGGGTTCAGGTAATTCAACCTAATGGAGCGCCGGGAGGAGAAACGGTGATAAGAGTACGTGGAACGACTTCTTTTAATGGGAATAGTGACCCATTATACGTTGTAGATGGAGTGCCGGTTGATAATATTAATTTCCTTTCACCCAATGATATCGAGAATATCAATATACTTAAAGACGCTTCTTCGGCAGCTATTTATGGCTCTCGTGCAGCAAATGGAGTTGTTATTATTACTACAAAACAAGGCAAGTCGGGTGAGTCGAAAATTGCGTTTAATGCCCAATTGACAGCCAAAAATGTTACTAATAAGATAGAATCTCTTAATGCCGCTGATTATAAGGATTTAATGGAAGAGGTTCGCCCGGGTTCGTCTTCTCAAATGAGTTCCGTTGATATAACCAATTGGTATGATGAAGTTTACCGCACCGGGTTGCAACAAAGTTATCAGCTTTCTTTCTCAAATAGTACTGAAAAAACGAGTTATTTTCTTTCTGCCGGCTACCTTGATGAGAAAGGTATTTTCCCTGCATCTTTTTTTAAGCGTTACTCTTTCAGAGCAAATATGACCAATGAGATAAGAAAATGGCTGAGTATTGGTTCCAATATATCGTATTCAGATAATTCCAACAATGGCATAACTACCGGTGCAGGTTCAAATCGAGGCGGAGTAGTGTTGGCTTTAATTAATCTTCCAACAAGTTTACCGGTTATCAATCCTGAAACAGGATATTATAATCGTAGTTTTTATGGTCAGAACATTACCAATCCCGTAGAAGCAATGGAAAACGGGAAAGACGATATTACGCGTGAAAACCGATTAATAGCTTCAGGTAATGCCATGATAACTTTTATGAAAGGAATGAATTTCAAGTCAACTTTTACGCTCGACAGAAGGCATGGGTTACAAACGGGTTTTAGTCCTGTGATACACGTTACAGGTATTGACGAATATGGAAGCGCATGGGACAATAGAAATATGAATACGGTTCTGACTTGGGATAATATTTTTAATTACCAGAAATCGTTTGATAAGAATAATATTGAATTGATGATGGGTTCGTCTTGGACTGATTCAAAGTACACCAATAGTTGGATAAACGGTTCTCATTATAGAAACAACAAAATAAAAACGCTTAATGTTGCCAACAAAATATCGTGGAATAATACGGGAACCGGGGGCTCTACATGGGGAATTATGTCTTACTTTGGACGTGTTTCGTACAATTACAACAGTAAGTATTTAATTACTGCCAATTTCAGGGCTGATGGTTCTTCTCGTTTACATCCCGATCATCGATGGGGATATTTTCCTTCTTTTTCGGCTGCATGGCGTATATCGTCCGAAGAATTTATGCAGGGGCTCAATTGGCTCGACGACCTCAAAATACGTGGTGGTTGGGGACAAACGGGTAATCAACTCGGGCTCGGCGATTATGCCTATTTGCAGAGATATTCCGTTACCCGTCAACAATGGTGGATAACCGGTCAGGAAAATATTTTACCAATCATTACTGCCAGCAATTTGCGGACTACAGACTTGACTTGGGAAACTACAACTCAGTCAAATGTGGGTATTGATTTTACGGCATTTAAGAGCAGGTTGAATATTATTATGGATTATTATTACAAAAAGACCACCGATATGTTGCTCAACATTACTTTGCCTTCGGGGGCTAATGTAACAAGTATTCAGCGTAATGGCGGATTAATGCGCAATACAGGTTTTGAACTTTCCGTAAACTCAATCAATATCACGAATAAAAATTTCAAGTGGACTTCAGATTTGGAATTTTCGCTCAATCGGAATAAACTGGTAAAGCTTGATTTAACAAAGATTTATTATGACGCTGCTACTTCCGATGCTTTTCATGGGATTCAGATTGTACGCAATCAGGAAGGACGTTCTCTTGGCGGTTTCTACGGTTACATTAGCGATGGGGTAGATTCAGAAACGGGGGAACTTATCTATAGAGATATCAATGGAGACAATAAAATAACTGCGTCTGACCGAACTTTTATTGGAGATCCCAATCCTGATTTTATTTATGGATTTACCAATACATTCACATGGAAAGGTTTCAGTCTTAGTATTTTCTTGCAAGGAACTTATGGAAACGATATTTTCAATGCTTCAAGAATAGAAACGGAAGGAATGTATGATTTAAAGAACCAATCGACGCGTGTTCTGGATCGATGGAGACGTCCGGGTATGATAACCACCATTCCCAAAGCCAACTTCAATCTTCAACCTTCGTCCTATTTTGTAGAAGATGGAAGTTATTTAAGATTGAAAGATTTGACATTATCCTATAATGTAACGGCTCCATTTTTGAAAAAATCGGGAATCTCTCGGTTACAACCTTATATAACTGCTTCCAATTTATTGACTTTTACAAAATATTTAGGTATGGATCCTGAAGTCAATGAGTGGGGTAATTCAAACGCTGTTCAGGGAATTGACTGGGGAACATATCCTCAAGCAAAATCCTTTGTTTTTGGTTTTAATATTGAATTCTAAAAAATTTATTACTATGAAAATAATAAAATATATACTGATTTCCGCTGTGGTATTTGTTGCAGCATCATGCTCGCTCGATTATAACCCCATTGATACCTATTCGGATATTACTGAAGGAATTGATACCACATCTGCAGCCAGTCAAGTGATTTTAAAAGATAAGGCTGCCGTTCTGAATCAACGACAGGTACTTTATCAGCGACTGAAAGACGGTCAGGAACATTGGTATCTTGATATGTTGTTGTTGGCAGAATCTCATTCCGATAATGCTTACGCCGGATCCCCAAATGCGGAAACAACACCTTTTGAAATAAATTCTATTGAAGGATCTAATCCAAATCTTAAACGTGATTGGAATGGACACATGGATAATATTGCCCAAGCCAATCGACTTATTCAAGGCATTGACGAGTTGAAAGATCCTTCCTTGACGGAAGCAGAAGCTAAACAAATTCGTGCCGAAGGACTTATTTTTCGCTCACTGGTTTACTTCGATATGGTCAGAATTTGGGGTAGAGTGCCTCTTATAACTACTGTAGGAAAAGACATAACGGCCGATAATATCGAAGAAGTTTATCCTGCGTATTTTCCTCAGCAAAGTGAAGAAATTGATGTTTATAGACAGATAGAAGAAGATTTGTTGGAAGCAGTACGATATGCACCCAACAATGATCCGAGCAATAAAACCCTACTTACCAAATCGGTGGCAAGAGCTCTTTTGGCAAAAGTGTATGCCGAGAAACCATTGCGTGATTACAATAAAGTTATCGCTTATGCCGATTCTGTTGCAGCCGATGGTTTTGAATTGGTTTCCGACTTCAGCGATTTGTGGGGTGTGCAACTTCAAAATCCTTCTGCACCTCCGGGCGAAAACAATTTTGCCATTGATGCAAAAAAAAGAAACACATCGGAAGCCATTCTTGAAATCCAGTATCCTGTTGGATCAGGGAATTGGGTAACATGGATGTTTGGCCGTTCGCTTGACAACTGGAATTTCTGGTTCGATTGGGCTAAATGGATAACTCCTTCTCGCGATTTGATCAATGCTTTTCAGGCTGCCGGCGACATAAAACGTTATAACGAAAGTGTGGTTTGGTATTCTTGCAGTTGGAATATTTATTATCCTTCCAACAATTATCCATTTATGTACAAAACCCGTTCGGCCTATAACAGCATTATTAAAATTCGTTATGCCGATATTCTGTTATTGAAAGCTGAAGCGTTAATTCAAACCGGAGACTTGAGTGGTGCCGCTTCAATTATAAATGATAAAATTCGAAACCGCGCAGGGCTTGCTCCCTTGCCTGCTTCTGTAACAAATGACAAAAATGCGTTGTTGAGTGCTTATCTGAATGAACGTCGTCTTGAATTGGCTTTCGAAGGACAACGCTGGTTTGACTTGGTAAGATTGGAGAAAGTGGAAGAAGTTTTGAATACGCTTCCTTCAAGAGATTCAGGTCGCCCTGCGCTCCGTTATCCTTACGATAAATACTCATATAAACTCCCTATTCCTCAGGATATTATAGATCAGAATCCAAATTTGGTACAAAATCCGGGTTATTAATAATTAAAATTCTATTCAAATGAAAAATATAATCAAACTAACAATATTCGGACTGCTGGGGTTATTCGCAACATCTTGCCAGCAAGAAGAACTGAGAGTGCATTATCCTGCCTCCAAACCCGTTTTTGACAGCATTAGCGTACCGGAAACCAATATTGTTTATGGCGATTCCATCACGTTATATGTAGGCGTTTCCGATCCTCTGACTCCATTATCTACGCTCGAAATAAAAGTGGTTGTAAACGACGAACTCATTGCTTCCGAAACGATCAGAACAAAAGGGAATCAGGCAACCTATCAACAACGTTACGGAATTCCTTTTGTGGCGCGTATGCCCGATAATGCAGAAGTGGAAATTCATTTGACTTCCATTAATGTGGAAGGAACCAAAACGGATAGCATTTACGTAAATACCATAGCCAAACGCCCTACTATTACGGATCTTTATTTGGTTGTTCCACTTAAATCGCCTGTCAAAATGAAATTGACCGATGCTCAAAATTATATTTATACGGCTGACAATTTAAGTCTGGAAAATACTGTTTCTTTCCGACTGGCTACCAAATTGAAAT
>JAKPPP010000196.1 GCA_029547265.1 Bacteroidota bacterium
TATCGAAGCGAAAACATTAAATAAAGATGTAAAATCATTTAAAATTACTGCCAGTAGAATTGCGAAAGTTTGTTTACCCGGGCAATTTGTCATCGTTCACGCTACTGAAGAAGCAGAACGAATCCCGCTAACAATCGCTGATTACTCGAGAACGGAAGGATGGATTAGAATTATCTTTCAGTTGGTAGGGACGACGACGATGAAACTAGCACAATTGACCACAGGCGATAAAATCCGCGATGTAGTCGGTCCACTTGGCAAACCCAGCAATCTTGAGAATTTAAAGAACGTTTGCGTCATCGGCGGTGGAGTTGGTTGTGCCATCGCACTACCAGTCGCTCGCGGGTTATTTGAGAAAGGTGTTCATGTTGAGACGATAATTGGATTTCGTAATCGCGATTTAATCATTTTAGAAGAAGAATTCAAACATTATAGTACCAATTTATCGATTATGACTGATGATGGAAGTGCTGGTGAAAAAGGATTAGTTACTCACAAATTAGAAGAATTGATTACGAAGGGTCATCAGTTCGACGAAGTCATCGCCATAGGTCCTTTAATCATGATGAAATTTGTCGCCTTACTTACTAAAAAATATCAGATTAAAACCGTTGTCAGCATGAATCCGATTATGATTGATGGTACGGGAATGTGTGGATGTTGTCGTGTCCGCGTCGGTGGTAAAACGAAATTTGCTTGTGTCGATGGTCCTGATTTCGATGCTCATGAAATTGATTTTGATGAAGCGATCATGCGTAATAAAATGTATCTAGAAGAAGAACAGGCATCACGCGAACAAACTTGTAATCTATTTAAAGGTGTCACTCATGAATAGTAAAAATGAAATGCGATTATTGGATATAGAAAAACGATTAACTACCTTTGAAGAAGTCGCTTTAGGGTATAATGAGGAAGAGGCTTATTTAGAAGCCAAGCGTTGCTTGAATTGCAAGACAAAACCCTGTGTAAAGTCTTGCCCTGTTGCGATTGACATTCCCCGGTTTATCGAAAAAATCAAAGAAAAAGATGTAGAGAGTGCTTATCAGATAATCAGTGAAGCGAATTTATTACCCGGAATCTGCGGGAGAGTTTGCCCCCAAGAGTCACAATGTGAATCTACATGTGTGCGAGCGATTAAAGGAGAAGCTGTTGCCATTGGTCGTTTAGAACGTTATGTCGCTGATCACTACCAAGGTAAAGCAAAAATTCCAACAACAAAAAATCAATATCGAGTCGCCATCATCGGCTCGGGACCTGCCGGTCTTGCCTGTGCTGGTGTCTTAATAGGAAAAGGCTATCAAGTTACCGTCTATGAAGCGATGCATGAAAATGGCGGTGTCTTAGTCTATGGAATTCCTGAATTTCGATTGCCGAAGCGAATAGTCAAAGCGGAAATCGATAACCTGAAACAAATGGGTGTTGTATTTGAGAATAATGTTGTTGTCGGTAAAACCATTTCATTAGAAACCCTAAGATGTGAATTCGATGCTATTTTTATCGGTACAGGTGCAGGTTTACCAAAATTCATGAACATTCCAGGAGAAAACTACAATGGCGTTTTAAGCGCTAACGAGTTTCTAACGAGAATTAATTTAATGAAGGCTTATAAAAAAGAATATGATACTCCCTTGAAGAAAATGAATAATGTTGCGGTTGTCGGCGGCGGAAATGTAGCGATGGACGCAGCACGCTGTGCTAAACGTTTAGGAGCTAATGTTTATCTTATCTATCGTCGTAGTTTTAAAGAAATGCCAGCACGATTAGAAGAAATCCATCACGCCCAAGAAGAAGGAATCATCTTTAAGAATTTGACGAATCCAATTGCGATAACAGCTGATGAATATGGTAGAGTGAAGCAAATTATCTGCCAAGAAATGGTCCTTGGTGAAGCCGATGCCAGCGGAAGAAGACGATCGATTGCGAAAGAAGGCTCTGATTTTACTATTGAGGTAGATACCGTGATTATGGCGATTGGAAATTATCCGAACCCATTATTAAGAACTTCCACTACTCTAGTAAAATACGATCAACATGATTGTTTGATTGTCGATGAAAACAACCAAACAACCTGTAAAGGAATTTATGGCGGTGGTGATGTTGTAACTGGTGCTGCTACCGTTATTCTGGCGATGGGAGCTGGTAAAAAAGCTGCTTATGCCATCGATCAAGCATTGCAAGAGAAGAAATAACCATTATCCTCAACTCGTTTGTTGAGGATTTTTAATTTTCTCAAAAAATTAGCACTAAACACTTGACAGTGCTAAAAACTTAGTGTATAATATTAGCATATATAGATGATAAGTGCTAATGGAGGAGCGAAAATGATATCAAAGCGACAAAGAATGGTGCTAAAAGCAATTGTTGAAGAATATGTAAAAACCGCTGAACCAGTCGGTTCTAAGATTCTCACATTACGACCAGAATTTAAATTAAATGTTTCACCAGCGACAATTCGTAATGATATGGCTTTTCTGGAAGAATTGGGATTAATCTTAAAAACGCATTCTTCCAGTGGACGCATTCCTTCTGAAGAAGGCTATCGATTATATGTAAGAGAGATTCTATCTGAACATGAAGGTAAGGAAATGTCCTTTCCAATGATCGATGAAATCTTGGAACGCGATTTAATCAGTCGCGAACAGGCGATTAAAGAAAGCATGGCTTTAGTAACTGAACTGACCAATTATGCTTCGATAGTCATGGGATCAGCGAGTTATAATGCTCGTATCAAGAAACTGCAATTTGTTTCTTTATCCGGACGATATGCCGTTATTCTCATGATTACTGATCGTGGTTATGTTGAAAGTAAAAAAATCATCGTTCCCGAAGATATCAGTATTCGTGACATTGAGAAAGTCATTGAATTTTTAAACGATATTTTAGAGGATTGTCCGATCTCGGATATTGATGATGTGGTTCGAAAAAAACTATCTTCCGAATCGCTTAATAATTACGTAGAGTATTATGATGAACTGGTAGGAGCCTTTGTCAGAACATTTACGGAGATGGCTAAAGACAAATACTTTTTAGCGGGTCAAAATAAAATTCTCAGTCAACCGGAGTTCCAAAATATTTCTAAAGTAAAAGAATTATTAACGGCGATTGAACACAAAGAAATATTTAGAGCAATCCGAACCAGTGATGTTGGAATTACCGTTCGTATCGGTAGTGAAAATCAAATTAAAGCTATGCAAGATTGCACGGTTATCACGGTTCCCTATGAAATCACCGAAGGTGAGTATGGTGCGATTGCTGTCTTTGGACCAACGAGAATGGAATATCAAAAAATCATTCCATTGCTAGAGTATATAGCGAAAAACATTAAAAGAATTATTTAAAAACGAACAAAAGAGGAAAGGAAAAATTATAAAGGAAGCAAAGCTTCATTTATGATTAGTGTGATTATGAGTAACAGATATCGTGAAGAAGAAAAATTAGAAAAAACAGAAGAGGCATCTACGGAAACGAATACATCAGCTCTTGAAGCGGAGAAAGTGGAAAAAGTAGAACCGACTAGTAATGAAGAAATTCTAGCAGAAAATAAAAAGTTAAAAGACCAATACTTACGCGTATTGGCGGATACAGAAAACTTCAAACGTCGAATTGACGAAGAAAGAATTCGTGAACGAAAATACGGCAGTCAACGAATTATGGAAAAAATGGTCAATGCTTTGGATATCTTTGATCAAGCGGTTAACATAGAAACCGATGATGAAAAATTAAAAGGATTCCTGACAGGATTCATCATGATTAATAATAGTTTAAAGCAAATATTGGAAGAAGAGGGAGTAAAACCAATTAAAGCCCTTGGTGAACCATTTGACCCTCGTTATCATCATGCCGTAGAAGTAGACTGGGATAAAACGAAGGCCGAAAATACCGTAATTCAAGAGATACAAAAAGGTTATTTATTTAAAGATAGAATTTTAAGAGCTTCTTTAGTAAAAGTAAATAAGAAGCCAGAACAAAAAATAAAAGAAAACAAATAGGAGGAATAAAATATGGCTAAAATAATAGGTATCGATTTAGGTACAACAAATTCATGCGTAGCGGTGATGGAAGGTCAAACTGCTACTGTTATTACCAATGCGGATGGTGACCGTACTACTCCTTCCGTAGTGGCATTTAAAGATGGGGAAATCTTGGTAGGGGCAATTGCCAAACGACAGGCAATTACGAATCCAAATACCGTTTCTTCAATTAAAAGAATGATGGGTTCGACTGAAAAAATAGAAGTAAATAATAAAAAATATACACCGCAAGAAATTTCGGCGATGGTCTTACAAAATTTAAAAGCAACTGCAGAGAGTTATTTAGGTGAAAAAGTAACCGATGCCGTTATTACTGTTCCTGCATACTTCAATGATGCTCAAAGACAAGCAACGAAAGATGCGGGTAGAATAGCTGGTTTAAATGTAAAACGGATTATCAATGAACCAACAGCAGCTGCCCTAGCTTATGGTATCGATAAGACCGATAAAGAGCATACCATCTTAGTTTATGACTTAGGTGGCGGTACATTTGATGTTTCCATCTTAAATTTAGCTGATGGCACATTTGAAGTTATCGCAACTGCTGGTAATAATCGCCTTGGTGGAGATGACTTTGACCAAGTGATTATCGATTATATGGTTGCTGAATTTAAGAAACAAGAAGGTATCGATTTAAGTAAAGATAAAATGGCTTTACAACGTTTAAAAGATGCCGCAGAAAAAGCAAAGAAAGAATTAAGTGGAACGGTTAAGGCAGAAATTAGCTTACCATTCATTTCGATGAGTGATCATGGTCCAGTTCATCTAAACATGAGTTTAACTCGTGCTAAATTCGATGAATTGACAGCATTCCTTGTTGAAAAAACAATAGGTCCTGTTCGTCAAGCGTTAAAAGATGCTAAGATGACATCAAAAGACATTGACCAAGTATTATTGGTCGGCGGTTCAACAAGAATTCCAGCCGTTCAAGATATCGTAACCCGTGAATTAGGAAAAGGACCTAATAAGGGAGTTAACCCGGATGAAGTTGTAGCTATGGGAGCTGCAATTCAGGGTGGTGTCTTATCAGGTGATGTAAAAGACGTATTATTATTAGACGTTACACCATTATCTTTAGGTATTGAAACTCTAGGTGGTGTATTTACAAAATTAATTGAACGTAATACAACTATTCCTACTTCTAAATCACAAGTATTCTCGACTGCTGCCGACAATCAACCAGCGGTAGATATTCACGTATTACAAGGTGAACGTCCAATGGCTTCAGATAATAAAACCTTAGGTCGTTTCCAATTAGGAGATATTCCTTTAGCTCCACGTGGGGTTCCTCAAATCGAAGTTTCTTTCGATATCGATGCTAATGGTATCGTTAACGTTAGTGCGAAAGATTTGGGTACCGGTAAGAGTCAATCGGTAACGATTCAAAATGGTTCTGGTCTAAGTGAAGCGGAAATTAAAAAGATGATTCGTGAAGCGGAAGAAAACGCAGAAAGCGATAAATTACGTAAAGAAGAAGCTGATTTAAAGAATGAATGTGAACAAATCATCTTCTCAGCTAAAAAATCGATTAAAGATTTAGGCGATGACGTAACAGAACAAGAAAAACAAGATATTGAAGCGAAATCAAAAGAATTAGAAGAGGCTTTAAAAGGCCAAGACTTAGAAGATATTAAGAAAAAGAAAGAAGAATTATTGAAGGTTAGTCAAAATGTTGCAATGCGCGCTTATCAAAAAGCACAAAAAGCAAATGAAGCTAATCATTCATCAACAGATGAAGGCTCAAGTGGCAGCGATGATGCTGTTGATGCTGAGTACGAAGATTCAAGTAACTAGAATAAGAGAGGGAAACTATGGCCAAAAGAGATTATTATGATGTGCTAGGGGTTTCTAAAACTGCAACGGATGATGAGATTAAAAAAGCGTATCGTAATCTGGCAAAAAAGTATCATCCTGATGTTAGCACTGAGCCTAACGCAGAAGAGAAATTCAAAGAAATTCAAGAAGCATACGAAGTATTAAGCGATCAGCAAAAACGAGAACAATATAATCAGTTTGGTCATGAAGGCCCAACTATGGGTCAAGGATTTGGCGGTTTTGATTTTGGTGGTTTTGGTGGTGGCTTTGAAGATATTCTATCATCAATGTTTGGTGGTCGTCGCTCTTCATCATCCGGTACAAATACTCGTGGTAACGACCTAAGAACCACGGTTACAGTTACTTTCGAGGAAGCTGCATTCGGTACAGAAAAAGAAATATCGATTAACAAATATGAAACCTGTTCTACCTGTAGTGGTTTAGGAGCAGAATCAAAAAGCGATATTGAAGTTTGCCCGAAATGTCGGGGAAGAGGACGTATTGTTCAGGAACAATCGACTTTGTTTGGGCGTATTCAAACTGAAGCAGTTTGTCCGAATTGTGGAGGTCGGGGAAAAATCATCAAAAAGAAATGTTCTACTTGTAATGGAGCAGGACGCGTTAAAAAATTATCAAAAATCAAGGTGAAAATACCTTCAGGAATTGAAGATGGTCAAGGCTTAAAACTATCAGGATATGGAGAAGCTGGACCTAGTGGCGGTATTAGTGGTGATTTATACATCAACGTCATCGTAAAACCTCATGAGATTTTTGTCCGCGACGGCTTAAATATTTATATGGAAATGCCGATTACTTTCTCACAAGCAGCCTTAGGAGCAACAATTACCATACCAACCTTATATGGCAATGTCGATATGAAAATCCCAGCAGGCACGCAAACGGGAACAAAATTTAAACTGGCCAATAAAGGAATCACGAGCCAACGCAGTGGAAACACGGGAAGCCAGTATGTAGCAGTGAACGTGGTAACACCGACCAAATTGAACGCCGAACAAAAAGATTTGTTTAATAAATTATCACGAACCAACGAAAAAGCAGAATCTATTTTTGATAAGATTAAAAAATTCTTTAAGAACAATTAATGTTGTCTAGATTATCGATAAACCATCTTTTTATAAAATATGGAAAGGTGGTTTTTTTATTGAGATTAGATATAAGAAAAGAACATATTCTACTGATACGTCCTTATAAAAGGTGGTAAACTTAGATGGTATTTGTAAATACTAAAAAGAAAACATTGACAAACTCGAGGCTCTAAGGACCACATTTTTTGCTCTTTTTTTATGAAAAGGGAAGAAAATGTGGTATAATAATTAAAAATAGGAGTTAGTTATGCAACGATACTTTATTAATACTAGTGCAATCAAACAAAATCAGGTAATCATCTCAGGACAAGATTATCATCATATTAAAAATGTCATGAGAATGAAACCAGGTGATCAAGTCCTTGTTTGTACGGAAAAAGAAAATTCTTATTTAGTTGAAATTACTGGTTTTTCTGATAATAAAGTCATATTGACGATTGTTGAAGAACGAAATGAACAGGTAGAACTTCCACTGGAGATAACCATCGCTCAAGGAATAGTTCGGCGGGAAAAGACCGAAGAAGTCATTCGACGCATCAGTGAACTAGGAGCCAACTTTTATTTACCGGTCATGATGGAACGTTCGCTGGTGAAGATCAAAGAACAAGATCAAAAAAAGACAAATCGTTATCAGATGATTGCCAAAGAAGCGAGTGAACAATCACAGCGCACAAGAATTATGAAAATTGAAGAACCTGTTTCTTTTGCTGAATTATTAAAATTATTCGAAAACTATGACTTATGTCTGGTCGCTTATGAAGAATTGGGTCGTGCTAAAGATTATAACCTAAAAAAAATCCTTCGCTCATTTACGGGTAAAAGTATCATCGTGATTATTGGGCCTGAAGGAGGCTTTAGCCCACAAGAAATCAAATTATTACAAAACACAAAAGCAAAATTCATTGGCTTAGGACCGCGAATATTACGAACAGAAACAGCCCCTTTATATGTAATGAGTGTGATTAGTTATCAATTTGAAGAAGGAGAAACCGATGAAAATTAGTTATTGTTCATTAGGTTGTAAAGTTAATCTCTACGAAACCGAAGCGATTATCAATGAATTTGTTGGGAAAGGTTATCAGTTAGTCGATTTTGATGAAATTTGTGATGTATATATTATCAATACCTGTACTGTAACTGCTATGGCAGATTCAAAGAGCAGAAAAATGATTCGCCAAGCAGTGAAAAAGAATCCAGAAGCGGTTGTTGCAGTAATGGGTTGTTTCTCTCAATTAAACGCTGAGATAGTAAAAAATATTCCCGGAGTAGATATCGTAATCGGCACTTTTAATCGTCGTCAATTGATTGGACTTGTAGAAGAATGTATCATAAAGCGACAGCAAACTTGTTCTGTAATCAACTATCAACAAATCAAAGAATATGAAGAATTGAAAATCAAACAGTTTAGTCATAAAATTCGTGGATTTGTAAAGATCCAAGACGGATGCAATAACTTTTGTAGTTATTGTAGAATTCCCTATGCCAGAGGAACTATCCGAAGTAGAAAACCCGAAGATGTTATCGCCGAAATTAAGTTATTGACCGAACAAGGAATGAAAGAAATTGTGCTAACGGGAATTAATACGGGGACTTATGGGCGAGATTTTACGGATTATTCCTTAAATGATTTGCTTGGAGAAATCATCAAAAACGTGTCAAATTTAGGTCGTATTCGCATTTCATCGATTGAAGTAACGGAGATTAGCGATGAATTATTAACAACGATGAACGAAAATAAGGAGCATATTTGTAACCATCTTCATATTCCCCTACAGGCTGGATCAGACTCTGTTTTAAAGCGAATGAATCGAAAATACAATATTAGCGAATATCAAGCTAAAATTGAAAAAATCAGAAAAAAATTTCCAAAAATTAATATTACAACAGATTGTTTAGCTGGTTTTAATGGGGAAACAGAAGCAGATTTTCAAAGTGAAAAAGCATTTATCGAGCAGATGAACTTTGGTGAAATGCATATATTTCCTTTTTCTCCCCGTCCAAACACCTTAGCCTATACTCTAGATCAGCCGATTGATGCGGCAACGAAGAAAAGAAGAGTCAATGAACTATTAGCTCTGAATCATAAAAAAGCGCTAGAATATCGCCAGCAATTTCTCGGGGAAATCCTCGAAATTATTGTTGAGAAAAACGAAAATGGAATCGCCTTTGGTCATTCCAACAATTATCTGGAAGTGAAATTTCCCTCATTGATGGCAAAGCCTAACGATTTAATTAAAGTAAAAATAACTGAAGCTGATTACCCTATCTCGAAAGGAAGCGTTGTTCATGAGTCCTAAATCAAACAAAGATTTTAAAGCCTATCATTTTCAAGATTTTTTATATCGTGGACTAGAAGCGATTTCTTTTACCAATCCTACAGAAGTACAAGATGTAGTGATTACAAAAATAGAGAGCAAGGCTAATTTTATTGTCACTAGTCAAACTGGAACAGGAAAAACCCATGCTTACTTATTGCCATTATTAAATCGAATTACTGAAGAAGCGACATTACAAGCATTAATTATCGTCCCGACGCGTGAGTTAGCTCACCAAATCAATCAAGAAATAGAAAAATTAATCAGATTTTCACCCTTTCCTATTGATACCAGGTTATATGTTGGAGGAACTGATCGCGATCAAGAAATTAGTCGTTTGGAGAAAAGCCAACCACAAATTGCGATAGGAACTGTGGGAAAAATCAAAGATTTGGCGATTACGACTAATGTATTGAAGATTCATCTAGCATCAATGGTAGTAATTGATGAAGCAGATATGGTGTTTGAAAGCAGTGAAATAGCAGAAGTCGACCATATTTTTGCCCGTTTTTTATCCCCACAAATCCTCATTTTCTCGGCCACCATTTCCCAAGAATTAACCGTCTTTCTAAACAAGTACTTATCTGGTTGTGAGAAAATTGATTTAATCGGCAAAAAAATAGCAAAAGCTACGATTGAACATGTCTTTATTCCAACCAAAAATAAGAATAAGGATGAGTTACTTGTAAAACTATTAGAAACATTTCATCCTTATCTAGTGTTGATTTTTGCCAATACCAAGATAAAAGTCGATGAAATTGGCGAATATTTGAGTAACCATGGTTTCAAAATTGGGAAATTAACTGGTGATTTAGCACCAAGAGAGCGAAAACAAGTACTAAAACGAATCAAAGACGGAGATTATCAATATGTTGTTGCTAGCGATATCGCCTCTCGAGGAATGGATATTCCTGGTGTTAGTCACGTTATTAATTACGAACTTCCCCCTGATATTGAATTCTATATTCATCGAATTGGTAGGACCGCTCGCTTTGTTTCAACTGGAACCGCCATTTCCTTTTATGATTATGAAGATGGTCGTTATTTAGATCAATTACAGGCAAAGGGATTTGTTTGTATTTATAAGGATTTAAAAGATGGGGAGTTAGTCGAAACCAAAGAAAGAAATGCAAAAAAACCACGAATCACTCCTCGTGATGAAAGAGAACTTCACAAAAAAATTCCTTTACCTAAAAAAGTAAAACCAGGATATAAAAAGAAACGCAACGAAGAAATAGCAAAAGAAGCCAGAAAAGCACGTCGCAGCAGATTGAATGAAATCTATCGTCGTCGTTCTCGTCAAACGAGCAAAGAAGAGGATTAGAAATCCAAAAGAAGAAAATCTCTGGGTTATTAGCCGTCATTAAAAATAAATTTGGTCATAAATAAAGATAATCCGCTCAAAATTAGGTTTATTATGAGGAACAAGAGGAGAGAAAACAAAAAATGCACTGTAATTCAGTGCATTTTATCTTATCATAGCTATAATTTCTTTTTTTAATTCAGATAGGGCAATTTGTGCAGGGATTTTACGGACGATTTGACCTTTTTTGAATAGAAGTACCACATCTTTACCACCGGCAATTCCAATATCAGCATCTTTAGCTTCCCCTGGTCCATTAACAATACAGCCCATAACAGCGACTTTCAATGATACATTTCCTAGTGTTTCGAGAAATTTTTCTATTTCATCTACAATCGGTAACATATCATATTGCGTTCTACCACAAGTTGGGCAAGCGATTAGCGTTGGTTTTTGGTATAAG
>JAKPPP010000427.1 GCA_029547265.1 Bacteroidota bacterium
TTTCAAATAACACTAAATGATGATCGGTAAAAGTACTTTCAATTCCATTGTTCTTACTTTTCTATTAGTTTTTTTAATTTCTGACACTCACGCTCAATCTTTCAAAGGAGGATTCAGCAAGGAGGAGTTTTTAGAGATGCTAAAAATTTCAGGCATGCAAGTGAATCGCGCTTATATCGATTCAACGTTTCCACAGCCTCAACATCATACTATGATTTATCGCTCGGCAGTTATGGGCCTCGATAACCGCTGGGACCTATGGAATGGTGCTAATGATGCCGTTATTTCAATCAGAGGAACTACCAATACTACTACAAGCTGGTTGGCTAACTTCTATGCCGCTTCTGTTGCCGCAAAGGGCAGTTTACAACTGAATAATAGTTTCAAATTTGACTATACACTTTCCGACGATCCTCGCGCTGCTGTTCATATCGGTTGGTTAATTGCTACTGGGTATTTGTCGGCCGATATAATGCCGAAAATTGATTCTTTATACAAAACCGGACAAAAAAACTTCATTATTACCGGACATAGTCAAGGAGGTGCGATTTCCTTTTTAATGACGGCCTATTTAAATAATCTTAAAAAAGTTGGAAGACTTCCCGGTGATATTCAATTTAAGACCTATTGCAGTGCTGCTCCTAAACCAGGCAATCTTTACTTCGCTTACAGTTATGAAAACATGACTAAAGGAGGATGGGCATACAATGTTGTAAATAGTGCCGATTGGGTTCCGGAAGCACCAATTTCTATTCAGAAAGAATCGGATTTCAATACAGTTAACCCTTTTGTAAATGCTTCAGTAATCATTAAAAAACAAAAGTTTCCGATGAACTTAGTATTACGTTCTGCACATCGATCTTTATCGCATCCACTAAAAAAAGCGCAGCGAAAACATGAGAAATTACTAGGGAAACGTGCTACGAAATTGATCAAGAAATCGCTGCCCGAATTTATTGCTCCTGAATTTATGCACACGTCTAATTATGTTCGGACAGGCGCTACCGTTACCTTGTATGCTGATGAATCATATTACAATAAGTTCCCGAATGATTCGTCAAAGATATTTATGCATCATCTTTTCGCTCCTTACTTTTACTTAGTAAATAAACTAAAAGACGGGGATTACTAATTACACATTACTTCTGTTTAACCACGAAGGTATTGGAGGAGCTTCATAGCTGTTCATCTTCGATAAGAGTTGCTCGGCATTGTCTTCAACAATTAGCATTGAACGATGAGTATCGCTTATAAAACCGTTTTTGTTTACACCATTTATGAAGTGAATGAGATCGTTAAAATAACCATCGATATTATACAAAGCGATCGGCTTTTGGTGTAATCCTAATTGCGCCCACGTAAGCATTTCAAATAATTCATCGAGTGTACCGAAGCCTCCCGGCAATGCTATGACGCCATCACATAATTCGCTCATTAAAAGTTTTCGTTCGTGCATCGACTTCACCACTATCATTTCGGTAAGATGATGATGACGAATTTCTTTCGCTGCTAAAAAATCAGGAATAACACCTGTCACTTTCCCGCCTCCCACTAACACTCCATCTGCAACAGCTCCCATCAAGCCCACTTGCGCTCCGCCGTAAACAAGATCGATTGCGTTAGCAGCTAAAAATAATCCGAGGTTATATGCCTCCTTTTTAAATACGTCAGAATTCCCTGCACCTGATCCGCAGAACACAACTACCTTCTTCATAAAATTGTTTTTAATTTATTATTCCTTTCCCAACATTGCTCTGAAGGTCTCTTTGCCTTTAGGTAATTTTTTCAGATTTGTTAGTAGCATAAATGCGCGATCGATCTTTAGCTGAGAACTTTTTACTGAAGCTACATAATGAATGATATAACGTTGCATTCCTTTAGTGAGGAGATCAAATCTTTCTTTGGCTTCATCATCTTGAGAAAACATTTCTTGTAATTCCTCAGGAATGGTCATCCCAAATTCACTTTCGTCATTTTCCAGAGTGAAGTCAACAACATCTCCAGCTTTTAATCCTAGTTGTTTTAATCGTGCTTTGTTAATGCTGATATATGCATTCCCCTCTCCTAATGCCACAATGCCACCTTGATATTTCAACGATTTGTTTACAGTACAAATCACTCTCACATTAAAAGTTCCTCCCATTTTCTTCACAGCAGAAGCCGGAATAAATAAATAGTGCATGCCAACCAAATGCGGAAGTTGTGCAATAACAGAAGAAAGTTTGATTTTAAAAGTAGATGCCATACCAACTAAACATAAAACAAAGTTACCATCTAAATTAATTGGTAAGGCTATTAGTATGCTACTATTATTCAAAAAAAAATGAGGGCCGCAAGCGACCCTCATTTTAATCCTTATAAAGGAATAATATTATTGCTTAACGAATTTAACGTTGTAGTTTCCTTTGTCACCAGATACGTTGATGAAATAGAAACCTGCAGCATTACCTTTAAGATCGAATGATAAATCATTCTTTCCTTTGTTAACAACAACTTGACGA
>JAKPPP010000428.1 GCA_029547265.1 Bacteroidota bacterium
TTTCAAATAACACTAAATGATGATCGGTAAAAGTACTTTCAATTCCATTGTTCTTACTTTTCTATTAGTTTTTTTAATTTCTGACACTCACGCTCAATCTTTCAAAGGAGGATTCAGCAAGGAGGAGTTTTTAGAGATGCTCAAAATATCCGGGATGCATGTCAATCGTGCCTATATCGATTCAACGTTTCCTCAGCCTCAGCATCATACTATGATCTATCGCTCGGCAGTTATGGGCTTAGATAATCGCTGGGATCTCTGGAATGGTGCTAACGATGCTGTTATTTCAATCCGAGGAACTACCAATACTACTACAAGTTGGTTGGCTAACTTCTATGCTGCTTCTGTTGCCGCAAAGGGCAGTTTACACCTAAATAATAATTTCACATTTGACTATACACTTTCCGACGATCCTAGAGCCGCCGTTCATATCGGTTGGTTAATTGCAACAGGGTATTTGTCGGCAGATATATTGCCGAAAATCGACTCATTATACAAAACCGGACAAAAAAACTTCATTATTACCGGACATAGTCAAGGAGGTGCAATATCATTTTTAATGACGGCTTATTTAAATAATCTTAAAAAGGTTGGTAGACTTCCCGGCGATATTCAATTTAAAACCTATTGCAGCGCTGCCCCTAAACCGGGCAACCTTTATTTTGCATACAGTTATGAAAACATGACTAAAGGCGGATGGGCATTTAACATAGTTAATAGTGCCGATTGGGTTCCTGAAGCTCCAATTACTATTCAAAAAGAAACAGATTTTAATTCTGTAAATCCTTTTGTAAATGCATCCGGAATAATCAAAAAACAAAAGTTCCCAATGAACTTAGTTTTACGTTCTGCGCATCGTTCTTTATCGCACCCATTAAAAAAAGCACAGCGAAAACATGAGAAATTACTTGGGAAACGAGCTACAAAATTGATCAAGAAATCGCTGCCTGAATTTATCGCTCCTGAATTTATGCATACTTCTAATTATGTTCGGACAGGCGCAACCGTTACACTTTATGCCGATGAAGCTTATTATAATAAGTTCCCGAACGATTCTTCAAAAATTTTCATGCATCATCTTTTCGCTCCTTACTTTTACTTAGTAAATAAGTTAAAAGACGGGGATTACTAGCTACACATCACTTCTATTTAGCCAAGAAGGTATAGGAGGAGCCTCATAACCGTTCATCTTCGATAATAGTTGTTCAGCATTATCTTCAACAATTAGCATTGAACGATGAGTGTCGCTTATAAAACCGTTTTTGTTTACACCATTTACGAAGTGAATTAGATCATTAAAATATCCATCGATATTATACAAAGCGATTGGTTTTTGATGCAATCCCAATTGAGCCCAAGTAATCATTTCGAATAATTCATCTAGCGTACCGAAGCCTCCGGGCAAAGCTATAACACCATCACATAATTCGCTCATCAAAAGCTTTCTTTCATGCATCGACTTCACCACAATCATTTCGGTAAGATGATGATGACGAATTTCTTTTGCCGCTAAAAAATCAGGAATAACACCGGTTACTTTTCCGCCACCTGATAAAACCCCATCGGCAACAGCACCCATCAATCCCACTTGTGCTCCGCCATAAACAAGGTCAATTGCATTGGAAGCTAAAAATACGCCCAGGTTATAAGCCTCCTTCTTAAATACCTCAGAATTCCCCGACCCTGAACCGCAAAACACTACTACCTTCTTCATAAAATTGTTTTTAATTTATTATTCTTTCCCCAACATTGCTCTGAAGGTCTCTTTGCCTTTAGGTAATTTTTTCAGGTTAGTAAGCAGCATAAATGCGCGATCGATCTTGAGCTGAGAACTTTTTACTGAAGCTACATAATGAATGATATAACGTTGCATTCCTTTAGTGAGTAGATCAAACCTTTCTTTTGCTTCATCATCTTGAGAAAACATTTCTTGCAATTCCTCAGGAATGGTCATCCCAAATTCACTTTCGTCATTTTCCAGAGTAAAATCAACAACATCGCCCGCTTTTAATCCTAGTTGTTTTAATCGTGCTTTGTTAATGCTGATATACGCATTACCTTCTCCTAATGCCACAATTCCACCTTGGTATTTCAACGATTTGTTTACAGTACAAATCACTCGCACATTAAAAGTTCCTCCCATCTTCTTCACGGCAGACGCAGGAATAAACAAATAATGCATTCCCACCAAATGCGGCAGCTGCTCTACAACAGAAGAAAGTTTGATTTTAAAAGTTGATGCCATACAGACTAAACGTAGAACAAAGTTACCATCTAAATTAATTGGTATGGCAAATTGCATGGCACTATTATAAAAAAAAATGAGGGCCGCAAGCGACCCTCATTTTAATCCTTATTAAGGAATAATATTATTGCTTAACGAATTTAACGTTGTAGTTTCCTTTGTCACCAGATACGTTGATGAAATAGAAACCTGCAGCATTACCTTTAAGATCGAATGATAAATCATTCTTTCCTTTGTTAACAACAACTTGACGA
>JAKPPP010000209.1 GCA_029547265.1 Bacteroidota bacterium
CTTTGAGAAAATGGAGTAATGGAGAAAAAATAGTATTGCGCAAAACCGAAAATAAGGAAACAGAGGTAGTATGATTTCATATTTACTACTTTTTGCCACTATTGCGTTTGCAGCACTTGCTATTTTGTTTTATGTACACTATAGGAAAATGGTAGATCTGGAAAGTGCGTTAAATCGATCAGAAGTAAAATCAACTGCACTTAAGGCATCACTTGACAGCTACGACAGAAAGTACGAAAAAATAATAAAGTGTTTCAAAACAGCACAAACAAACGACGAAAAAATAACGTATATCACCAAAGTAATTGGAGGATAATATGATATACGAAAGTGTCGCATTTGGAATTGCATTTGTCGCATTTGGAGTATTGGCCATGATGTTCCTTTTCTTATGGTCTGCGAACGTCCGTGGTTCTAAAGAATGTGAGGATGCCGCAAAATTCCTGGGAAATTTGTCTGGTTTGGAAGATCCTGCAGCTGAAGCTGCTAGATTCTTACGAATGAATGAAGAAGACGTCGCATTGGAGATAAAAAAAGGTCGCCTATTAACACTAGTTGGTAATCATATAGCTGCAACTGCCGCAACGTTAAAGTCTCCTATTCCTATAATTCGGTGGTAATCCATGGACATATCAATTTCTCCGAGACGTGCATTCCAAATAGGTTTTATTATTTGTACCTTACTGGCTGGCGTTTATTTGGCATTGTTTATGTTGTCTATTGGATTGTCAGGAACAGGTGCTGGGGATACCGCAGAACTGGAGATATATATTGGACAAGGATCACTAAGAGTAGAGCACGAAGGAAATGAGTTCCGCGATGATTCTGGATTTAGTGACGGTAGCGGAACGTACCGGTACGACAGAGCATGGGATGAATCTAACGAAAGTGTGTCGAAAAATTTTGTAGTTGAAGGTGGTAAAGGTACCATATATGATCGTGACATTACTTTCATTAGCGGTAGTGGCACCAATCGATTGTATCGCGTAACAAACATCGAAGGCGACTATGAATCTAGTGTTGAAACTACGTTTGAATTCAACATGTCTGAATCCACGGTAACTATTAATGTTGGAGACGGCATTGCTAAACTAGATTTACGTGTTATGAGAAAATCTGATCACGGACCCGCAACAATAGAAGAAGTCCAGGCATACGGCAACTTCACAATGAGATCATATTATAATCTTAGTGCTGAAGAGCAGAAAGCCGCAGTCAACCAAGACCCACTAGCATTCTGTTTTGCATTAGATCAAGATAACATACTTGATGATACCGTACCGGATGCCATATACATTGCGCCGGTTGGCTATAAAATGATAGACGGAAAGTTAGTTAAAGAATGATAGAAGGTATTATTATATGCCCGATGAAATCATTTTTTTCCAAGGTCTATTCACTGGAATGTTGGTTGGTATTTTAATAGTGGTACTTCTTGTTCTTGGTTTGCTGGTAGGAACATGAAACAAGATTCGTTGTCATTAGCTTGTGCTAT
>JAKPPP010000210.1 GCA_029547265.1 Bacteroidota bacterium
TTTTGAGTCAACGGTTTAGATAGGGCACCGGAGACAAAAGGATAAGTTAGATAGGTTACACTATCATCCGTTGTTATTTTTAATTTATAACCAATTCCGGGCGCCATTTTGGTAAGGTCACCGATCCATGTATTGCCGATACAAATAGCCGATTGACTCTGGTTTTTAACGATTATGGTATCGCCACCAATTATACTCGCTAGCGCGGTATTAAGCGGTGATTCATTCTGCGGGAGATATCCTATCCAGTTCCATTTTTTGCCTAGAGAAATCGGATGAATTACCGGATTAATAAGTTGTCCCTGAAACGTAAAAGAATTAAATGCATCGGTCATTTTTATCAAATATCCGTCACTATTGTTGACAGTGGTTAGATCACCAAACCAATTCCCACTCATATATGTCACTGAACTATTTTGAGTTTTTACCTGATAAATTAAAGATGCGTCGGTAAGGTCTTTAAATACCGAATCAATGGATGCTTCTTTTGGTGATAAATTGAAAGATACCCAATTCCATCCTTTAACTAAATCGAATTTCTGCTCCTTACTGCTTCCATCAATAGTCAAAACGGTATCCATAATCTGGCAATCTGCAAAAATAATCTTTTCGTTGCAATCATAAACGTCATCGGTCTCGGTATCATAAATCTTAAAACTAATCGTATCATTTGTGTTATTATCACTAACAATCGTCAAATACCAATAGCCTGCAATATCCCAGGAGTTATCCCAATAAGGATGATTACCTTCTTTCCAAGTTGCTATTCCCCGACAGTCATTAGTGCCGCCGCTCCCGAAGGCGGCTAATTGGTCACTTTTAGTTTTGGTGAAAAAATCACCTTCCAAAGATACAGTCGTAAATAGGATCATATTGAATTCAGTTCCGGTAATTTTACTCCAGTTAATCAGTCGCATATCAATATCAGGGGTGACATTATTGGCAACCACCTGAACATTATTGATTGTCACCGGAGCATAGCCCTCAAGTGAAGCTGTGACATCGTAAACGCCCTGATTTACAGTAACCTCATAGTCACCCGCGGCATTAACCTTATCCGTAAAATGATACGTTTTTTCATCGTT
>JAKPPP010000223.1 GCA_029547265.1 Bacteroidota bacterium
CGATGGATATCGTTCTCTTTTACTCTCTGATAATGCCTTCCATTATCCTTACTTGAAAATCGTTACCGATATCTGGAAGATACGTTATGTAAACATCTTTGCAGAGATGCAAGATTTAACGCGTTATGATTTGCAAGACAATGAACCTTTCCAACGTAAATATGTTTCGATGCATTACCTCGATTTAAATTTAGGCAAACGCGCATCAGTAGGTATTTTTGAAACTGTTGTTTGGCATGGCGACTCAACAGGACGCAGAGGATTTGATTTAGGTTATATGAATCCCTTTATCTTCTTCCGTCCTGTCGAATTCTCTATCGGCTCTCCTGATAATGTACTCCTAGGCTTTAATGGCAAGTTCAAGATCAACAGTAAAAACACTTTATACGGTCAATTGCTGCTCGATGAGTTCTTGTTGAAAGAAGTAAAAGCCGGCAATGGATGGTGGGCAAACAAACAAGGATGGCAAGTAGGATTTAAAAGCTTCGATGTTTTCGGCGTTAAAAATTTATATGTGCAAGGAGAATACAATGCTGTTCGTCCGTTTACCTACCAACATCGTGATATTGCAGGCAACTACGGACATTATCGCCAGGCATTGGCTCATCCTCTAGGTGCTAACTTCTATGAAATGTTAGGAATAGCTCGCTATGAATATCATCAATGGAAATTAGAAGGTAAGTTAAGCTATGCTTTAGTAGGATATGATACGGCAGGACGCAACTTCGGACAAAATATCTTCTTACCGTATACTACTCGAGCTTTTGAATACGGTAATAAAATCGGACAAGGTGAACAACATAAAATCATGTGGGCTACGTTAAGTATCAGTTATGAATTTAATCCGATAACACATTTCTGTGTCTTTGCAGAAGCGTCGATGAGAAATGATAAGAGTCCGGCGAAATCAGACAATACGATGTTAATTCAAGGCGGATTAAAAACTAAACTCTTCAATCGCTACTACGACTTCTAAGAAATTAGAGTAAAGATCTTGTCGGTTAAAAGTAAATAACGAAATTCGCAGCACTAATTAATCCCCCTTGAGCCAGATAAAAAAACTTGCCGGACAAACTGCCATCTACGGGTTGAGCAGCATTGTTGGTCGTTTATTGAATTATTTACTGGTTCCAATTTACACACGCATCTTCGATCCGAATGCGTATGGGGTGGTATCTGAATTTTATGCTTATGTTACCTTCCTTATTGTAGCTTATACCTATGGTATGGAAACGGCCTTTTTTCATTTCTCTACAGGAGGAAGTGATAAAGACAAAATTTATAGCACAGGATTAAGTACGCTATTAGTCAGCTCGGGATTATTCTCAGGGCTACTTATTTTATTCGCGGGTCCGATAGCTAACGGTCTCGGCTATCCGAACAATCCGGAGTACATCGTTTGGTTTGCCCTGATATTGGCATTTGATGCGTTAACGGCCTTACCGTTCTCACGCTTACGACAAGAAAATAAAGCCAAGACCTTTGCGGGATTGAAGATGATGAATATTCTCATCAACATCGGATTAAATTTATTCTTCCTTGCTTGGTTACCGAATTTAGTAGTGCCCGGCAATTGGGCTGATGCGATTTACAGCCCCGGTATGGGAGTAGGATATGTATTTCTTTCGAATTTAATTTCCAGCGGAGTAACGTTACTATGCTTAACTAAGCACTTTAAATTTGTAAAATTCCCGGTAGATGTTTCACTCGTAAAAAGCATGCTCATTTACGCATTTCCGCTGTTGATAGCAGGATTTGCGGGTATGATAAACGAAACACTTGATAGAGCGATATTAAAGTACTTAGTGACGGATAAGGCATCGGCGATGCACCAACTAGGAATTTACAGTGCTTGTTATAAACTGAGTATTTTAATGACTCTGTTTGTTCAAACCTATCGTTATGCAGCAGAGCCGTTCTTCTTTTCGCAACGAGATAAACAAAACAGCAGAGATTTATATGCAACAGTGATGAACTACTTTGTATTGATCTGCAGTGTGATTTTCCTGGTTGTGATGCTGTATATCGATATCGTTAAAATATTTATCGGACGTAAATTCCACGAAGGATTGAATGTAGTTCCGATTTTATTGTTTGCGAATTTGTTTTTAGGAGTATATCTCAATTTAAGTATGTGGTATAAACTCTCGGGACAAACGCGCTACGGAGCATGGTTCTCGGTTGCGGGAGCAATCATTACAATCTTGTTCAACCTATGGTTAATTCCGATTATGGGATATACCGGAGCAGCTTGGGCAACGTTTATATGTTATGCATCCATGATGGTGATTTCTTATTTCTATGGACAGAAATATTATCCTATCCCCTATCACGTAAAAGACTTCTTTATTTACACAGGAGGAGCCTTTGGAATGTGGATGATCAGCTTAATGATTCATCAATATGCAGGGTTTAGTTTTATGATGCAACAAAGTTTAAACACCGTTTTACTGTTGGTGTATATTGGAGCTATGTGGAAAGTATTGAAGTCGAATAAAGACTTAAAAGTTAACATTTGATATTATGCAAATACACTCTGAAAAAGATTTATCGGTTGAAGCTTTTAACGAATTAGTAAGCGACGAAAACCAATTAGTATTTATAGACTTTTACGCTACATGGTGCGAGCCCTGTAAATTTCTCGATGAGATTTTGGAAGAATTAGCTCCGAGGGTAGCACCTACCACGCGCTTTGTAAAACTCGACATCGACGAACATCCTGCCTTACAAAAAGAGTTTACCATTATGAGTGTTCCTACGTTGATGATTTACAGAAAAGGAGAACAAGTATGGAGAATGGCAGGCTTCGGATTAGCGAAAGATATGGAAGAAATAATTTTGAAGTTTAAGATTTGAGATTGTAAATCTTAAACTAAAAAGCAAATAGGATTATGTTTACGATTTAGCTATAATTTCCTATTTTCTTAAAAGGTAATTTCC
>JAKPPP010000240.1 GCA_029547265.1 Bacteroidota bacterium
GTTCGTTTTATATTCATCAAAGCATCCTAAATAACCATCTGCATTTAAACAACAATCCCCGACTATCTTTCTCCTCTAGAAGATCGATAATCGGGGATTATCAGTTGTATAAATTGATTACATCAACTTCGACAATTGTAAGCTCATACTTACTTTCTGATTTACAATTTGTGCTAACTGATCAATCGCTACTCTTTCTTGTTTCATTGTATCGCGATCGCGGATCGTCACCGTTTGATCTTCTAATGTTTGGTGATCTACCGTAATGCAATATGGTGTTCCGATAGCATCCATTCTTCTATAACGCTTACCAATTGCATCTTTCTCTTCGTAGATACATAGATGATCCAACTTTAATTTATCGATGATTTCACGTGCTTTCTCAGGCAATCCGTCCTTTTTCATTAAAGGCAATACTGCAACTTTGTATGGAGCTAAAAATGGAGGGATGTTCATCACTACACGAGAACTTCCATCTTCTAAGATTTCCTCATTCAATGCCATCGACATCATCGCTAAGAACATACGGTCTAATCCGATCGATGTTTCTACCACATATGGAATATAGTTTTCATTGTCTTCAGGATCGAAGTACTGTAATTTCTTTCCTGAGTATTGCATATGACTTTTCAAATCGAAGTCGGTACGTGAGTGAATTCCTTCTAGTTCTTTAAATCCGAATGGAAATTCAAATTCAATATCCGCTGCCGCATTTGCATAGTGCGCTAACTTAATATGATCGTGGAAACGGTATTTCGATTGTGGGAATCCTAAACTATTATGCCATTGCATACGTTTTGCTTTCCACTTTTCGTACCACTCGATTTCTGTTCCCGGCTTCACGAAAAATTGCATTTCCATTTGTTCAAATTCGCGCATGCGGAAGATAAACTGACGTGCTACGATTTCATTACGGAATGCTTTTCCTGTTTGTGCAATTCCGAAAGGAATTTTCATCCTTCCTGTTTTTTGTACATTCAAGAAGTTAACGAAGATACCTTGAGCTGTCTCGGGACGAAGATAAATCGTATTCGACTCATCACTCACTGATCCTAATTGCGTACTGAACATCAAGTTAAACTGACGTACGTCGGTCCAGTTGCGAGTACCGCTGATCGGACAAACAATCTCAAGATCGAGAATTAATTGTTTTACATCTTCGAGGTTATTATCGTTCAACGCTGTTTTAAAACGTGCGTTGATCTCGTCGATTTTTTTCTGATTCTCTAAAACACGAGGATTCGTTGAAACAAACATCGCTTCATCGAAATTTTCGAAACGCGCTTTTGCTTTCTCTACTT
>JAKPPP010000245.1 GCA_029547265.1 Bacteroidota bacterium
CCCTAAACCAATAAACCCTAAACTAATAAACCCTAAACTAATAAACCCTAAACTAATAAACCCTAAACTAATAAACCCTAAACTAATAAACCCTAAACTAATAAACCCTAAACTAATACACCCTAAACTAATAAAACCTAAACTAATAAACCCTAAACTAATACACCCTAAACTAATAAACCCTAAAACCCTAAACTTTTCTTTCCTTTGTTTGTTATTTCCTTACTAATGATCATTATCTCATGACCCTCAATATTATAGCTTTCTTATTGACCTTCTTCGGAATGGAGTTCGTTGCTTGGTTTACGCATAAATATGTGATGCATGGTTTGCTCTGGGTGCTTCATAAAGACCACCATCAACCGGAGCCCGGATTCTTCGAGAAAAACGATGCTTTCTTTCTAATTTTCGCAATTCCAAGTATGATCCTTATATTCTTGGGAGTAATGAATAATTTTGATGTGAAAGTGTATATCGGTTTCGGTATCGCATTGTATGGCCTTGCTTATTTCCTCGTTCACGATATTTTTATTCATCAACGTTTCCGCATCTTTCGTCGTTCAAATAATGTGTACATGCGAGCTATCCGTAAAGCACATAAAGTACATCATAAGTATTTGAATAAAGAGCATGGTGAATGTTTCGGAATGCTTTTGGTGCCTTATCGCTTTTATAAAGAGGCCAAGCAGTCGCGCGAGTTAATGGAACACTAAGCGACTTTTTTCCTCGCTCTTACCATCCCGCGATTTACAATAAATACTCCTGTTAAAGTCACGATCATCGCATAAATCGTGCGCTGACTAATGGGTTCGCTGAGTAGTAAATATCCTAGTCCTAAAGCTACTATCGGATTGATATAAGCATATACCGACACCATAGTTGCAGGTAATTGATACATCGCATAAACGAATAAACTGTATCCTAATATCGATCCCGCAACTATCAAATAAAGCATCGCCCACCATCCTTCGGCATCACCGTTTAACAGCGGAACTTCTCCTTTGAAAATCCCTATAATGGTGGTAATAGTTCCGGCTAAAAGCATTTGTAATCCCCCGTTTAATACAGGACTCACTTTCACCGGATGCTTCTTCATATAAATAGACCCCAATGACCCGTTTATTACTCCTAAAACGAGAATAATAAAGCCTACAAAATAAGCGCTGTTTTGTAAAAGAAATAGCTGCTCGTAAAAGATTAACCATTGCCCGGCAAAACCAATCAATATTCCGACTATGGCCATTAACGGCGTTTTTTCTACGGGATTCCAAATGCGTGTGATTATTACTATCCACAATGGGAAAGCAGTATTTACTAATGCCGCTATTCCGCTGGGAACTGTCATCTCGCCCAACACTAAGAATAAATTCCCGCCAATAAAAATAAATGCTCCGCTAATAAAGATGCTCATCATTTCTTTTTTATCGGGCCATATAGTTTCTTTTTTGAAAGCAAACCAAGCAAGTATCAATAACCCTGAAATAACAAATCGTAACCCCGAAAACAAAAACGGAGGGAAATGTTGTACCCCAATGCGAATCCCTAAATAGGTGGTTCCCCAAAGAAAACAAAGCGCCACTAACGCTCCGTATGGCTTCCAGTTATGTACTTGCATCAGAAATTATTTCAGGCAAATGCTTGTAAGTCGAAAAGGCGTTTATAATACCCCGACTGTGCTATCAATTCTTGATGTGTTCCGCGTTCTACTATTTCTCCTTTCTGCATTACAATGATTTCATCGGCATGCACGATCGTCGAAAGTCGATGCGCAATTACTAATGTTGTTCGTTGCTTCATCAATTTAATCAATGCATCTTGTACCAGTCTTTCTGATTCGGTATCAAGTGCTGATGTAGCTTCATCAAGAATGAGAATCGGAGGATTTTTAAGCACCGCTCTTGCAATACTTAATCGCTGACGTTGACCTCCGCTCAGCTTACTTCCTCTATCGCCGATAGGTGTATGATAACCTTGAGGCATAGCCGAAATAAAGTCGTGTGCGTTGGCTACTTTCGCTGCATTAATAACATCTTCTTCTTTCACATTGCTCATTCCAAATGCGATGTTATTAAACACAGTATCGTTAAATAAGATGGATTCTTGCGTTACTATTCCCATCAAACTGCGTAAGTCTTTTATGCGCTTGTCGCGGATGTTTATATCGTCAATGTAGATAGCTCCTTTGTCAGTATCATAATAACGGGGAAGCATATCCGCTAATGTGGTTTTTCCCGATCCCGATTGACCAACTAATGCAACAGTTTTTCCTTTCGGAATATTTAATGTTACATCTTTTAATACGTATCCGTCGTCTCCTTTTCTATAAGCAAATGAGACATGATCAAATCTGATTTTATCTTCAAATGGTTTTGCTGCCGCCGGATTTTCAGGATCTTTCACTGCAATTTCTGCATCCAGAATTTTATAAATACGCTCTGAACTTGCTAAGCCTTTCTGAATATTATACCATGCCGTTGTTAAACTTTTTGCAGGTGTAATTAATTGAGAGAATATGGCAATGAAAGCAATGAATTCACTGGGCTCTAAACTAGCTCCTTGTCCTAATACTAAACGACCTCCAAAGTACATCACTATCGTCATCACTACCGTTCCTAAAAACTCACTCACAGGCGAAGCTAAATCTCTTCTTCTTCCTATGCGATTCATCAGTTTGTAGTGCTGATTATTTAATTCTCCAAATCGCGCTGCCGATGTTTCTTCTGCAGTGAAAGCATGAATAATTCGAAGACCTCCAAGGGTTTCTTCTATATTACTCAAGAGTTCTCCCATTTTTTCTTGCGCTTGAATCGATTTCTTCTTTAAACTTTTACCGATTCTGCCAATGATTAATCCCGCAATAGGTAATAATACCAATACAAATGTGGTTAACTCCGGACTCATCGTGAACATCGTAATCAAAAAGATGATGATGTTTAATGGCTCACGAAATGCAGCTTCGAGGGAGTTCATAATTCCCCATTCTACTTCTTGTACGTCGTTCGTCATTCGCGCCATCAAATCGCCTTTTCTTTCATCAGTGAAATAACCGATCGGTAAGCGAAGGATCTTTCCGTAAACATCGCGACGAATATCACGAACCACTCCGTTACGAATAGGAGCGAGGTAATACATAGCCATGTAGCGTGTAATGTTTTTCAAGAAGAACATCACAACTACTAATAAACTAATGAGCAATAAAGCTTCTAATTGTCCGTGCTCATCAACATAACTGCTCAGGTAAAAATTGAAATTGTTGAGCAAGTTCTTAGCGCTCACCTTCCATGGCATTAATACATAATGGCGCTCCTGGCTGAATAATACATTCAGAAAGGGTACAATCATGGTTAATGAGAAGAGGGAGAAAACAACGGTAAGGACATTGAAAAAAACCGATATTCCGGCTTTTCCTTTGTATGGCTTTATAAACCCTAATAAACGAAGGTAATTTTTCACGGGGTCAAAGATAAGTAAGATTAAATGCACCCTGCCAAATAATGGCCCGGAATGACTTTTTTGAGGGATTCTTTGCCATAAGTCGTTCCTGAAACGAAAATATCGCATAGCAAACGAAATGGTTTTTGTTCTGTTCTCTCTTAAACAGTCAATAAACACCGATGCGGCGGGGCAAGGGAAATGTTGATGTAAGGGTTTTAAGGCTTCCCTTAAATTTTTATCTTCGTACCCTTCTTGAATACCCTACAAAATGCAATACGATCCTATCAAACGCAGTCTTGGAAACATTTTCAATAAAAATCCATTCTTACGTAAAACATTTTATAATCTCCTCGACCTGTTGTTGTTACGTGCTTGGCATGTGCATAAAGAGCTGAAAATCTGGCAGAAAACAGCCCCTAAATCTCCTTCAATTCTGGATGCAGGTGCCGGCTATGGACAGCATTCGTATTGGCTTAGTCAACGTTTACCCGATGCTTCTATCGTGGCTATCGATGTAAAAGAGGAGCAAGTGGAGGATTGTAACCGCTTCTTTTCTGCCGTGGGCGCCGGAAATCGTGTGAAATTTGAGGTGGGTGACCTTACCAACTTTACACATCCCGAAAAATATGACTTGGCAATCTCTGTCGATGTAATGGAACATATTCTTGAGGATGTTGACGTGTTTAAGAATATCTATGCTTCACTGAAGAAAGGCGGCATGTTATTGATTTCTACTCCAAGTGATCAAGGTGGTTCAGATGTGCATGGCGATGGTGAAAGTTCTTTTATCGAAGAGCACGTTCGCGACGGATACAATATTCAAGAGATTCAAGATAAATTGAGAAGTGCAGGCTTTACTAAGATTGAAGCGCGTTACCAATATGGAGCTCCGGGAAAAATCAGCTGGAGATTATCAATGAAATATCCAATCTTAATGTTGGGTGCAACTAAGTTGTTTTTTATCATTTTGCCTTTCTATTATATCATCGCTTATCCGATCTCTTATGTACTGAATTGGATGGATGTTTCTATGAATCATCCTACAGGTACAGGGTTGGTGGTGAAATCTTGGAAATAGTTAATCCCACTCGTAAGGTAATTACGATGTAGCCATATGCAACTCGCCTGGAAAATTGCCAAAAGGTATTTTATTGCCAAGCGCTCTCATCACCTGATAAATATTATCAGCAAAGTGAGCGTCATCGGCGTAGGCGTAGGAACGATGGGGTTGATTATCGTACTTTCTGTTTTTAATGGCTTCGGAAATTTAGTGTTGTCGATGTATAACAGCTTCGATCCCGATCTTAAAATTACTCCCGTTCACGGTAAAACCTTTGACCCCGAAAAGGCTTCTCTCTCGAAAATTAAAACAATTAAAGGAGTAGAAAGTGTTTCTGTTTCACTCGAAGAAAATGCATTGCTTCGCTATCGCGATCGTCAGTTTATTGCTACCATTAAAGGTGTTGATGAGGATTATTTCACTACCACAGGTTTGCAAAATAAAATCATTGATGGCACCTCGGTATTGCAAAATGGTGCAGTAGATTATATGTTTGTCGGCGGACAAATAGCTTATTCTCTCGGCTTAAAAACGAACGATCCGCTAAATCGTATTTCAGTATTTGTTCCGCTGAAAGGTGTTGATGCTTCTACTGCTTTAATGGATCCTACAACCGCTTTCGCGCAGCGTAGCATTATAGCTTCAGGAATCTTTTCCGTTCAACAAGATTTTGATACGAAATATGTAATTGTTCCATTGCGATTTATGCGAGAGATGATGAGTGATACTATTTCTGTTTCTGCTCTCGAAATCAAATTGGAGGCCAATGCAAATTCAAATGAAATTTTGAATCAAGTAGAGCAACTTGCGGGCAAAGATTTCGACGTAAAAGATCGTTACCGCCAACATGACTTTTTGTACAAAATATTGAAGTCAGAAAAGGCCGGTGTTTATCTCATCCTCGGATTTATTTTACTCATCGCTACGTTTAATATTTTCGGTACGTTAACAATGTTAATTATCGATAAAAAGAAAGATATCGTTACCTTAATGAATCTCGGTGCTACATTACCGTTAGTGCAACGGATATTCCTTATTGAGGGATTGCTTATTTCTTTAGGAGGGGCTTTAGGAGGAATGATCGTAGGAACGACAATCTGTTTCCTTCAACAAACTTTTGGCATCATTAAACTTGATAATTCAGAGAGTTTTATTGTTCAAGCTTATCCTGTCGATATGCAACTCAACGATTTTTTACTGGTTTTCTTAATCGTTTTTGTTATCGGATTTGCAGCAGCTTGGCTTACGTCTCGCATGATCGTAAAACGCCAGCTGGATTAGCATTTCTATCATCTACTTTTGCATTGATATTGTCAAATCAGTTCCTGAGTTAGTCCGAACTTGTTTTTTTTATTACTTTGCACTCAATCTCTTTTATTATGATTAAACCTTCTTACTCTGTACATATTTCTCCTCCTATCGATCAAATTGGAGTAGAAGAGCGAGTGTCTCGCCTCACTAAACGTTCTATTAAGAATGAAAGTAAAATGGAGGCGCTGAAAATGGCTATCAGCATGATGGACCTTACTACCTTAGATGCGAAAGATACTCCGGGGAAAGTTCGTCAGTTGTGTGCTAAGGCTATTCGTCCTCATGAAGCTATGCCGCATCTACCTTCTGCTGCTGCCGTTTGTGTTTATCCAACAATGGTGCGTATCGCTAAAGAGGCTTTAGGAAATAGCGGTGTGAAAGTGGCTGCTGTTGCTACCGCTTTCCCTAGCGGGATGAGCACGCGCAAAGTTAAGCTCGAAGAGACCCGTTTCGCTGTGAATGAAGGCGCCGATGAAATCGATATGGTTATTTCCCGCGGACATTTTCTCGCAGGTGAATACAATTATGTGTTCGATGAAATCGCTGCAGTGAAAGAGGCTTGCGGTGAAGCTCACCTTAAAGTTATTCTTGAAACAGGTGAACTAAGTACCCTCGATAATGTTCGCAAAGCTTCTGATTTAGCAATGTATGCCGGAGCCGATTTTATTAAAACTTCTACAGGTAAAGTTCAGCCTGCAGCCACGTTGCCTGTGACATTGGTAATGCTTGAGGCTATCCGCGATTTCTATTATAGAGAAGGGAAAATGATTGGTATGAAGCCAGCCGGTGGAATAGCAACAGCTAAATTGGCACTTCAATATTTAGTTGTTGTACGCGAGACTTTAGGTGAAGCATGGCTTTCGCCTGATTGGTTCCGCTTCGGAGCCAGCTCATTGGCGAACGACCTCTTAATGCAAATTGTAAAACTCGAAACAGGAGTTTATCAAGGTCCCGAATATTTTTCAAAGGACTAATAACAAGTCAAAAAAAATCCCCCCTGATTTATGTTTCAGGGGGGATTTTTTTATTGGTCTATTTTTACTTTAGCAAACGTTCCGTCGTCAATGCACTGCAATCCTTTATTTAAAAATGCATTGAGCTCATTAATGATTACATAATATGCATTTGTATTCCACAAGTCTCGTGCAATAAGTGCTTTGATTTGTGTGCGAAGAAGTTTTTCAGACGTCTTAAATCCTTTCTCATCTTTCTTCACGTTTTTCTTCTCTGCATACGCTATAAATTTATTCATGAACTCTTCGTCAACAGTAAATGTTTTTTTGAATTCGTAAACGTCGATGTATTTTCCTGCTAATTCAGTACGATGTTCATCAACATAGTTTAATGTAAAGTCGTTGATGATGCCGTTGCGTCGTAAATCATCATAGTATTTACTGCTCATACTTGTATCTAATGGAACGAAAATGTCAGGCATGATTCCGCCGCCGCCATAAACTGTTCTTCCACCATTCGTTGTGTATTTTAAGGAGTCGATAAATTTAATGCTGTCGGCATTGTATAATTCACCGTGCTGATAACGCATACTTAAATCCATATCGTAGTTCTCATCACCCGGCTCATAGTGTTTCTGAATACATCTTCCGGAAGGAGTGTAATAGCGAGCAATTGTTAAACGAACTGCCGAACCATCAGGTAGAGGGAAAGGCTTTTGCACTAATCCTTTTGCAAATGTTCTTCTTCCAACTACTAATGCACGATCCCAGTCTTGTAATGCTCCTGTAACAATTTCACTTGCCGAAGCTGATGATTCGTCAACAAGCACCACAACTTTTCCTTTTTCCCATCCTCCGGTAGGAGTAGAGTAGTTTTCCTGACGAGGATTATTTCTTCCTTCTGTATAAACTACTTTTTTACCGTTACTCAAGAATTCATCTGCAAGTTCGATTGCGCGATTTAAATATCCGCCACCGTTTCCTGATAAGTCAAGCACAAGACTTTCCATGTGCTGCTCTTTCAAGTTCTTTAATGCTTCTTTAAATTCTTCTACAGTTGAATCGGCAAAGCGACTGATTTTAATGTATCCAACTTTCGGTGTTACCATGTAAGATGCATCAACACTGAACAAAGGAATTTTATCACGAGTGATCGTATATTCAATAAGGTCTTTATTTCCTCTTCTGAAGATGTTTACTTTTACTTTCGTTCCTTTATCTCCACGAAGTTTTTTCAATACATCGTTGTTTTTGATGCCGATGTTTGCTACTGATTCTCCATCAATTTTTACGATGCGATCTCCTGCACGAATTCCTAACTTTTCTGAAGGACCACCCGAAATGGTTTGTGTAACCATAATGGTATCGTCTAAAATGTTGAACTGAATTCCTACACCTTCAAACTTACCAACTAATGGCTCATTCACTTCTTTTAATTCTTCTGCAGGAATATAAACCGAATGTGGATCTAATTCTTTCAAAAGATTGCGAATGGCATCTTCAGTAATTTTTTTCTCGTCGATAGAATCTACATAAGCATAGTTAATCATGCCGATTAATGCATCGAGCTTTTGTGCAGTAGTTACTGTTTGCGCTCGCGTTATGCCGGCAAATAGTAATGTAAAGGTTAAGCTGAGTATTGCTACGCGCTTATAATTTGTACTTGTTTTCATGTTTTATTTTTCCTCCTGCCTAATACAGGGAACCCGTAAATGCGTTAAGTGGATAATGATACGAAGATTGTAAAAGAAAAGATGTGTTATGAGGCACTTTTCTTACATTGCTAACAGGGTTATTAACGTCTGAATTTCGCATTTATTTGGCAAAAATTGCTACTTTCAATGGATATTAGATGAAGGCGACCCTATTAACGACCAACGATCTCATTTTAACGTCATTTAGGATTACAGTAGTTTGGCAGGTCACTGCCGACATTCTGACCGACATTTCAGAGGTGAAATCTAGTTTTTTCTCTCTAAGCATGGTCAATTTGTCATATTTTTGTATTGGCATTTTCTTTGTCTATCAATGCGAACTGCCGGTTAAACGGCTTTCCTTTCTTTAAAAATCAATCATTTATCTAATTATACCAACTATGAGTGCAGGAAAAATTAATGTCCAAACCGAAAACATCTTCCCCATTATTAAGAAGTTCTTATACAGCGATCATGAGATTTTCCTTCGTGAGCTGGTGGCGAATGCCGTTGATGCTACGGGTAAACTTAAAACATTAACGTCGATCGGTGAGAATAAAACCGAACTAGGTGATCTTTTTGTGGAGGTGATAATCGATAAAGAAGCCAAAACGCTTACTATCCGAGATCGTGGTATCGGTATGACTTCCGAAGAAGTGGAGAAGTATATCAACCAAATCGCGTTCTCAGGAGCGGAGGAGTTTGTAAATAAATACAAAGACCAAACAGAAGGTAATTTGATCGGGAAATTTGGTCTCGGATTTTATTCTTCGTTTATGGTTTCCGATAAAGTGGAAATTTATTCTCGTTCGTTTAAGGCGGGAGAGAGCGAAGCAATCCGCTGGACATGCGACGGCAGCCCCGAGTATAATATGGTGGCCGATTCAAAGGCGGATCGCGGTACCGATATTATCCTCCACATCAACGAAGACTCAGCAGAGTTTTTAGAGGAAGCGAGAATTAAAAATCTCCTCGATAAATATTGTCGTTTCTTACCTGTAACTGTTCGCTTCGCAGGAAACGATATTAATAATACTTCGCCTGCTTGGGTGAAAAAACCAAGTGAATTGACACACGAAGATTATTTAGCGTTCTACAAGGAGTTATATCCGATGGCTGAAGAGCCACTGTTTTATATTCACTTGAATGTCGATTTCCCTTTCAGCTTAACAGGAATTTTATATTTCCCTCGTCTAAAACGTAATCTCGAAATTCAACGCAATAAAATTCAGTTGTATTGTCGCCAAGTGTTTGTTACCGATTCGGTAGAAGGTATCGTTCCTGAATTTTTAACGTTGTTACACGGAGTTATCGATTCACCGGATATCCCTCTCAACGTAAGTCGTTCGTATTTACAAAGCGATGGAAACGTAAAGAAAATCAGTAACCATATTTTGAAAAAAGTTTCTGATAAGTTAGAAGAGATCTTTAAAGAAAACAGAACTGACTTTGAAGCGAAGTGGGATGATATCGGCGTGTTTATTAAGTACGGAATGTTAAGCGAAGAAAAATTCTATGACCGCGCTAAGAATTTCTGCTTAGTGAAAAATACAGAGTCGAAATATTATACTTTTTCAGAGTATGCTGAGTTGATAAAACCTAATCAAGAGGATAAGGATAATAAACTCGTTAATATCTATACTTCGAATGCAGAAGAACAACATGCATTTGTTGAAGCTGCAAAAAATAAAGGCTATGATGTTTTGCAAATGGATGGAGTTGTTGATAGCCACTTTGTGAATTTCCTCGAGTATAAATTAGAGAACAATACGTTCGTACGTGTCGATTCTGATACAGCAGATAATTTAATTCGTAAGGATGAAAAACGTGTTTCTGTTTTAAGTGAAGACGAGCAAACGCAATTGAAAACACTTGCCGAAACAGTAGTGAACAAAGAGCAATATGTGATTAACCTCGAGCCAATGTCGGAGAATGATGCGCCGGCAATGGTTACTCGTCCTGAGTTTATGCGTCGTATGAAAGAGATGTCGTCAACAGGAGGCGGATATGAGTTCATGGCGAACATGCCTGAGCAATACAATATGGTAATTAATACGAATCACCCTTTAATGAAAAAAGTACTTTCAACAGATACTGAAGAGCATAAGCAAGCAGTTCTTCGTCAAGCTGTTGATTTGGCGATGCTATCTCAAGGGTTGTTGAAAGGAGAAGCACTTACCGGATTTATTAAACGCTCGGTCAATATGATCAAATAAGGCGGAGAGAGGCATACAAACGCAATTCTCAAGCTAAAAGAAGACTTGTCAATCTATTGAATATCAAACGGTAGTAAAACTTGTCATAAAAATAACCTGATACGTGGAAAACTTTTCTGCGCATTTGAAGCCCCTGAATGTAATTCGCTCAGGGGCTTTTTATATCTTTGAGGAAAGAAATAAATAAATTATCATCATGAGTTTTGAAATCAACTGTAAGCTGATTCAGTCGCTACCTGTTCAAACAGGTGAAGGGCAAAGAGGTCCTTGGGTAAAGCAAACTTTTATCGCAGAAACAATCGAGACATATCCTAAGAAAATTGCTTTTATTGCATTTAATGAACCTGTCGAACAATTAAAAACGATTCATCCCGGAACAACAATGAAAATTAATTTCCGTGTTGAGTCAAGAGAATATAATACTCGCTGGTATACTGATATCCGCGCCGTAAGCATCAGCCCATTAATGGCTAGCGCTCCTTCAGAGTCTGCTCCATCAAATAATGGTTACGCTGCACCAGCTCCTATGACTGCCGATCCAATGGCAGGATCAATGGGTGGAGGAAATGATGTTGACGACCTTCCGTTCTAAAAATCAATCAAACCATGACTATAACGAACCCTGCCTCGGCGGGGTTTGTTATTTTATGTATACATCAAACACCACATCATTTTAATTCCGATTATTATCTTTATCGTCTCAAACATTTCATATGAATCGATTTATAAAATTCTCCCTCTTCGTTGTTTTATTTTGCAACGTATTTATTCGCTCAGCCCATGCCGATGAAGGTATGTGGTTTCCACAATTGCTTCAGCAGTTGAATGCTGAAGACATGAAACTTCGAGGCTTGCAAATTTCTATCGATGATATTTATAGTGTAAATAAAAGCAGCTTAAAGGATGCCGTTGTTTTATTCGGCGGCGGTTGTACAGGTGAAATTATTTCAAAGCAAGGATTGTTGCTTACGAATCACCACTGCGGGTTCGACCAAATTCAAACGCATAGTACCGTTGAAAATAATTATCTGAAAGATGGCTTCTGGGCGAAAGAATTAAAAGATGAATTGCCTTGTCCGGGATTGTCTGTAACTTTTGTTATTAGTATTAACGATGTTACCGATCAGTTTAATAAAGTGCTTACGCCCGATATGACGGAGGCACAACGTAATGAGAAGATCAAAGCTCTTTCTTCTCAAATCGAAAAGAAAGCAATTGATGGTACAGGATACGAAGCTCGTGTTCGTCAGTTTTTTTCGGGTAACGAATTTTATGTGATCATTACCGAAACGTTTAAAGATGTTCGAATGGTAGGCGCGCCTCCTTCTGCAATCGGAAAATTTGGTGGCGATACCGATAATTGGATGTGGCCGCGTCATACAGGCGATTTCTCGATGTTTCGTGTGTATGCCGATAAGCAGAACAAGCCTGCAGAATACAGCGCCGATAACGTTCCTTTTACGCCTCGCGCTTCATTCCCGATTAATATTTCAGGAGTGAAAGAGGGAGACTTTACAATGGTTTACGGATTCCCGGGAAGAACACAAGAATATATTTCTTCTTATCAAGAGGATATGATTGTGAATACTATCAACCCTGAACGTATTCGCGTTCGCGATGAGCGCTTGCGTATCATGGGCGAGTCAATGCGTAAAAGCGATAAGTTGCATTTGCAATATGCATCTAAACAAAGCAGCGTGAGTAACGGCTGGAAGAAATGGAAAGGTGAAACAAAAGGTTTGATCGAATCTAATGGATTGCAGAAAAAACAAATTCTTGAAGAAGAGTTTAATAAGTGGATGGATAGTCACCCCGAGAGAAAGAAAATTTATGCCGATGTTTTACCGGGATTAAAATCTATTTACGATGCAAATCGTCCTTACATTTCTGCTAATAATTTTTATGCAGAAGCGGTTTATGGTGTAGAAATATTAAGTTATGCTAATGGATTTAGAACGCTTTGTGATTTATATACTTCCGATAAACCAGATGCCAAAAAAATGGAAGAGGAGAAGAAGAATATGCTTAACGGTATTTCAGGGTATTTCAGAAATTATGATGTGCCTACCGATCAGAATATGTTTCAATCGCTCTTGACTATTTTCGATAAGTCTGTTCCTGATTCTTTAAAGCCAACAAGTTTTACGGATATGCGTAACCGTTATAAGGGCGATTTTAGTAAATGGGCCAATGTGGTTTTTGAAAAATCAGTATTTACCGATTCTGTGAAGATGGAAAAGTTCTTGTCGAATTTTTCTTCTTCGTCTTGCAAAAAGTTGAAGAAGGATCCTGCTTATTCGATGATTATTGCATTGAGCGATTTCTATAAATCGAAAGTTGCCGATCGTGTGAATGGTATGGCCACCGAAGTAGGTCGATTGAATCGTTTGTACATGGCAGGACAACGTGAAATGCAACCCGATAAACATTTTTATCCGGATGCTAATAGCACCTTGCGTGTCGCTTACGGACAAGTGAAAAGTTATTACCCTCGTGATGCAGTAAAGTATAATTTCTATACTACACTCGACGGAATTATGGAGAAGTATGTAAAAGATGATGAGGAGTTTGATGTCCCTACAAAACTTATCGATCTTTATAACAAGAAGGATTATGGTCGCTATGCTGTTAACGGAAAATTACCAATAGCATTCATCGCAACAAATCATACTACAGGAGGGAATTCAGGTAGCCCGGTTATCAATGCAAAAGGCCAATTGATTGGTACCAATTTCGATCGTGTATGGGAAGGTACTATGAGCGATATCTCTTTTAATCCTGAAATATGTCGCAATGTAACACTCGATATTCGCTATACACTTTTTGTTATTGAAAAATATGCAGGTGCAACTCGACTCATCAATGAATTGGAAATAGTTAACTGAAAAGTAAGAACAGCATTAAATAGCAAAGGCGATGAATCACTTCATCGCCTTTGTGTTTTTACCCCCAGCCTATAATCGATATGTTTTGTGATTACTCGGTTGATAATTCAATTGACCCTACAATCGAATTACAAGGGTTTAATCAATTATAAACGGTTCTGAACCCTAATAAAGAACAGTTTATAAACGATTAATATCTTGAGTTTATTTCTCTACAAACTCCATCGAACGAATAACACCATTGTTGTCAACACCGGATAAATACATAATACCATTATCCAACTCAACAATAGTCCATCTGCGATTCAATACTTCCGATTCAAATCCTGAAGGAAGTACTTGCGAGAAGTGGAACTGATCGATATAAACATATGCTTTTGTCATCTTGGCATCTACATTGTATGTGCCGGTTTCAGCATAAGAAGCACCGTTTTTATCAGTTCCGTTAATTGTTATAGAGCCATTGGCGAATGACCAATTTTCTCGAGCATCAATAGATGGTGATGGAGAAACAATCTTCCATGTCTTCTGAATTTTGCTGTTTAATTTCTTTTCAGATAACAATAAATCGTTATTCTCGCAACCACTCAGGAAAATCAGCATTAAACCTGAAGCTAGTAGAAATAAATTTTTCATGCGCGTTATTAGTTTTTATGAATTTATACGCCCTTTACAATAAAGGTAAGGTAAATATTAATTGAAACATTACAATTGTCAGTTTTTTGCAGATCGGATGCGGGTTTCGATGTTTGTAGTCGAATATCCGCTAACTAATGGGATGGTTTCTACACTTCCGCCCCTTGCCATTACTATGTCATATCCTACAATATCTTCTGCTTTGTAGTCCGCCCCCTTCACTAATATATCCGGTTGTACCAGCTTTATCAGCTCGTAAGGAGTAGGGTCATCAAAGAACGTTATTGCAGAGACAAACTCCAATGCAGCCATAACCATAGAGCGAGAATGCTCGTCGTTTATTGGACGCGTTGGACCTTTGATACGGGAAACAGAGCTGTCAGTATTCAATCCAATTACGAATTTATTACCAAAGTCAGCAGCACGTGCTAAATAGTCGATATGACCCAAATGAATGATGTCAAAACATCCATTTGTGAACACAATCTTACATTTTTCCTTTCTCCATTCCCTAATTTTTTCTTCTAATTGGGCCGGAGTAACGATCTTACTTTTGATATTTTCCAGATGATTCATCTATCCGTGAAGGTCGGGGTTTCGTGAAAAAGAACAAAGCCGTCATGGAGATTCCTCCTAGAATTATTAACAATATGGTTTGAGTACCATGAACCATCGTCGCGAATACGATCCCGTCGGTAGCATTAAGCCCGTAAAGCTCTATACCTTTCGATACTAACAAATGATAGGTTCCAATTCCGCCTTGTACCGGCGCTGTCATGCCTATTCCGCCAATGACCATCATAAACAATCCCGCCGATAGGTCTAGTCCCGATGTTTCCGGTAAAGCAAAGAAGCATACGTAAGTCATGAAAATATACACAACCCAAATGAATACACTGTGAAACACAAATAACCACTTGTTTTTCAATTGAGTAACTGTTGCTAGGCCTTCGCCGATGCCTTTCATCAGGTTTTTAATCTTTTGTATCGAAGCAGGTGGATTTTCCATTTTGAAAAGCTTGTAAATGAGGAAGATACCTGCTGCCGAACCAATACCCAATATTGCGATAAGCATTCCTGCGCTTCCGGTCTTTTCAATAACGGGATTCCAAATATGCTCTGCCAAAAATCCCCCTAGTCGCTCGAATTCTAATATTGCAACTAGCCCTATACATACTATAAGGAGGATTACATCCGCCATGCGCTCTACTATTACCGTCCCTATGAGTTTCTCAAAGGGAATGTCTTCCGATTTACTTAATGCCCCGCATTTGCTGATTTCTCCAATTCGTGGGATGGCCAAATTGGCTACATATCCAAACATCATCGCATTAAACGCAGTAGTGAACCTAACTCTATATCCCAGTGGTTCAATGAGTTGCTTCCAACGTAATGCTCGGCTGATTAAGGCTGCTATGGAAAGTACGATCGATAATCCCAGCCAGCCTAAATTGGCATGACTGATTTTCTCGATTACCATCGAAAAGTCTTGGTTTCGAAATGTTAACCAAAGTAATCCGGCGCCAATGGCCAGAAATAGGAGTGTTTTTATGGCGCCTTTCAAATGGTTGATTATTAAGCGTTTGTTGGCTTATTATTGGCGTCAGGGAAACAAAGCCAAGGCTTAAATCCTTTCGCTTCTTCAAAGTCCATGCTCGCATAGCTGATCACAATAACTACATCGCCAACTTGCATCAAACGTGCCGCAGGTCCGTTAATGCAAACTTCGCCCGAACCACGCTTTCCTTTAATAACATATGTTTCAAGTCGTTCACCGTTGTTAATATTCAAAACGTGAACTTTTTCTCCTTCTATCATATTGGCAGCATCCATTAAATCCTCGTCAAGAGTGATGCTTCCCACATAGTGTAATTCAGCCTGCGTAATACGCACACGATGAATTTTCGACTTCAATACCTGGATCGTCATAACGGCGCAAAGTTACTGATTCCCGTTAACCCAAATTATACATTGGAAAAAATCTTCGAAATCCGGTGCCATTAGTCCTACCGGGATTTAAGTATGGACCTTTTTAATCACAAAGACCACCAAGAAGGCACAAAGGACACAGAGGCGGCAAAGCCGGTTTTAATTAACCGCGGCGTTCGCGGGGAAAAGCTTGGTCTTGCGTTATGCTACGGATGCTTTTTATTTATCCCTATGGGACGGTCGCGGCGATTGCTACGCAATTTTTTCTCCCACTAGACCTTTATTAAATTCAGTCAACCAATCATTCAGACCTTCAACCATTGAGTTCTTCAACATTAACGAGATCAGCAAATGGGCCGCAGATTACGCAGTTCTCGTCTTCGACGCGAGGCTGATTTGTTATGATTTTGTCGTCGTCTATAGGATGAGGAGTACACCAGTATAAAAGGAGGCTCCAAAAACTTTGCAGACGAGGCTTGCGAAAATTTTAAAACCGCAGTTTACAAATCGTAAATGAGGATTTTAAAATTTTCGCATAACGAAGTATGCGAAGTTTTTCGAGTCTCCCTATAAAGTATATGCAACATTATCTATTAACCTCGGCCCTTCCGTCAACACCGCAATGCAACCTTGCACCGTCTTCTTTCCTTCCCAACTTGTAATGTCTTCAAGCGTTTCAGGGTCAACTAATTGAAAATATTGAACTCTCAAAAACATGCTTTGCTCTACATAGCGTTTCACAAGTTCTATTACTGCTTCCGGTGTGTGATGCGGAATAAATGCTTCCGCTTGCTTCAGCGCCTTGTATATCAATGGCGCCGCTTTGCGTTGTTCGTCGGTGAGCAAGAGGTTGCGTGAACTCATCGCTAATCCATCGTCTTCTCTTAACGTCGGACAACCTACTATATTGATGGTATGTCCCATCATCTGCGTCATTCTTCGAATGATCGCTAGTTGCTGAAAATCTTTTTCTCCGAAATAAGCACTCGTAGGTTGTACAATATTGAATAGTCGGTCAACAACAGTGGCTACGCCTGCAAAATGTCCCGGACGAAAGGCTCCTTCCATCGTTTCTTCCATCTTGCCAAAGTGTATGTCGAGCATTTTATTGCCATGGGGATAAATATCACTCACCCCGGGAATAAAGGCAATGTCGCAACCGACTTCTTCTAACCGCTTCACATCTTTTTCCGGCATCCTCGGATATTTCTCAAGGTCTTTCGGATCGTTAAATTGTGTGGGATTAACAAAGATGCTGCAGACTACTACATCATTCTCTGATTTTGCTTTTATCACCAACGATTCATGCCCTTCGTGCAATGCACCCATGGTAGGAACAAATCCTATGCGCTTACCTTGCGCTTTCAGGTTGCTTATCACCTGATGCATTTCTTCTACCGAAGAGAAACATTGTATCTTCAAATGGATGATGGTTTAGGAAAAGAGTTATTTGAAATTCATCTTTTCACGCCATTGCTCGTTAAACGATTTAGGAACTACCGTAGGCATTTCTCTTAATCCGCTTCGCGATTTATTCAGACTTTCCATGATGTACTTTCCGGCTTTAATGCCTTTCCAATTCATGATGTCTCTTTTCATCATCGCTTTCTTCCAGAAGAAATAGAAAAGCTTCTCGGAGCGTGGATGAAATCCTTTGTCGACAAACAATTTTCTGTTTTGCAACAGTAGTCGTGGGAAGTCGATTTTTACAGGACAAACATCACGCGATGATCCGCATAATGTTGAATATTTGATGGCTTGCTCTTGCGCTTCTAAATTGCTCGATTGTAATGGAAGTGTTACTGCTGTTAACGGACTCGAGAATTCATTGCCTCCGGCCGATAAATACACCGGACAGGAGAATTGACAGGCTCCGCATTTAATGCAGGTCATTGCCTGACGTTGAATCTCATGACTCAATACATCACTGCGCCCGTTGTCGAGCAGTATCACGTATAATTCTTCCGGTCCGTCAAGTTCTTCTCCTTGCTTAGGCCCCGTAATTATCGTATTGTAAGTGGTAATCTCTTGTCCTGTTCCATAAGTACTGATCAACGGTAAAAACAAATCGAGATCGTTCATCGAAGGAAGAATTTTCTCAATACCCGCCAATACAATATGTGTTTTTGGTAACGATGCCGTTAACTGTGCATTGCCTTCGTTTTCGGTGAGGACTATAGCGCCGGGATCGGCAACCAAGAAATTACATCCAGTAATTCCTGTTCCTGCTTTCAAGAATTCCCCTCTTAACTTCTGACGAATCTTGGCAACAATTTCATTGGCATCTGCTTTATGCGAAAGCACCATGTCTTTCTTTAGAAGCTCACCGATTTCTTCCAGCGACTTATGAATGGCCGGTAAAATCATGTGCCCCGAATGATCGCCCGATGCATCCGCAATATAATCGCCTGTATCGGTTTCTAATGTGCGATAGCCGTCGTTGAGTAATCCGCCTTTTAAGCCGATTTCATCAGCCATCGAGGTCTTAGATTTCAACACTAATTTATTCGCCGACTTCTTCAAGATCTCTTGAATAGCCGACAAGGCATCCGTAATATCTTGCGCCCAGATCACTTTCCCGCCCGACTTAATAAAATTGGCTTCGAATTCAATCAGGTATTTATCGAGGTTTTCAATGGCTTTCCAACGCGTAAAAGCAGCCCGCTCACGAGCCATCTCAGCATTCGAAAACTGCTGAGAACCAACCTTAAAAGCATCGCGATACTGCTGCGAAGCAATTGCAGCCCGCTCAGGCCAGGTGGAGGTTGATCGATTCGTTTTTGCTATGGTTGTTTCTTGCAACACTGTATTTGTAAATAAGAAGCACAAACCTAAGAATTTCTAAGCTATTGAACGCCCCCTATAGGAATTTTACAAAATCATATTAACAACCCATTTTTAAGATCTTAAATGTTTTTTGTGGGAATGAAATTTTAATTTGTCTGTTTGTATTTACAAACATCGCAATCGCCAATCCTAAACTCAGCACCATCTTTTGTTAAGACCCTTCCAAACTCCTTCATAGTGTCTGAAAATTGTTTCAGCCACATGTCCTTGATCACATAAATATTTTCCTGTTCAAAAACCTCATCTACAATAGCGTAGTTTTTTACCGCCCATGAGGTATCATGAGGAGTGGCCTTAATCATTTCCGGATTGGTACAAGATGTTATGTACGAATTCCAATATTCAGATAAAACCACTTCCGGAAATTGAATCAGTAAAATTCTTCGGACAAACCTAACAGCTAATATGATTTCAATTAATTAATAACTACATTTTTCTTTGCTTGCTTCAAAAGCTTTTCTCTTTTAGAGATAACTAAAAACCTCTCACACGAGGCATATAGATTTTAAACAATTGCATCAGAAGAGCGAATAAGTATTATGAAAATAAACATAACGAAGTTTAAGGGTTTTTAAAGGTTTCACTTTTATTTGCAACATATTATAATATTATTTACTTTCACATTAATAAACCCACTTTTGCCATGAAACACTTGCTTTTAGTATTGTTGCTTTTTATCCTCAGCTTATCTTCCCAAGCCCAGCAAAACCTTGTGCCTAACCCAAGCTTTGAAGATACGGTGTATTGCCCTTGGGGAACTAACCAATTAGATGCATGTGCGAATTGGTTAAATTTTGGAAACTCTCCAGACTATTTTAATACTTGTACAGGTTTTGGTGGGCCACCATTCAACTACGGCTTCGGATTTCAATATGCACATACCAGCAATGCTATGGCTGGGATTATTTCATATCGTATACCAAATTCACCTGCTGGCCCTAATTATCGAGAATTCATCGGTATACAATTAACAAGTAATTTGGTCATCGGCCAAAAGTACTATTTTTCATTTTACGCTAATTTTTCATATAATACTAATACAGCAATTGCAAGTAATAAACTTTGTTTGGATTTTTCAACTGTCCTTTTTGATAGTTGTTGTCATCCACCTGTCGATAATATTTGCACTTTCTATACGGACAGTATTTTACAAGATTCCGTAGCATGGGTCAAAATTTCAAGTTCATTTATTGCTGATTCGGCTTATCAATATTTAGTAATAGGAAATTTATTTACTGATCAAAATACTGATACAGTAAGACTAGGTATTGGACCTGATGCAAGTTACTATTATATAGATGATGTATGCGTTTCAACAGACTCAATTTTTAATGAAACATGGACTAGCTTAATTGAAAACAATATAAAATCAGAACTAAGATTGTTTCCTAATCCCTCCAGCGAAAATGTAATAATTGAATCAGAGGAATCATTTTATGAAATGGAGTTAATTAATTTTTCTGGCCAAATTCTACTAAAAGAAAGATTTCAAGAAACTAAAAGCTTTTCATTTAAAATACCAATCTCGACCCAAAATGGAATTTATCTTATAAAAGTTAAGCACAAGAATTTATATTCAATTCATAAAATGTTAGTTCAATTTTAAAAAAACTTTATTACCATGAAGACAAAAATTTACTTAGCGATCTTATTGACAGTCTTGTCAATTAATCAACTTTTTGCTCAAGTTTCAGTTCTTGGCAGCAGTGGAGGAAGCGGCGACTATGTCGGATGGAATTCCTTTCAAACATTCCCCTTAAACATTAAGCACGAAGCAAACCAACCAATTAATTTCTACACCAACACTGGCTTAAATTTAACTCCATTAGCAAAATTAAGAATGGATATTTCAACGGATGTTTTGACTTCGCCTAGTGGAACGAATTCGTTTGAAGTTAGTAGGGTTAGTATAAGAGAAAGTAGTTTACTTTGGACATTATCGGGTTCTAAACCGGGTGCATTACTCCACTTAGGTCATGGAATTGTTCCGGGTACCTTAGGGCATAGGACTTGGATGGATGTGGGTACTTATACCGCAGCAAATACTGATAATATGTATTTTGGTTTAAAGCAAGAATTTGTCAATTCTACAACCAGCCAAATATGGACT
>JAKPPP010000265.1 GCA_029547265.1 Bacteroidota bacterium
ATATGATCCTCCCGGCATGCTTCCGAAAATGGCCGATATCATTGTTCGCTCGATAGCATTAAACCCTGCAACCACTTGATGCCACCTTCCTAAAATATGATAGGCGCCGGCAATCTTCGGATTCAATTTTAACGTGATTTCTGCTTCCGATTTTATTTGCTTCGCATTCTCAATTTTAGTTTTGCTTCCGGCATTTTCATTCATCCTGCCTAGCGATAAGGCTAATGAATAATGTGCTTCCGCACTGTTGTTGTTAAGCTTAATAGCCTTTTGCGCTAAATAAAATCCTGTTTTATACCAAGCGATTTGATTGTCTTTGCTTGGTTGTCGATGTCCGACTTTCGAGTATAAAATCGATGTGTGAGTTAAATAACTAACATTGTTTGAGTCGTTTTTTAGTAACGATTTATAAATCGTTAAGGCATCATTTAGCTTGCCTTCTCCTTCGATTTTTTGCGCATATTGAAACAACTGACTTTCGTTTGCTGTTTGTGCTCTCGAATATCCGATCTGTGAAAAGAAGAATAATATTAAGAGGTAGTTTCTCATTCTGCCGACTTAAAAGATGATATTTTCTTTAAATCTATTGTTGTAATTCCTTGTTCGTTTTTCGAAATAACCGAATCAAATTTTACTCCCCATGCTAATTCTTTCCAAGTGTATGATGTACGTGTATAAACTTGTTGTACATAGGTATCGTCGATGGCTTTAATATTTACTACAAATTCTGCATCTACACTTTCAATGTCTTCCTTTGTTAGACCATACAAAGGACTCTCAGGGACAATAGGATGTACAATTGTCCAACTCATTGCTAGTAAATTTATTTTCTCGGTTTCTAGTTTTAGTTGCTGAAACTTTCTTGCTACCGAACCATTCACTTCTTCATTGTAGGCAAACATAATTTGCGCTTCAATTTCGATCAATTGATTCTTTCTTGCATTTAATATTCGGAACATTAATGCTTTATCAGCTTCAGGGAATCGAATATGCTTATAGGGTGCAACTATGATATTGTCACTGTATAATAATTTTGCTGTGGCTCTTGAAAATCTTCCGTACAACAATCCTGTTGCTAAAGCAAATCCCAATAAACCTACCATCGATTCAATTGCAGCTACCGTGCTGTCTATTAAACTCACAGGATTTAATCGTCCGTAGCCCACAGTCGTAAGTGATTGCGCACTAAAAAAGAAAATCTCAAGAAATCGATCCGTTTCTGTTTTAAATGTCATTCCTCCTAAACCTGCAGGATCAATCACGTAGTATATAACTGCAAATAAAAAATTAGTGATCAAATAAATTCCTAATACCGAAATGTTGAATTTCCACCATGGCATCGTTACTAACGAATGATATAAATTGATGATCGAAAATTTCGGTTCGCCTAATCGTATCACATTAGCGGTGCCGTCTTTGTTCATCATTCGTTGATCGTTGGAAGTAGAAATGCTCCCGAATCCAAATTCAGGAGCATCTTCTTTTCTTCTAATACGAGCAAGTCGGTGCGTAAATCTTTTATTCTGCATGTATGTAAAAATTACGCTTTATTTATTTTTTTAATCATATGATTCAAATCGAATCGCTTTTTTATCATACCCCATTGCTTCTAATCTGTGACGAGCTTCTTTAAGCATGTCGGCCCATCCGCAGATGTAGAAGTAAGCCGGACGTTTATCTGCAAAGATTTCTTCGTAAATCGTATGTACATATCCTTTGCGTCCTGTCCATCCTTCATTATCTCTTGATAACACCGGAATGAATTTAAAGTTTGGAAATTCTTTTTCTAATGCTTCAAATTCTGCTCGATAACTGATGTCTTTTGCCCATCGGTTACCAAATACCATGTAAATGTTTTTGCAGGGACGCCCTTGCTTTAAAATATCTACAGCCATCGATCGCAGTGGCGCAATTCCCGTTCCTGTTCCAATGAAACAGATATCTCTATCGATTTCTTCAGGTAATTGAAACTTGCCAAGCACTTTTGAAATTTGAACTTTAGTGCCGATTTTATAATTCGACCACATGTAATTCGTGCCAAGACCGTTTGGATTGATAACAATACATAACTCAAATGTATTGTCGTCAGTTGGCGCCGATGCTATCGAATAACTTCTGTTGGTGTATTTTGAATCAATTGGTAAGTTTAACATGATAAACTGACCGGCTTTAAAACTAAACGGAATTTCATCCGGTACTTTAATGAAAAATCTTTTTACAATATCTGATTCGTCAATGATATTAATGATCTCAGCTTCATCGTATTTATAAGCCATATACGTAGGATTTAAGGTTGTTCTAAAATAGAAAAAAAAGAAAAAGCCCAAACATCCTCCAATGTTTTTTTATCCACGCGGGTGAAACTGCAAAATTGCCGATCGTAGGTATTCTCTATCGAGGTGGGTGTATATTTCAGTTGTGGTGATACTACTATGTCCCAACATCTCTTGTACTGCTCTCAAATCGGCTCCGCCTTCTATCAAATGGGTGGCAAAGGAGTGGCGGAAGGTATGTGGACTAATACTATTTCTAATCCCCGCAATCCGTGCCAAATCTTTAATAATGGTAAATATCATTACCCTAGTCAATCTAGCTCCGCGTCGGTTTAAAAACACATAATCTTCTTGTCCCGCCTTGATGTTTAGGTGGTTACGGTAACTTTCGAAGTATCGTTGAAGCTGATTGATGGCAACACTTCCTACCGGAACGATGCGCTCTTTGTTACCTTTTCCCGTGACTTTAATAAACCCAATATCGAAAAAGCAAAGACTCAATTTTAGGTTCACTAATTCTGATACACGTAGTCCGCAGGAGTATAATGTTTCTATAATTGCCTTGTTTCTTTCTCCTTCAGGCTTACTTCTGTCGATGGCTCCTATGAGGGCATTAATTTCTTCCACTGTTAAAAAGTCGGGAAGTTTTTGTCCCAGTTTAGGCCCTTCCAGCAGCTCCGTTGGGTCGTCTTGCATCATATTTTCCATGAGCAAGTACTTATAAAAGGCCTTGATTCCCGAAATTACTCGCGCTTGAGTACGTGCCGTCATGCCAAGTTCGTGAATCCACATCAGGAATTCTTGAAGTGTTTCGTGCTTGATACCTTCCGGTGTAACGACTAATTTTTTGTAATCAAGAAATTGACACAGTTTTTCAATATCATGTTCGTAAGCTTCCAAAGTATTCGACGATAACGAGCGCTCCAATTGGAGGTAACTGCGAAATCCTTTGATATAGGGTGCCCAAGCTTTCATGATTATTGGCAAATGTAATCCAAATATTATCGAAAATTGCGCTTTTGAGATCGATGGTTTTGTATTTTCGTAGTCATGCAACGAATTGTTATCATCAACGGGCCCAATTTAAATTTATTGGGAAAACGAGAGCCGGAAATTTATGGTGCACTTAACTTCGATGAATTTCTTCCTCAGCTTAGAAATTTATTTCCTGATGTTACTATTGATTATTTTCAAAGTAATGTCGAAGGAGAACTGATTAATAAATTGCACGAAGTTGGATTCAGTGCCGATGGAATCGTTTTCAATGCCGGAGGGTATACGCATACTTCTGTGGCTATCGCCGATGCTGTTGCTGCTATTTCAACGCCCGTTATTGAAGTGCATATTTCAAATGTTTATGCGCGCGAAGAATATCGTCATGTAAGTTTGATGGCGAAAAATTGCAAGGGTGTTATTGCAGGTTTAGGACTTGACGGATATAAATTGGCAATTTTGTCGTTGTAGAAATTATAGTTTAATAAAAGAGAAATCATGCAACCTCTTTCTCAAAATGCCGGTATGGTTTGGATGGTTAAACCGGCTTTGTTTTTTAGTAACCCCGAAACTGTTGCGAGTAATAGTTTTCAGAAATCCAATGCTTCAAATTTGCACGAGCAAGCGATGCTTGAATTTGATAGGATGGTAGATACGCTGATCTATAATAAAATCCATATCATTATAAGTGAGAATGAAGATGAAAAAGCACCTGATGCTATCTTTCCGAATAATTGGATCAGCTTTCATCACGATAAAAGTATTATCAAATACCCAATGATGGCTGAAAATCGGCGACGTGAAAGGAATATCGATTTGCCTTTTTTCCCTGATCGCGTAGTTGATTTTTCTTCTTTCGAAAACGAAGGAATGTTTCTCGAGGGAACAGGTAGTATAGTTTTCGATCATCTTCATCGCAAAGCTTATGCTTCGGAAAGCGTTCGAACCGATTTTAGTTTGTTAAGCATGGTTTGTGATGAGTTAGGTTATACTCCGGTGCGATTTGCGGCTGTCGATAAAAATGGATTAGCCATCTATCATACTAATGTGATTATGCATATCGGTTACGGTTATGTGGTCATCGCATTGGATGCTATTCCGAGTTTAGAGGATAGAGATTTTTTGGTGAATTCATTTGCTGAAGACGGACTCGAAATAATTCTTATTTCAATGGAGCAGATGGAGTCCTTTGCAGGGAATATGTTGCAATTGATAAATGCCGAAGGAGAAAGAATTACAGTATGCTCTATGACGGCTTTTGATTCCCTAAGTATCGATCAAGTAGAGTTATTGCAATCACATTCTTCGTTATTGCCTATTGACGTAAGTGCTATTGAATTGTTAGGAGGCGGAAGTGTTAGATGTATGATTGCTGAAATATTCTAATATAACGGTGATGGATAGGAGAAAATTATTTGAAGGATTAAGAGTTGTGGAGTTGGCTTCTGTTTTAGCGGGACCCGCTGTGGGAATGTTTTTTGCTGAATTAGGTGCCGAGGTGGTGAAGGTGGAAAATAAATTGGGAGGAGATCTTACCCGTCGTTGGAAACAGAAAGGCGAAAATTCTTCTTCCGATACTTCAGCGTATTATCATTCTGTTAATTGGAATAAGAAGGTTTTGTTTTGTGATTTGCTAAATGAACGTGATCATAAGGAGGTAATGCAATTGATTGCTTCTTCTGATATTTTAATATCCAATTTTAAGGCAGGCGATGATGTTAAGTTTAATCTAATTGCAGATGACTTAGCAAAGAAATTTCCTTCTTTAATAATTGGTGAGATTAGTGGTTATCCCGATTCTGCAAAGGTCGCTTTCGATGCGGTATTGCAAGCTGAAACAGGATTAATGTCGATTAATGGAAATCCAGATTCCGGTCCGATAAAATTACCAATTGCTTTCGTTGATTTGTTAACTGCTCATCAATTGAAGGAAGGAATTTTAGTTGCATTGGTGCATAAGGCGAAATCGGGATTGGGTGCTGTTGTGAAAACAAATTTGTTTAACTCAGCGTTGGCTTCTTTAGCTAATCAAGCTTCTAATTGGTTGAACAATAAAATCGTTCCCCAACCTCAAGGATCTTTACATCCGAATATCGCTCCTTACGGTGAGGTGTTCGCTACTTCTGATCATCATAATGTTTTGTTGGCAGTAGGAACCGATGTTCAATTTTCATCATTGTGCAAAGTGTTAAATCTTTCACCTATTACCGAC
>JAKPPP010000300.1 GCA_029547265.1 Bacteroidota bacterium
AAGTACAAATTATTTATCGACGTTTACAACAATAAAGGCAAAGCCGAAATCACAGGAAAAAACGCTACATCATTTTCATATACCAAGAGCAATGCGCTTGAAAAACCGCGACTGATTATTAGTCCGGGGAAAAATAATTTAGGGATTTACGTCAACGAAACGGGAGATGGCACACAAACCATGAACGTTGCATTACTCGACACCAACTACAAAGCATTAATTTCGCATAGTGGTAAAGTGAATTATGGCGATCGTGATTTGATGGTGACAGATTACAGCATATCCGACAACGGAGAATTTTATCTCTTAGGAATGATCAAAGATCCTGATCCTGCTAAAGAAAAAAAGAAACAACGTATATACACACTGTTAGTGATGAAAGCTGGCAGTGAAGAAGTAAAAGAATACAAAATAAACGACAGCAGCAGGCCGATGACAGAAGCGGCTATAACGGTAGATAAAATCAAAGGCAATGCGGTAGTAACAGGATTTTACGCCGATAAGCTATCGTTTAGTGGGGCGGGATTAATATTCGCCAAGTTAAAAACCGGCAGTGATGGACCGTTAGAAATAAAGAACTATCCGGTAGGCGGCGACGCGCAAATAAAGCTAGTTGGAGAACGAAATTCGGGAGGAGGAATAAGTCTATTCAGCTATCCGATACAAAAGGTAGTACTACGAAATGACGGAGGCGCGGTAATTATTGCCGAAGCGGCTTATTTAAGCGAGTATTCCTACTATGACTATTTCACGCAGAGTTACAGTCGACGAATCGAATATCACTTCGACAATATTGTAGCCTTCTCGGTAAACAATGAAGGGGTGATACAATGGAGTCAGATGATACGTAAGGAACAAACATCGCTCGATGATTTTGGGCTGTACTCATCGTTCGACAGCTATTTAAACAGCGATGAATTGGGAATAGTATACAATAAAGACATTGGACGTAATAACGAGATAGCGGCAGTGGTAATTAATAAATCGGGGCAGCAGACCACCAAGCGGGTAACCAAGCTTGGCGACAACATAACGATATTGCCGCGGGCGGGAAAACAGATCGACGAATCGGCTATTGTGATCCCGGCGATCTCCAAAAAGCGCCTTCATTTAATCCAGATTGAACTTTAGGGAAATGACCTCAAAGGACGATCAGGAAGCGAAAACCGGCGATTTTAGGCCTTTTTAGGCAAAAAATCGAAGAGGTTTCTCACGGCCCTCAAAATCTTATAAAATTGATTTTCAACAGGATAACCCAAAAATATGAAATCAATCACCTATCCTGTTAATTAAAAAATGAATGAATATTAGTCTGTAACCCTTACCTTTGGGATTCGATATGGCAAAAATAACATTCAACAACCGTCAGAGCCCATTCTTTGACGCCCTTCGAAGCAAGATTGACAACTATTTCGAAGAACACAAAATATCACCTACCGGCAATATGAAATTATGGAGCAAGACTATCATTCTTGCCATAGCTGCTGTAACGGTATATTTATTATTGGTATTCACCCATTTACCCATTGCAGCGCAATTGGGATTATGTGCAGTATTAGGATTCAACTTAGCGAGCATCGGATTTAACGTGATGCACGACGGGGCGCATGGATCATATTCAAAGAACAAGCATCTTAACAACATCATGTCTTATTCGCTTAACATCATGGGCGGATCAAGTTTCATGTGGAAGATTAAGCACAACGTTATTCACCATTCATTTACAAATATTGAAGGTGTTGACGATGACATTATGGTAGGACCATTAATGCGTATTAATGAGCAACAAAAGAAATATTGGATTCACCGTTTCCAACATATCTATTGGGTATTATTATACGGGTTGACATACTTTGTATGGATCTTTTGGAACGACTTCCAAAAGTATTTCACGCATAAGATTGGGCCTACTCCTATTCGTAAAATGAAATTGTCGGAGCACATTGGATTTTGGTTAACAAAAATCGGGTACTTAACATTCTTCATCATATTACCTGCTTACAATCATGGTATCCTTGCAACGTTAGCAGGATATGCGGTAGTATTATTCGTTACAGGATTAGTTATTGCGGTAATTTTCCAGTTAGCGCACGTAGTAGAAGACACTAAGTTCCCTGCTCCTGATCCTACATCAAACAAGATTGAAAACGAGTGGGCATTACATCAAATTTACACGACTGCAAACTTTGCTACTAACAGCAAAACGATCAGTTGGTTTATGGGAGGATTAAACTTCCAAGTAGAGCACCATTTATTCCCTAAGATCAGTCACATTCACTATCCGCAGATCAGCAAATTAGTACGTGAGACCTGTCAAGAGTTTAATGTACAATATATCGAATACCCAACTATTTGGAGTGCAATCGGAGCACATCTTCGTCACTTGCGCCAACTAGGAAGAGCATAATAAAAAATCCCACTGAAAGGTGGGATTTTTTATTATCAAGAAGTTTTGATTTTTTTAATTCTGGCGAACCATCAATGAAGCAGCCAGATCTTTGAGAGGCTGTTTATTGGCATCATCAACAGGAATACTATCGAGATGCGAAAGAGCTACATCATACAATTCATTCATTTTTTTCTCTGCCACATCACGAACGTTTAACGAATTATAAATTTCGGTAACGGCGATTACTTTTTCTTGAGGCTGATCGGAAGATTTGATCCATTGCAAGAGCGAATCTTTCGTTGAACCTTGTGCAGTATTTAGAGCAGTGAGCAATAAGAAAGTCTTTTTATTTGAGAGGATATCGCCACCCACTTGTTTACCGAATTTATCTGCATCACCGAATACATCGAGAATATCATCTTGCAATTGGAAAGCGACTCCGAGGTTCACTCCGAAATCGTAGAGATGGTTAGCATCACTTTCGTTAGCACCGGCGATAATAGCACCCATCTTTAAAGAGCCACCCAATAGCACCGCTGTTTTCAGGCGAATCATATCGATATACTGATCGATAGAAACCTGGCTCATTGATTCAAAATCCATGTCGTACTGCTGACCTTCACACACCTCGAGGGCAGTTTTAGTAAAGACATCCATTACTTGACGAACGGCAGCATCGGGGCTTTGCATAACGAGTCGGCATGACTCCACAAACATCGCATCACCTGAAAGGATAGCAATATTTGAATTCCACTTAGTATGAACTGTAGGTTTAGAACGACGAAGAGGAGCATTGTCCATGATATCATCGTGCATCAAAGTAAAATTATGAAACACCTCTACTCCCAGAGCTGCAGGAAGGGCGGCGTTAACATCACCACCGAAAGCATCACAACCCATTAGCGTGAGTACGGGGCGCATACGCTTACCACCGAGAGAAAGAATATAACGAAGAGGGTCGTAAAGAGCAGCAGGTTCATTGGGGAACGACAGCTGCTGAATACCATCAAGAACAAGTTCTTGTAAGCGAGGCAATGGAATCATTTAAACAGTAATCTCCTGCTTTGCTTGGATTAATTTAATGATCCCTTCCTCCAAAGTAGTCATGCGGCGATCAAGCAATTTTTTCATTACGGTGATATCCGGACAACGACGTGTCATATCGCCTTCTTTCAAAGCAGGCAAGAATATGATTTTAGATTTAGAACCTGAAACATCGATGATTTTACGTGCCAGATCGAGGATAGTGATTTCATAATCATTCCCGATATTGGCAACATCATTCACGATTTCATTGTTATAAAAAGCATTCAAGCAAGCATCGATATTATCGTCGATATAGCAGAACGTACGCGTTTGGCTTCCGTCGCCATAAATAGTAATATCCTGATTATTCAAGGCTGCCGTTAAGAACTTCGACATTACGAAATCGGTACTTTGTTTTTTCCCGTAGGTATTGAAGAAACGGAAGATAGTAAACTCCAATCCGAATTCCTGGTAATAAGAGCGCAGGTACGCTTCACCCACATTCTTCACGATAGCGTAAGGAAGACGAGAGTTTAACGGTGTAGTATGCTCATTTTGAGGAAATTCAACCGGTTCGCCATACACCTCAGAGCTGGAAGAGAAATAAACTCTTTTCACTCCGGTATTCTTACAAAGGTTTAGCAAGTTACGGATACCGTTAAGGTCGTTAAGCACCATCACCGGATTGGCGATAGTACGCTTCACCCCTACAACTGCTGCATAATGAAATACATAGTCGAAATTGAATGTATGGAAAATGGCTGAAATGTCGCTTAAGTCATTCACATCCGCCTTTATAAAGCGAACATTATCATGAATAGACACAGGAAGTTTCTTTTCAGAGCCGGTTAAAAGGTTGTCGACGATAACCACCGAATTCTGGGGATCATCTGCTAATTTCTGAGCTAGACAACTTGCTATAAACCCGGCGCCACCGGTAACTAAAATCCTACGTTGCATACTTTTTTATTTTTCGTTAAACTAACACCTATTACATGCCCTAATCGAATAGTTCAGAATACTTGAAATTTGAAGAAACAGGGCACTTTTAGGAGTGCTTAATGATCTGTCAAATTTAGCAAATATTTGCCATATCCGCTCTTAACAAGAGGCTGGGCGATACGATCTAGTTGGTTTTTGTCAATATATCCCATGCGGAATGCAACTTCCTCGATACAACCGATTTTTAATCCTTGGCGTTCTTCGATCACTTGCACAAACTGTCCGGCTTGCATTAGCGACGAGAAAGTACCCGTATCGAGCCAAGCAGTTCCTTTATCGAGGATACCCACTTTCAGATTTCCGGCTTCGAGATAAGCCTTATTGACATCAGTAATTTCATACTCTCCACGAGGAGAAGGTTTTAACTTCTTTGCAATACCAACAACTTGATTATCATAGAAATACAAGCCCGGCACTGCATAATTTGATTTAGGTGCGGTTGGCTTCTCTTCGATGCTGATAGCCTTCTTATTAGCATCGAACTCAACTACTCCGTAACGCTCAGGATCCGAAACATGGTATGCGAATACTACTCCACCCTCGGGATTCTGGTTTTCTATTAGCAACTGGTGTAAACCCGTGCCGTAGAAGATATTATCACCCAAGATAAGGGCTACACTGTCATTTCCGATGAACTTCTCTCCTATCACAAACGCCTGTGCCAGACCGTTAGGGATATCTTGAATTGCATACTCAAAATTGCAGCCCAACTCTTTTCCGTCGCCCAATAACTTTTTAAACATTGGTTGATCATGAGGGGTAGTAATGATTAATATTTCATTAATACCGGCCATCATTAACACACTCAACGGATAATAAATCATCGGTTTATCATAAACGGGCATTAGTTGCTTACTTACTGCCAACGTTAGAGGATGTAATCGGGTACCGGAGCCACCGGCAAGGATAATACCTTTCATAATTTTTCGTTATTGAAGCTTTTTTGAGGAACTTCTGAACGATTGATAACTGTTAGTACATCAACCAAACAGAAAGTTTCACAAATATATATAAGAGTTATTTTTTAACCTCGAGATCGTCCAATTCAATATCACTTTCTTCTGAATCATATTCGAATAAAGGCTCTGAAAGGAACGCTTTAGTGGTTAATCTTCTTTCTAAACTTACTAGGAAAGCAGGCAGCAAAATTAAGTTAGAACACATTGCCACAAGCAAGGTAACACTTAATAATTTTCCTAACGCTGCCGTACCTCCGAAATCGGAAGCACTGAAAATAAAGAACCCAAAAAACAAAATTACGGCAGTATAAATCATACTCATTCCCGTTTCATAAATTGTAGTTCGCACTGCTTTTGATATCGACTTCACTTTGCTGTTTCTCATTTCATGGCGATACTTCGTCAAGAAATATATCGTTTGATCACTCGCAATACCGAAAGCGATACTGAAAATTAAAATAGTAGATGGCTTTAATGCAATATGAAAAAAACCCATCAACCCCGCTGTGATAATTAGGGGGATAATACTCGGTAGTATTGAAATCAAGATCATCCTCACCGACATAAACAACGTAATCATGATTAATGATATCAGGAAAATTGCAAGCAACATACTCTCCACTAAGTTTTCGAGTAAGTATTTATTACCTTTCAAGAATATCAAACTGTTTCCTGTTACGGTGGTTGAATAATCTTCTTTAGGGAATATTGAATCTACCTTCGGACGAATTACTTTCATCAATGCATCCATACGTTTGGAACCGATATCGGCCATTTGTACACTGATACGCGTTTCTGTTTTTGCACTATCGAGG
>JAKPPP010000304.1 GCA_029547265.1 Bacteroidota bacterium
AAGTAATGTGTCAGAACTTCTTAATAGGTTAGATCCCATTAATGTGCCCATGCTAAATTTGCCGAAATTGAATAGCTCACGCATCATTTCTTTCGTAGCAAAACGTACAGTTTTTATCATCGACCATCCTGCCCACATAGAGACTGCCGATGGTAATAATCCTGAAATGATAAATGATCCTAAAACTATCTCCGTGGATTTCTTCTCAAATATTAAGGCTAGGAGAATGCATGTCATGAAACTCAATTGGTTTAAAAGTCGGATATACAAAACCTTCTCGAATTGAGATCGGGCTTGCATTAACCAAGCTGCATAATTAAACGGTAATGTTGTAATAGCTGCAAGCCAGTACCACTGTAAAAATAAATTGAATCCGGGATTGGTAATTATATGGCCAAAGAAAAGATGAATACTATATGTTAGAAGAGATAAGAAAATAGTAGTGAAGATTGAGATCATCCATCCCGAACCTGAAACAATTCCGAAATGCTCTTTTTTAGAAGAAGCAGCAAAACGAATTAGAGAAGTATGAATGATTCCTGCTCGAAGTAAGTCAGCAAAAATGTAGCCTGTTAAGAACATGACCCAGGCGCCCATCGATTCTTTATCAAGTAAACGTGCTACAAGTGCAATACTTGCAAAACCTAACACTGCATTGGTTAAGTTACCCGCCAAGCTTAGTGTATGGTTGTTTTTGATAATACCTTTTAATTTGCTTTTCATAACCCCGTTTTTTTAGGTGCGTTTGAAATTAAATGTAATAGCACGTTTAATTATTCTTCTTGCCAATGATCTGGTTTTTGGAACTTCTCCAATTATGGTTTCTAATCGGTCGATTTCGATATTATTAAGGGCTACCAAATTTTTACCTGAAGTTGATTTTGTGAAGTGTGATAAAGCTCTTGAGTCGGCTTCATTCCACACTCTTTCGCTATCGAGTAGGAGTAGGTTTAAGCATGCTGATGACAATATTCCTTCAGGTAAGTTGTATTTATTTAATTCTTTAAGTATCACTATAATCATTCCGTATTGCTTAATGTCGAGATTTTCACTCTCCATCCAGACTTCAATATTTTCGGCAGTGTAAAAATTTTCGTTGTCTTTTAACGGGAATTCAGTAATTAATCCGTTTTTCGAAAGTTTTGTTGCTTTCGGATTTAAGAATAGAATTTCTTTGTTTCGCTCAGCAAGTGCCGGGATTATTTTATTCGCAAAGAATTGTTTTCCCTCTTCTTTTCTGATACTTGATATAGTAGCAATTATGGTCTTCGATTTATCAGTCTCACATGAACGAAGATGTTGTCGAATAGTGCTTGAAAGATGTGACAATAGAGCTTCGTCTAGTTTTGGGATAATAATTCCTTTATCGAGTGATCTATAGTTTGGCAGTGCTCCAAGGAAATGTAAACCCGTGAACTTTTCAGCTCTTCCCGGTGTTTGTACTGTTTTTCCTAAAAGTGACTTAGCAATTATAACCGCTAATGTTACAATGAATACTGCAATGAAAGAAACTGCAACCAGCATTCCTCTTTTTGAAGGAAGAGGTTCTAATGGTAGATAAGGAGAATCGGTAATTGTTAAATTATTCGACATCTCCAAACTCTGTTGACGTAAACGAGCCATGTTTAATCCATGGAGAATACTTAGATATTCTTTCTCGTTAACATCCAGTTCTCGTTCAAAACGTTTTATGTCAGAACCGATAGGGGCGAGCTCAGTATATAATGCATCAAAGCCGTCGAGACGTTTTTGAATTACATCTAACTTGGCTTGATTTTCTTCAACTCCGATATAGTTCGTTAACCATTCTTGTAATAAGTTGGCGCGTGGAAGCCCTTCAGTTGTATTGTTAAGCTTATATTGCTTTTCTACTTCGTCTCGTATTGAACGTTTTACAAGTTCGGCATCAGATTTGTACTTAGCTACTTTAGCCTGATCTTCATTGTATAGCTCCGTATTGGCAATCTTATAATTAAGATCGGTGAGTTGATCTTTTAGTTTCTGTATTTTTTCATTTACTTCTAATAAACCTTTTTTAAGGTTCATTTTCTTCTCAATCTGAACGAGTGCTGCTTTGGATGCTTGAAGCGACATTTGTTGCTTCTGCTTATCCATAACTACATTTTCTTTCGATTCTGCAATGAATTTAGCTTGTTCGTAGTAATTAATAATTTTATTTGCAGAACTGTAATCACGAAGTTTGTCTTCTGATTTTCGCAATCTTCCAGCTGAAAGTCGAAGTTGTTCTTCAAAGTATTTTACAACATTATTGGTTTCGCTTCCTTTTATTCCTTTGTAACGTTGAATTACTACATCGACGATAATTTGTAAGGTTTGTTGGCATGCTGCGGGGTCATTACACTTGTATGAAATATCGATCATATCGGAGCTTTGTTTCCTTAAAGCCGACATGTTTGAAGAGATTTTATCGAAGCTGTATATTTCTGTTGGCTTCTTTAAAATTTCGATGATTTCATTTTTCTGATTGCTTCGTCGATAGCTTTCGATACGGAAATAAGTAAGCTCTTCTGAACCTTTTACGATTAGCTTTTTACGCAAAGATTCGGGTATAACTTCTCTTACATGATCGAAGTTTACAGGTGAAATTTGGTCGTAAGATGGTTTTTCTATTAACAAATGCTTTGCTAATAAGCGCATTCCAACTTCCTCAATTGTTTCTCGCGATTTTATCGTCGCCATTAAGTTGTCAAATGCATTGTTTACTGCAAAGTAATCTACCCGATCATTCTCACCCGATGTGATACCGTATCCACTTGCAATTCCTGTGTATACTTCGCAATCTGAGGTATATTCTTTTATTGTGTTACGAGTTAAAAAAAAGACAACAAGCGCAGTCATTAATGGAAAAAGCACTAAAACCTTCCAATAACGAAGTATTAATCTTATAAATTCTAAAAGGCTCACGGTTTTCTCGTCAATTTATCTAATCTTACTCCAACTAATCTTTCTAATTGCTGATACCAAGTGTAGAAATCTCTTTTCGCGATTTCATAATCCGATTCTGCTTTCGAAGCAAGTCCCATAACAGAAGTATAATCACCAATAGTGATATCGCCTTGCTGAAACTGTTGATTAGCCATATCCATTAACATACGCGAAGCACTTCGCGAATTACTTGCTATAAGTAAAATTCGATGTGTCGATAACATGCTATTGTATTCAGCTATTACTATACGTTCTAGATCGAGTTTAAGTTTCTCGTTTGTTTCCTTTCTGACTTCTAATTCTTGTTTGTAAATATTGATTCTGTTGTTCCTAGCAAAAAATAGGTATAAAGGAATGTTTACATTCAATCCTAATCGGTATCCTGTACTAAGACTTTGTGATTGTGTACCTACCGGTTCTTGATTGGAATTGTAGAAAAGTGTTTGGTTTCCTACATTTTGATTATAGGAAAGGAAGACTCCGTTTTGCCATTCTCTTCTTCCTAGTTTTACTTGCTCATTGCCTGCTACAATAAGTGCTTCTTGGGCTTTAAGTCCCGGGTTGTTGTAAACTGCCAATTTGATGATTGAATCGAGAGGAACTAATTGATTCAAAAGTTCTTTTGTCAAATCTAGTTTAATGTCATCTACTCCTAAAGAATAAAGAGAAGTAGTGTCATTTATGGGAGTAATAAATAGGGATGGTGAGTCCGTAGTTTGTCCTTGACTTATTTTGCTGCAGAATAAAAATGCGAATAGGCATGCAAACAGAATAAATCGAGTATGGTATTGCTTTGGTTCAAGGTTAAAAGTTTTCATACGTTTTCACTCTGCAATAGAGCAGGGAAGGTCTTCAGTATTATTTTAATATCCAGCCAAAGAGAATGATTAAGCGCATAGTTGTTGTCGAGTGTGATACGTTCTTCTTCCGACATATCTTTTTTACCGCGTTTGGTTACTTGCCATAGGCCTGTTAATCCTGCAGGTGCGAGGAAACGGAAGGCACGTGAATCGGTAGTAAGTTTTTCAGCTTCATAAAGAGGTAACGGACGATTGCCGACTAACGACATATCTCCTTTCAATATGTTGATTAACTGAGGCAACTCATCAATGGATGAGTTACGTAAGAATTTTCCGACACGTGAAATACGCGGATCATCTTTAGCTTTAAAGAAAATACCTGATTTCTCCAGCTCTTGTAAATAGAAATAGAAATTTTCACAGACTTGTTTATTATCAGCATACATGATTGGTGAACATGGTTTGCCCAATTTTTTACAATCCGGACATTCTTGAGGTATTTCAATGGATTTATCTGCTCCGTATAAATTTAGATGATTCATGTTACCAATCTTTTTATCAGCATCTGGAATCATAGTTCTAAATTTAAGGAGATCAAAAATTTTATAATTTGATCCAACACGTTTTGAACGGTAAAAAATTGGACCTTTTGATTCAAGTCGAATTGCTAATGCAGCTCCAATAAGAACAGGAGATGCTATAAGTAGACCAAATGAAGAAATACTTATATCGAGGAATCTTTTCGCGATTAAACTTCTTCTTGAATATAAAGAAGAAAGCGAGTTGGTTCCGTGTTTTTGAGAAAATAAGTATACAATTTGAAAAACCGTAGAAGTAACTTTGGATGTATCTACTACATCTAATAATCCTTCATGAAAGAAATGGGTTTTATTTGTTCTGTCAGGGCAATTTGTATACCCAACAATTATTGTTTTTCTGAACGCTGTTTTCGAACGAAGTATATGTAATGTATCTACCGTTGGATCGATAGTAGCATTAACTTCCGTTACAAGGATATCCGGAATGCAATCATTTCGCATCCATTGATATGCGTGAAACAGATCAGGGAATACTTGAACCTGATGTTTGGGAAATGTACTTTTAAATCCTTCCTGTTGAACAGGATCGTTATTAACGTAGACAATTTTCATAATAATCGTTGGGGGGTAAACAATATTATGCCACTTTCAATCTTCTAAATATGGCTTGAATCCGAATTTGTAATTCTTCGGGATTAAATGGTTTTTGCAAGTAATCGTCGGCGCCAACTTCGAACGATTTTATTCTATCAGCACTTTTTTGCTTGCTTGAGAGCATAATCACTGGAACATTCGACATGCCGTCTTGTTTGCGAATCGACTCTGTTAAATCGTAACCGTTAAGCATTGGCATATCAATGTCCACAAGGATTAAGTCTGATTTGTTACCATCTTGTAGCCATGAAAGTGCTTCATAGCCGTTTTCTTTAGTGATAACTTCATAGTCGTCGCCTAGAAAGTTTTCCAGGAGCATACGAATGCTTAATTCGTCGTCTACAACTAATATTTTCTTTTTCATGGCCTGATTATATGGATGTTTCTACGCAGTTTTTTTCAAATAGTTACTGAGATCGTTGTTCAAAATAAAGGTGTGCAATTGAGTTAATTCACTCACCAATGTATTTAATATTGGATTGATTTTGAGGTACCTTGACTTTATTTCGCTTTCGGTATCCGGATTTAGTGCATTGTCTTCAATCCATTTCATTTGTTCTTCTAAGTGCTTGTTACCCAGCATGTTCATGTTAGGTATTAGCTTGTGTGAATGATGGCGGATTTCTTCAGAATCATATTTTTCAATTGAATTCTTTAATGAGTCAACCATTACCGGAATGGCTTCATTTAATACTGTTACCATCTTTTCAATAAAGCTTGCTTTACCGCGCGAGAAGGCCTTTAGTACATCCATACTGATAGTTGTAAACTCCGGAAATTCATTATTAATGACTTTTCCGGCAATGTGAACCGATTGAAATGTTGAAGAATCTCCTGATATTATTTTTCCTAATAAATAGGGTTCCATTTTATTGAAAAGTTCATGACCTTCAAATGGTTTGAAAATAACGGCATTCATTCCTGCTTTTAAGAACTTTTCTTCGTCACCTTTCATGGCATTTGCTGTCATTGCAATAATTGGTATTTCACGGGCAGGGGCACTTAAATTATTTCTGATGTATTCGGTGGCATCAATACCGCTCATTTCAGGCATTTGAATATCCATTAATACAAGATCATATGATTTCTCTTTCATTAAGTCGACAGCAATTTTTCCGTTGTCGGCAATGTCAATTTGGGCTCCCCATTCACTTACTAGCTCAACAGCAAAAAGTTGATTTACTTTGTTGTCTTCTGCTAAAAGAATCCTACATCCTGTGAGTTTGTTTGTAAATGATTGTTCAATCAGATCGGAATGTCCAATTTTATCAGCATCTGTCTTTTCAAAATTGATTTCAAAACTGAAAATAGATCCTTTACCCATTGTACTTGTAACATTAATATCACTTCCCATTAAGTTAAGTAGGTTTTTGACAATAGATAGCCCTAAACCGGTACCTCCATATCTTCTTGAAGTATCGGCATTAGCTTGTGTAAAGCTTTGAAAGATTTTCTCAAGGTACTCTGATGATATACCAATTCCCGTATCTGAAATTTCAAATCTTAAACGAAGACTTTCAGGATTCTCCTGAAGTTTTTTTACTGTTAATTGAACTGTACCTGCCTCTGTAAACTTAAATGCATTACCAAGTAAGTTAACTAGGACTTGATTGAGTCGTACTTGATCGCCAATTAAATATGGATGTAGACTATCATCTACCTCACATGAAAAGTGAATTTTCTTTTTCTGTGCTTCGTGTAAGAAAGTTTGTGTTAAATTATAAATGGCATTATTGAGATCGAAACCTTGTTTTAGGATTTCGAGCTTACCTGCTTGTATTTTACTGAAATCGAGTATTTCATTTATGATGACAAGTAAGTTCTCGGCTGATTGCTTTACTGAACCTGCATATTGCGACTGTTTCTCATTCAAAGAAGTCTTTAATAAGAGATTAGTAAGCCCTACAATTCCATTCATAGGAGTCCGTATTTCATGACTCATATTAGCTAAAAATAGCTCTTTGGTATGAAGAGATTCTTCTGCAATTTTCTTTGCATTTTTTAGTTCTGATTCGATTTTAATACGATCAGAAATGTCTTGAGCGAATCCGATGATATAAGGTTCAGAACCTTGCTCTTCAACTTTATAGTTTTTGTAGAGCATATAAATAGTTCTTCCTTCTTTATGACGCAGAATCAAGATACCTTGAGCTGTTTTAGCTTTTTTGAAAACAGATAAATATTCTTGATCAAAATTTTCACGATGTTCATCTTTCATGAAATCAGTGATTGGGCGACCAATCATTTCTTCCATCTGATATCCTGTAATCTCACAGCCAGCAGGATTTATGGTTAATAAATTCCCCTGCATGTCATGAGTGCAAATTGATGCTTGACTATAATTAATCAAATCGCGGTTCCTTTTTTCACTCTGGAGAATTCGCTTTTCGTGCTCTTTTCTTTGGGTAATGTCACGCATTACAGATGAGCGGAATATCGGATTCCCAAGTTCGTCTTTATGGATTATAATTAATTGTAATACAGGTATTTCTAGCCCGTTTTTATCGAGTATTGCTGTTTCTCCCTTCCATGCACCATGAAGCATAGCATATGGGATCGCTTTTTTGTTGATAATAATATCAACCCATGCCGGGTGAATTGGGTAGAGTGTTTCTTGATCATTGATATACCTGATTTCTTTGTACGACTTATTGTAGTACATAGGGTGATTATCTAAATCGTAGTATACCACAAAATCAGGCGTCTCTTCTAAAATTTTATTGAGTTTAATATTTTCATATTCTGTCTTTTTTCGAATAGAAATATCATTCAAAATGAATAAGTATCCAGTTATATTTTGAAGGGTGTCTTTTATAGTTGAAACTGAAAGAAGCACATCTGTTTTTTGTGAAGTGCAATTGTATATGATAGTTTCGTATTCGTAGTAACCTTCTTCTTTGGCTTTTTTGATTAATTCTTCTGTGCTTGTTTTTGATTTGGCTGATTTAAAGCTTCGGCCAAGATTCAAAATATCACTTATTTTTTTCCTTCTAACGACTTGATGCTCGGTACAGCCAAATAATTCTTCTGTCCCTGCATTTATTGTGCTTATAATACCATTTTCATCAGTTGCAATAATGGCTTGCTTTGCACTGTTTAGTATAGCTTGCTGAAATGCATATGATTTCTTTAATAGATCCTCATTGTTAATAGTTTCAGTAACATCACGAATAGTTCCTGATATTCCGGTGGCGATGCCATGCTGATCTCTTACAAGTTTACCTGATATTTTCGCCCAAATAGTAGTGTTGCTTGCAGTGTTAATCTTTGTGATGATTTTGAATTCTTCAGATTTCGATTTAAGTAATTGCTTAAGTTGTTTTTCTATATCCTTACGATCTTTTTCATCAATGAAGTGCGTGAAATTCAATCCTAAAGACTCATAAATATTGAATTTAGTGATATCTGTCCAAGCTTTATTAAGAAATATTAGTTCCAATTTTTCATCAAGTTGAAACAAAATATCATTGATGGAATTAACAACGTTCTTGTATTTATCTTCACTACGAATGATTTCATCTTCAAATATTTTTCGAGAGGTAATATCAATCATAATAGACATATACCTTGATGTTTTTCCGACTTGATCTTTTAAGGGTACAACTGTATTATGAAGCCAAATTGTTTGGCCATAGTTATTCTGTATACTGATTTCTCCTTTCCACGTTTGGCCTTTAACTAATTTAGCAGCAGCCGTTTCAAGAAGTTTATTATTTTCTGGCGATAGAAATTCGTTTAATTTCTTCTTTTTGATGTCTTGCTCCTTAATTCCTGTTCCCAAGCAAAAGCTTTTGTTTACATAAGAAATATACCCTGAACGATTAACCACTATAACCATAGCGGTTTCATCAATTACATTTCTGAAATTGTTTAACTCAGTGAATGACTCTTCCGAGGTCACTTCTAAGGTATGTTCGAGAGCATTAAATCGTTCGTCTAATTGAACATAGGCCTCGTTGACGCTGTCCAAAAAGGATGACAACTCCGGCGATTGGGGGAGGCCGGTAGAGAAGTATTTCTCTAGTTGTCGTTTAAGTAGTTTATGCATAAAGCAGCAGTGTATCAACTCGTTTATACGATAAAAACCTTGCCACGTTACGATCTTTTTTGGTATAATTGTCTCAGAATCTTACATGTTATCAAACTATCTGTTATCTTAGCTTTGTTATGGGAAATAATACAAGTTACCAGCGTTTATTAGATGGAAATAAGGAATGGTCGAAGGCGAAGCTAAAGGCTGATCCTGAATTTTTTAATAATCTTACGAAGGGACAAACCCCTCAATATTTGTGGATTGGATGTTCCGATAGCCGTGTACCAGCTAATGAAATAACAAATACAAAATCCGGTGAGATTTTCGTACACCGTAACGTTGCCAATTTGGTGCTACATACAGATGTGAATCTACTTTCGGTTTTGCATTATGCCGTTGAAGTTCTACATGTAGAGCATATTATTGTATGCGGACATTATGGTTGCGGTGGGGTAATCGCTGCAATGGAGAACCATGATTTTGGTATCGTCAACAAATGGTTGCGAAACATAAAAGAGGTTTATGCAAAGTATGTTGATGAGTTAGAAGCAATCGAAGATATAACGGAAAGGTCTAACCGTTTAGTAGAGCTAAATGTGATGGAACAGGTTAAAAATTTAGCTAAAACTACGGTTGTTCAAAAAGCGTGGGAGAAAAGAGCCTTGGCGATTCATGGCTGGGTATATGGGTTCAATAATGGTATTATTACCGACTTGAATTGTATGATTAATGAGTTAAATGATTTAGAGCCGATTTTTAGATATCGACTTAGCAGTGATACTTCCGAATAAAAAAAACGACTGATATTCTCAGTCGTTTTTTTTTAGATTTTTAGTTTTCTAACGGCATGTCTCAGGGTAACTAAGTCATGAAGTAATTCTTCTACATGATCGAGATGAATTGCGTTAGCACCGTCTGAAAGTGCTTCTTTGGGATTCGGATGTGTCTCCAAGAAAATTCCATCAGCACCTGTTGCAATTGCAGCTTTTGCTAAGGTTGCAATTTGATCGGGACGTCCACCGGTAACACCTGAGGTTTGATTTGGTTGTTGAACACTATGTGTGATATCCATAACAACAGGATATCCGAATTCACGCATAATTGGAATTCCTCTATAATCGACTACTAAATCGGTATATCCGAAACTAGTTCCGCGTTCTGTAAGCCAAATTCTATCGTTGCCCGATTCTTTGATTTTATTCACTGCAAATTTCATTGCTTCGGGTGAGAGGAATTGGCCTTTCTTCACATTTACGATTTTACCCGTTTTAGCAGCTGCAACCAATAAGTCGGTTTGGCGACATAAGAAGGCAGGGATTTGCAATACGTCAACATATTCAGCTGCTATTGCCGCTTCATCACTTTCGTGAATGTCGGTTAATAATGGAAGATGTAACTGATCGCCAACTTTACGTAATATCTGTAAAGCCATCTCATCTCCCGGTCCGGTATAAGAGTCTAATCGGGTGCGGTTAGCTTTTCTATATGACGCTTTAAAAATAAATGGGATTCCAAGGCGATTTGTAATTTGTTGCAGCTTATGAGCTGTTTTATAAGTGATGTCTTCGTTTTCTACAACACAAGTACCTGCAATCAAGAAAAAATTGTCGGTGTCGGTATGGCGGATGTGAGGAAGATTTAACATGATTTCAATTTTTTGGGTGCTGCAAATTTACTTCAAAATATGGCGCGAAATTCTGCCGAAGATCATTATTCAACAAATAATACTAATCCTTTAAGGTATTCAGCTTCAGGATGATAGATGCTTACAGGATGATCTGCCGGTTGAGTTACTTGATGCATGATCCGTACATTTCTTCCTGCTTGAACAGCAGCTTGGAAAATTACTTTGCGGAATAGTTCTTTGTCAACTGCTTGAGAGCATGAAAAGGTAAATAATATTCCTCCGGGCTTAATGCGTTTTAGTCCTTCAGTATTTAAATTTCTATATCCAACCATGGCATTTTTTACTTGGCTTAGGTGCTTTGCGTAAGCAGGAGGATCTAAAATGATTAAATCGTAATTCTCTTCAGTTTTTCTGAAAAAGGTCATTACATCTTCTGCAAAGCTTTCGTGATTTGCATCGGGAAAGTTTAAAAGCATGTTTCTTTCTACTCCTTCAATTGCTTTTTTAGAGCTATCAACAGAATGTACTTTAGTTGCTCCGCCTTCTATTGCGTATAATGAAAATCCTCCGGTATAGCAGAATGTATTTAATACACTTCTTCCTTTTGAATAATGCTTTACTAATGTTCGGTTGTCTCTTTGGTCAATAAAAAATCCGGTTTTTTGTCCGTTGATGAAATCAATTGAAAACTTAATCCCATTCTCAACAACAAACTCATCATTTACATGATTTTCATTTTTCCATAAAAATCCGTCGGTACCGGCAACAGCACCTTGCTTCGCCATGGTTTCGGCGCTTTTGTCATAAATCGCCGTTATTTTAGAAGGAAAACATTTTTTAATGGCTTCGGCAATATCATGGCGCGCCAAATACATCCCTTTAGTATAACATTGAACAATGGCCGTGTTTCCATAAACATCTACAACTAAACCGGGAAAACCATCGCCCTCAGCATGAATCAATCGAAATGCATTCGTGCTGTTTGAATCAATTAGCTTTAGCGCTTTCCTGTAATTTATTGCAGATGAAATTTTCTCTTCCCAAACACTTGCATCAATTGTGCGATTTGAATAATCGAAACAGCGAACTAAGATAGTTCCTTTATGAAAATGTCCTGTAGCAAGATAGTGTCCGCTAGAAGAATGTAATCCGACTATATCTCCTTCTTGAAGATTAGATGGCTCCTTGGCAATAGCCCCACTAAACACCCAAGGATGTTTTTGTAAAACTGTTTTCTCTTTTCCGGCTTTTAAAGTAATAATCGGGTAGCTGTGACTCATACTGCAAAGGTAGTCATTTGATGAAAAGGAAGTGCCGATATAACAAGACTCCCTGTTATATCGGCACATAGAAATATACTTTATAGGTTGTGTTAGTGGTTAATTATTAACGGTTTAGAGTAATTGTTCTTGTCAGATGATACTGTTAAATAGTATAATCCGTTGGGTAATGAATTTACGTTAAGTGTATTGCTGAAAATGCCTGACATTACATTTTGTCCAATCGAGTTGTATAAAGCGAATGATTCAGCAGAATTATTTTTTAGATTAATAGTAATTGTTGATGACGCAGGATTAGGTGATACAATGAATGTTGCAGCATCATTAAATTCGTTTATTGAAACGGTGCCTGCACAAAGTCCTGTGATATAACTATTGTTTAGATTGCTTGTTCCGTTAGGTGCTGCTACAGTAGTTGCGTCAAAAATCGATGTGCCTTGTTGAGCCCCTGCAACAACTAAACAGTTATCACTAAGTAATGAAATATCATTTGCAGTAGCATTTGTTGGCAAGCTTTTATCCCAAATTACACTATAAGCATTGTCTGTTTTTAAAACATGTGGTTCATTAAAGGCTCCATCGCCTGAAAAGTAATAGTTGTTTGAAGCATCTACAATTACTTCTTTTATCTTGGATGCTTGTCCACCTATTCTGATTGAGTCGACTAACAGTGGATTTCCATTTGTGCCATCAAGTTTAAACATATATCCATTAGGGAAATTTGATTTGGAAATAGTTCCTACTGTTACAGTGCCAAATATTGCATAAAATGTCCCATAAACGTTTCCGTTTCCATCTAAACTAATTCGATATGTTTCCATTAAACTGGCTGTTAGTGGGGTGCTCCAAATTTGGTTTAAGTTGCTATCGAATTTTCTGATTTTGTTTCCAACTCCAATAATAATATTATTGTTATTATCTACTACTATATTATGCCACTGTGGATTCATTAAGTTTCCGCCAATTAAAGAGGAAATTAATTGATTACCATTTGCCGGATCAAGTTTATAGAGTTGTCCATCGCTCAAATTTATAAACGGATCATTGTTTTGATCAATTGCGATTGAGTATACAGCGCCGCCATATCCTTGCGCCCAAATAATATTACCAGATGAAGTATACTTAACTACAAAACCTTGGTAGGTGCTATTTAATGTAATTCCATCGAAACTAGCCACGAGGTTACCTGCGATTTTTCCGGCAAAATATACGTTACCGGCGTTGTCGGTTTTTACATCATAAGTTATGTCAGATGCACCGGATGATGTTCCTCCTCGTTTAATCCAAATAGGTGTGCCCGCAGTATTTAACTTGCCGAAAAACGCGCCTCCATTTCCTGGTAATATTTGTATGGTGCCAATTTTTAATGTGTCGGGATTTGTGCCGCAGAAATAGGTGGATCCGTCAGGTTGACTAATTATAGTAGATATGTAATTTGCGATGTTACCTTTTGTATTCGCAAACGTATTTTGAAATACAGGTGTTTGACCTATTACATTGTAAACTGATAAAAAGATTGAGAGAATTGTAAATTTATATTTCATGCGGTTATAGATTTTGTTATTGCAAATGTAAAATCGCAAAAACTCAATCGAAATAACCTCAATTCGGTATTTTATCTACGTGCCGGTGGGTATAAAAAAAGCGATCTGTATTTAGATCGCTTTAATTTAATTTATTTTAGGTAAATTACCTTTTTAGTTGCGATAGATACATTATTATCGATGATTTGAATAAGATATTCTCCACCCGGAATTGCTCCCGGTTTCCAAGTATATATCCCATCTCCTTGGACATAGTTATTATAAACATTTTTGCCTTCGATGGACCAAATTGATAGCATAGCGTTTCTTAAACCTGAATTTGTGATTTCAATTTTAAAAGTATCTGAAGTTGGGTTAGGGGAAATGTTAAGTTGCGTGATATTTTCGTTCGATTTTATTCCTGTAGTATAGTCATAGTATCCTAATGTATATTCGCCTCTCTTCAATGTGTCGATAACTATATTTCCGAATTTGTCTGTAGCACTTCCGGCTTTGTTTAATGTGTAACCATTTACAATATGCCAATCATCTCCGGCATTTAATCTATATAGAATTACTAAACTATCTTCAACTCCGGTGATTAGTGTGTTGTCGAGATATCCTGTGCTAGTATTAATTGTCCCGTTGTAATAAAATGTTGCTTTCGATTGAAAACCGGCTTTGAAATTGCCATCAATCTTCCAATAATGGTAGTCGCTAGTTCTAATTCCTTGTGCTGTTTTAAATGGATCCGGTGTAACAAAGTTGTGTTCGATGCGCACAATACTTGTGTCACCGTTAGTTGCTTGTACCGTCAAAGTGACATTTGTTTCTGGAAAAGAAGCTCCTCCTATTGAAAAAATCTTTCTTTCATAATCACTTACTGCATCTGCCATATGGTCATATCGGTCTATTGCAATCCAATCATAATTCTGAGAAAGGTTTATCGTAAATACATTCGTATGTTGATTTATAAGAACTTTAATTGTTGTATCTGAAATTCCATTTGAGAATGTCAATTCAACAGGCATTGTATAAGTATGATTATTTCCTCTGCTTTTCTGTTTTGTATAGATAGTATACTGTCCTGAATTTTCTTGAACACTATCGATCGAGAATTGAGGGAATCCCGGTGTGAATACCCAATCATCGAAAAATGTATTCATGTTTATTCCTGTTGCAGTTGTAATATCGTCTTTTAAGTCATAACTGTTCGCACTCCCGTCGCCACGATGATTCATGTAATAAGTGCATCCTGCATAAAACAATGAATCTCCAAGGTAATGCCGAAGTGTTCTTGCTACATCGGCACCCTTGTTATAAACGGTTGGTCCATAAGTATGCTGAATTGGAATATTTATTAGCGGTAAATATCCTCCGTCTGTTATATGTGCGAATTGTAAAACGGGACGATGGTTGCTGCGATTGTAATCGCTATACGCTGTTTGACCGTACAACTGTTCCGTAACATATGCTTCATTAAAACTTGCAAATCCTTCGTTTAACCAAATGTCACCTGCTGTTTCGCATGTGACATGATCTCCCCACCACATATGAGCTAATTCATGAGCCCAAAGGGTTTCATACGTTAATGTACCATTAATAAAAGCCTTCCCAATGTGAATGCTGGTTGCATGCTCCATTGCGCCTGAGTTAAATGGAATTAAACAATATCCTACTTTGTTGAATGGATATGGTCCGTATGCATTTTTATAAAAATTTAAAATGTCAGGTAAATGCTGATAGGTTAGTGATACTAAATTACTATCGCTCGGCAAACAAGCAATTTCAACCGGGATACCGGAGTAGTTTCGCGACCAAGTTGTATAAGGAGCCACTGCTACTGATGCCAAATAGGTAGGAATTCGATCAAATATTTGCCAATGCCATATCGGTAATCCGTTGCCGTTAGTTGATTGACCAACTAATGCTCCATTGCAAAATGCTTTAGATCCTACAGCCGTTGTGATATGAAAGCTATATGATGCACGGTCGGTGAAATTGTCGACACAAGGAAACCATACTTTACCTAAATTATGTGGGTCACTATCAAATCCAACTCCTAAGTTGAAGGCATAGCTTCCGCTGAAATAAAATCCTCCCCATCCAGAAGGATCTTGTTGTGGTTGACCATGATAGTATATGCTGAGAGCGCTACTATCACCATTGTTTAATATTGTTCCTAGAGAAATGGATAGGGTAGTGTCATTGTAGGTAAAAGAATACTGTTGATTAAAATCTACAATGCTATCGACTGTAAGCTTTAATAAGTCGAGTTTAATTATTGAGGTGTTGTTTTGAGTTATTTTAAAGGCGATATCTGTTTTACAACTTATTGATGATGTTGTAAAGTTGATATCTGAAACTGTAATTTCATAGTGCACTACATCGGGATATACTCCCGGCTGAGATAATACACTACTATAAGATAGAATTAATCCTATGGTTAGGATTAGTCGGTTGAAAATGTTTGTCATTTAGGGGATCTTTAATTCAATCCCCTAAATTAACAAATAGTATTGATATTACTTGATGATGGTAACTTTAGCATCAAATACTTGATCGTCGTCTTGTAAAATTACGGTGTACATTCCGTCGCTGAGGTGACCTAAGTATAATCCTCTGTTCATGAGTTTTGATACTTCAGTATTTTCTTCTTTTATAAGTCTTCCTGTCGCATCAAAAATTCGAAGGATACAACTTTCCATGCCTTTTACTTCTTCTCCAATAGCAATATGATCGGAACTTGGATTAGGAATAATCAACAAATGACCTTTTGGTTTCGGCGGAGTGATCTCTCTGTTAATGGAGATGGAGTCATGTAGAATACATCCTTTTGCATCCGCGATAAGTACATCGTATGTTCCGGCAGGTACATTTTGAATGCTGTTTCCTGTAATGCCTATCGGACTCCAGTAAATATAGTAGGGTGCATTTCCTCCGGTAGGATTTACTGATGCCGATCCATTATTGTTTTTGTCAATTTCAGCTGAAATGCTATGCGTAGTTGTGATAGGTGCGGGCTCATGTAATGTAATTGTATCCGCATGAATACATCCGTCTATATCGGTTACTTCAACAGGATAATCACCTGCACCTAAATTACTAAGTGTGGTTGATGAATTGCCGTTCCACCAATTGTATGAATAGGCTCCGCCAATGATGGTATAGTTAATGTCACCACAGTATTTTGCTAATGAAACCGGACTCAATCCGAAGTTGCTGATTCCATTATTCATTGCAATTCCACTAATCATCTCTGCGTGTTGAGTTGTTGCAACTGTTGTGGTGGGATTAGTAACTGCGCTGTATTTAATCTGTCCGTTTCCATCATAGACATAAAACGAATACATGCCTGTTGATAATGTTAATGCTGTTGAAAGCATGATTTCTGATGGCATCTCGCGATTAACCGGATTTACTATATAAGTACCTAATGAGGTCCACGCTGCAGCATTGTTTTCGTAACCGCTGAATGAGCCTTGTCGGTAATAAATTTCTATTGATGTTGTATCAGCAACCGTGAAAATTAACTTGTTTAGAGTAATATTCTGTTTCGCTTTCATTGAGAACATCAATCCTTTAGCTTTCGCCGAATTACTAAATCCGGTAGTGATCGATTTTTCTAAATTCCCTCCCGTAGCATTAATGCTAACTACTCCATTTTTCATGCCGTTGCAAGATGGCTCACTAAGAATAGGAGTATTTAAAATTACAGGATCAGGGTCTTTTAATTCGATTGATTTATAGACTTCACAACCTAATGCATCAGTGATTTTCACAGGATAGCTTCCTGCAGATAAATTTGTTATTTCTTGAGCATTGGTTGATGCCCAATTATAATTATAGTTTTTACCGGTAGGATTAACTACTTCGTAAGAAATCCTTCCTGCAAAACTTATAGGATTTTGCATTGCTGCATTGAACGCACCGGTTGCAGAGGAATCTCTTCCAATCCCTTCGTAAATGGTCAAAGAGTGATCAAATACAAATACTGAGCCAAGCACATTACTGCTTACGCAATTGAATGATGCATCGCTGTTATACAAATAGAAAGAATAATTTCCTTCGCCTAAATCGAGTGGGTTTAACAGAGAAATCACTGAAGGTGTATCAGGACCTTGTCCGTTTATTGCATATGACCCTAAATGAGTCCATGAGTTCGGATCAAATTCATATCCTCCAAAGCTTCCGTTTTTATACCAAACACTAATATGATTCGTTGTTTTGTTTAATAGTGATACGGCAAGTTTAGTGACTTGAATTTGTTCACTTACGCCAACATCAAACATAATTCCTTTGCTCTCTGTTGTGCCGAATAGAGTAGTGGTTAAGCTTTTTTGAACCGGCCATGGTTTACCACCTGTAGCGGTAACGAAAATGCTACCGTTATTTCCTCCTTCGCAATCGGGTTTGCGTGTTAAGATTTGAGGAATTATTTGACTTGGTTCGTTTATAGTTGCTTCGTCATGTTGAACACATCCGTTGCCATCGGTTACAGTAACAGTATAAGTTCCTGAAGGAATATTATCAATGAAATTTGTTGTGCTTCCGTTCGACCATAAATAAGTGTAGGGGGATTTACCTCCGTTAACTCTGGTCTTTATAAATCCCGTTGACGTATTATAGCATTTCGGATCGAGTGCTCTCCATATTCTTGTAATGAATGGTTTTGCACTATATCCGTTGTATGGTAATACTTGACCTTGTATTTGTCCGTCTATAAAATCAATTCGTATTCTTCCGTAACTGCCTTGTCCGCCGCTACTGAAGTTATTAGTTGTAGAAGTAGATCCTCCTGTTCCGCCAATCACAGATATTAATCCGTAATGTTGAACTCCTGATCCGGATATACGAATACAACCTCCGGATCCGCCGCCGCCACCTGAGCAATTACTATTTCCGTCGCTACCGCCATTCCCTCCATTAGAAAGAATTTTTCCGTTGAAGCCGATTAGTATGTCTTTGCATGATTGAATTACAATAATTCCGCCGCCTGCTCCACCGCCACCTGAACCTCCGTTATTTGCAGCAGAACCTGATGCACCTCCCGAACCTCCGATGTATTGTGAAAGTGTTGAATCGCCGTATGCATTTCCTCCCGTTGCTAGTGGTAATCCATTGCTCCCATATCCTGCACCACCACCTCCATAAAGGTTGCTAGAGCTAAAACCTGCTCCCGGACCAAATCCGTTTTTGCCGGGAATAGTAATTGTAGTTGAAAATACTCCATCTGCACCATCGAATCCACCGGCAACAGCAACGCCACCAATGCCACCTTTAATAGATGGTACAGCATTTTGTCCGTTTGATCCTGAAGCATCTAATGTGCCATTAATTACAACATTATTTTTTACACGGATAATTAAAGGTTTTGTACCTACAACTTTTAAGGTTACACCTTCGTCAATGATAAAGCTGTTATAATCATATTCACCACCTTGGATTACTCCGCTTACAACAGCATGAAAATCGCCCATCGTTCCATTTCCACAATCAAAACACGATTGCGCTGACGATAAATTGGTCGATAATACCAACACGATAACCCACAGAATTTCTTTTACTCGTAACATGTCTTAATAAAATTAACTGTATCATTCTTACGCAAAGCAGACCGTTTTGTTAGTTTTTAACAGCCGGATGTAAGGAATTTGTAAAATAGTTTAAAAGCAAGAGACTTTACTTGACTTGTTTATCGATTAGTTATTGTTAATCAAATAGATACACGATGTTAGGAATGTGTAAATTACCTGCCGTTTAACGTATGATAACGGTAGATTTGACGCATTGTTTCGTCCCCCAAAAATGTTGATAATATTGATGTTTTTTATGCAAAGGCCAAGTAGCAAATCAGCGTAATCAAAACTATTCCCGTAAGGTTTGCCACAAATCCCGCGACTGCCATCTCTTTTGTTTTAATATGTCCGCTTGAAAAGACTATAGTATTTCCTGCTGTTGCTATTGGCATCATAAATCCAAGAGATGCAGCAAGTGTGGCTGGAATCATTAATAATAGGGGAGGAAGATGCATAGCTTGTTGTAATGAAACAAGTATAGGCAGTACTAATTGGATGCTGGCAACATTCGAAGCGAATTCGCTAATAACTGTGACTAAAACGCATACCATTAAAATAATCCATATTGGATTTACTCCTTGTAATATTTGTAGCTGGGCTGCTAAGTAATTACTAAGTCCGCTGTCTTCAAATCCTTTTGCTAATGCGAATCCACTTCCGAAAAGTAAGATAATATCATAAGGAAGTTTTGACGTTTCTTTCCATTCCAATAATTTTTTACCGGGCATTGTTTTAGAAGGGATGATGAATAATAATATAGCCATGAAAATGGCAACAGTACTATCTTGTATTTGTGATGAATTACTGAATAATTTGCTCCATCCTTTAATGGTAAATGTTCCTAGTGGAATATCTGCTCTCGTAAACCATAATACAGCAGTGAGAATGAAAATAAAACCGACTCGTTTTTCATCAGGTGAAATCTTCCCTAGATTTTTATAACCTTCTTTAAATACTCCTACATCAAAAACTCCTTGTAATTCTTTTTTTGGGATTCTGCTTCGAAGTGTTAACCAAGTAGCAAAAAATAATAATGCCGAAACAGGAAATCCGATTTTAAACCAACTCAAAAATGTTAAGTCGCCTGCTGTTGGATAAGCATCCATATATGCTCTGTAAAAGATCATATTAGTTGGAGTTCCAACTAAAGTAGCCATTCCTCCGATGGTTGCGGCATAGGCCAATCCAATCATTAGTGCGGATGCTAATTTTCGATGATGTGTTTTATTGTCGATATGATGATCGATCTGATATATTACTGCGAGTACTGCAGAAAGCAACATCATTACAGTAGCGGTATTTGATATCCACATTGAAATGATCCATGCGGTTAGCATTACTCCGAGTAATAACATTGATGCATTTCGACCCGTTACTGATAATATTTTTAATGCAATTCGTTTGTGTAAACCCCAATGTTCAATCGCAAATGCTAAAAAGAATCCTCCGATAAATAGGAATAATACGGGATCCATGTATTGAGCAGCAACAACCTTTATATCGCTAATTCCGCAGATAGGAAGTATAACAAATGGAATTAACGAGGTGACTGCGATATGAATTACTTCGGTTAGCCACCAAAGTGCTATCCATATTGTTATTCCTGCCATCAACATCAAATGAGGGTGTGCTGAATCAGGTGATGGAAGTAATCCTAGTAAAATGGCTAGTAATGGTCCCGAAATAAGGGCTATAGTACTTAATAGATTTTTTTGTTGGGGCATAAAACGTTGGAGGTTCTCAACTGTAAATGTAAATAAAAAACGAAGGTGACATTTGTCTTCTCTTATGAAAGTCGCCTAGTTTTGTTAGTACTTATAGTTTTCAAATCGTAACTTTGCAGCATGCTCGTTAATATTAATTCACAGAATCCGGATGCTCGTAAAATAGCGCAGGCTGTCGACGTTTTATCGAAGGGTGGAGTAATTATTATTCCTACTGATACAATTTATGCACTAGCTTGTGATTTGTACCATTATAAAGCATTTGAGAAGATTTGTCGAATGAAAGATGTTCGTCCCGATAAAGCCAATTTTTCTTTACTATGTAACGATTTAAGTAATATTTCTCATTTCACACGTCCTTTCGATCGATCAATCTACAAGTTATTGAATCGTGCTTTGCCAGGTCCTTATACTTTTATTTTGGATGCTTCGAGTGAGGTTCCTTCAGTTTTTCGTAGCAGGAAAAAGACGATAGGGTTAAGGATTCCGAATAATAAAATTGTACTCGACTTAATTGAAAAACTTGGACATCCTTTGGTAGTTACTTCCATTCATGATATCGACGAAATCAAAGGTTATCCTACCGATCCTGAAGAGATAGATGAAATTTATGGTAATCAAGTGGAGATGGTGATCGATGGAGGTGCCGGTAAAATTAAAGCGAGTACTGTGATTGATTGTACCGGAGATTCTCCTGTAATCACTCGTGAAGGTGCCGGTGATCCGGATATCTTGAACTAAAAAAATTATAAGTGATCAATAATATCACTTGCTATCATTGCACTTTCTGATCTTGCCATTGCCGCTTTGTCGCCGGCTTTACCATGTAAGTACATTCCAATTAATGCTGCTGCTCCGGGCGAATATCCTTGTGCTAATAAGCCGGTAATAATTCCTGTCAATACATCTCCCGAGCCTGCAGTAGCCATGCCGCTGTTTCCGGATGAGTTATAGTATATAGTTCCATCGGGACAAGCTAAAGCGCTGTATTGGCCTTTAAGGATGATAAATACATTGTATTTTTTCGAGAATTCGCTAAGTGCTTTTATTCTTTCAAAAGGATCTCCAATATTCCCAACTAAACGTGCAAATTCACCCGGATGAGGAGTAAGTATACTTCCTTTCGGAAGGAATGATAGCCAAGTTGGATTTTCTGAAAGTATATTGATAGCATCTGCGTCGATCACTAAAGCGCTTTTGCTTTCTTGAATTAATTGCTTTAATACTGTTGCTGTGGAAGGGTCGGTGCCAATACCCGGACCAACTCCTATTGCATCATATTTTTCTAATACTTTGAATGAAGTAATATGTGTTTCACATTGATCTTTTTCTACCATTACTTCCGGATTGCTGCATTGCAATGGAAGTAAACATGCGGAAGGAGAATGTACGGTAACCATTCCGGCACCGCTTCTTAAAATGGCTCTAGATGATAGTATTGCTGCTCCTGCTTTCCCTTCACTTCCCGCTAACAGGTAGGCATGTCCGAAAGTTCCTTTGTGTCCGGCAGCGGGTCTTGGTTTTACTAATGCTGCAATATCATTTTCTTCAATGAAAAACTTCGAAGATTTTAATGTTCGTTCATGCTCAGCACTGAGTGATATAACGGCAATAAAAACATTTCCTGTTATTGATGAGAATTCGGGATAAAGAAAACTTTCCTTCATACTATGGAAAGTCAAAGTTGCAGATGCATGAATTACGTTGCTTAAATCGGTCGTTGCTTTGTCGATGAATAATCCCGATGGTACATCAATCGATACTCTTCTTGCTGCTTGCTTGTTGAGATGTTTTATTAGAGATGCAGAAAGTCCTTCTGCATCTCTGTTCAGTCCTGTCCCAAACAATGCATCAACTATGATTGATTGTTGATCACATACTGGAAATTGTTCTGTAGAACTAAGTAAAATCGTCTCGGTTCCCGGTAAGTTTTTCCATCGTTGGAGGTTTGTTTTGTAATCACTGCTTCCTTCTTCGATCAGAATATAAACCGTACAAATTTTTCCGGCTTTATACAACTGACGAGCTATGGCTAATCCGTCGCCTCCATTATTTCCGTTGCCACAAAATACCTGAAATACGTTTCCTGCTGCTGAATTATTTAAAAGGAAATCGCTGCACCTAGCTGCAGCTCGCTCCATAAGATCTATCGATGATACAGGCTCGTGTTCGATAGTATATTTATCGAGTTCACGTTGTTGTTCTGCTGATAAGATCTTGAGCATTTTATAATTCGCTAATTTTTATAGGAGAATTTTTGTAGTGTTCAATTATTGCTTCGCTTTCTCCGTGAATGGTGTATACTTCTTTTGCTTCGCTTTCAGCGATAGTCAATAATAATTCGTTCCAATCGGCATGATCACTGATAGGAAGAACGATGTCCATTCCCGCTTGTAGTCGATCCCATCCTGATGCCATCCCTCTTAAGAAATTAGTCCCCGGCATATACGATTGCAAAACACTAGGAGGAATGATATAAACGCATCCTGTTGCTTTTTTAAATATCTGTCGGTGATAAACACTCCATTCGCCTAAACTGAATCCCGACTCTTCATAGATCTTATGGTATCTCGAAATTTTCGGATGAACCATTACTTTCATTTCAGGCAAAAGCTGATTGATGAGATGCGTTAGTCGCTGTGCTTTTCCTAAACTATATGCACCAATTACATAATTGATGTTTTTGTTATTACCTAATACAAGGATAGACTCACCTGCCGGCGGATGCTCTTTTCCTTTTTGTGCGAAAGTGGTCTCGGTAATTAATACGTCTGACTTTATCACTTGAAACGCCTCACAAGTAGGATCTTGCTGACGTTTGAAATCGCCTGTATAGTTATGTCGCTTTCCGTTTCTGTCCCATATTACTTGAGCAGACCCAAGCATATGTCCCGCAGGAATGAACATAAAAGGCACGCCATCTACTTCAAATGTTTCGTTGTATTCAGGAGTGATTACCAATCCCGCAAATTGACGAAATCTCGCTCTTAACAAGCGAGCAGTGTTTTTTGTGCAATAAACTTTAGCATGTCCGGGTACGGCATGGTCTCCATGAGCATGACTTATGACAGCAGTGCGTACCGGCTCCAAAGGGTCGATCCATATTTCTGAATCGGGTAAAAGGTAACCTTGTCCTGTAGCTATTAATGGTTTGTTATTTTCTGCCATACGATAAAAGTTGCTGATGTATCGCAAGCACCTGAGGTATTACAGGATGCGTATCATCATTATCAATAATAAAATTTGCTCTCGCTCTGAGTTCTTCTGACGACCATTGCTGCTGAATGATCGCCTTAATTTCATTCTCTGTGCGACTGTCTCTTTCTTTAATTCTTTCAATACGTAAATTTTCAGGAGCATCAACCATGATTACTGCATCTAAATCAACATGGGTTCCTGATTCATATAAAATTGCTGCTTCCCTAATGGTATAGGGAGCTTTTTGTTTTTGTTGCCATTCCTGATAATCGATTCCAACTGCAGGATGTACTAAGTTATTTAATTTTTGCAATAATTCAGGTTGATGAAATACAATAGCTGCTAATTTCTTTCGGTCGAATTGTCCTTCTTGAGGGAATATTTCTTCTCCAAATAATTTCTGAAGGTTTGACCGAAGTATAGGATTCGTATTCATCAATCGTTTGGCTGCATCATCGGCATTATAAACTGGGATTTCCAGCGACTTAAATATTCTAGTCACTATACTCTTTCCTGATCCTATACCTCCTGTAATGCCTACTTTCATGTACTTAAGGATTTTGATGGAAATAGTCGACCACAGCAGGCGTCCATTTTAATTGATCTGCCCAGAACGGCTTTTCTTTAACCCGAATGATAGCTTTCGAAGAACCATTTTTGTTTAGTTGTGCATCTACTTTAAACATAGAAGCACTCGTTTCTTCGAAACGACTAATAGGTACTCGGCAACTTATAGAAACTAACGAAGGAATGAACTTAAGGTATCTATCGCTTTGTTGAGAGTTTACAGCAACATTTAATTTAATTTCAGTGCCTATTTCAACAGGGACATACACCCATACTTTAATTTGTTCAGGAATTAAATTTGAGTTCTCTGAAATATCAGGTAATGTACTTCTGAAAACTGGGCGGTCGGCATTAGATTGCTCAATCGGAATTGTTTTAATAGAAGTAAGGGAATTACTAATAGGAGATGATGAAGATATTACGATGCTATCTGGGTAAGTAACTGCAGGTCCCGATTGCATGAACATTTTTTTGTAAGAAATAGAGTAGGTAGGAATCAAAGCTACCTTTTTCGTATAGGCCATACCGTTAGGAAGGGTAAGGTATTCGGGATTTACATTTTCAACGGTGATTTTATTTCCGTACGGTTTAAGCAAACTTTCAACGGCTTTCAAAACGCTGATTTTTCCTTTGTTCTTTGTACTGCTATTAATGATAAGCTCCTCATCGGATTTAAAAAGTAAGAAGTTGGCGAGGTCAAATCCTCTTCCCTTCAGCTGAACAGTAGCAACTATATCGGCCTTGCCTGCATCTTCTTTAAACGCTAAAGGGACGTTTAGTCGTATGCGAATACCCGTTTCGGCCACATGTTCCTTGTTTAATGTATTTACTACCCAAATGCCGGAAGCGATGAAAAAGCAAATCACAAACGAAACGATTTTCGCGTTTGAGGTAAGGGAGTCGAGACTGAAAAAAGAAGTTTTTTCTTTAGACACTGTAAAGGGCTTTTTGCGAATGTAAACATTAATTATTGGTTGTTTATGAGGGATTGCAAAAATTACTCACAGGTTAAGTTGCATAAACTAGGGCAGGAGGTTATATGATTCTGTATTAATAAAAATAAAAAAGGGAACCCGAAGGCTCCCTTTTCAAGTCATTTTGGGATAAATTATTTTTTTACTTCAGCAGTAACAGGCTCTTGATATTGCTTAGTTACTTCAGCAGAAATTGCTGATTTTTCGATTTTTACCTTTACATTATTGTCGATTTCAAGAGTGAAAGTTTTGTCTTGAACTTCTATAATTTTACCATGAACTCCTCCGATGGTAACCACTTTATCGCCTTTTTTCAAAGATTCTTTAAAGTCCTTTTCCAATTTCGCCTTTTTAGTTTGAGGACGAATCATGAAAAAGTAGAATACGATCATGATAAGGGCAATAGGTATAATTTGTTGAAAGGCACTTCCTCCGCCTGCTTGCAATAAGATGTTTAAAGTTGTCATTTGTTACTTTTTATATGTGTTTTGCTGGTTATTTAATTATTTCACTACTTCGCCTGAGATTGTAAGGACTTTAGTATTAGGGATTGTATTAGCCAATACAGTAACTGTTTTAGCTACTTGTCCGCTGATGCCGGTACTGTTAAAGGTTACCTTAATAACGCCTTCTCCACCGGGAGCAATCGGATCTTTTGGGTATTCCGGTTGAGTACATCCGCAAGAACCTTTAGCTTGAGTAATCAACAATTCACCTTGTCCGCTGTTTTTAAAGCGAAATTCGTGGGTTACCGACGCTCCTGTTCTCAAGGTGCCGAAGTCGAATGAACTCTCTGCAAATTCAAAGGCAGGTAGCTTAGTGCTGTCGGTAGTACCGTTAGCCGTTGCCGGATTATTTATTATCTCGGGATTGAGTTTTTGTTCTTCAGTTCCTGTTGAGGCATCAGTGCTGCTGTTGCTATTGCATGCAACAGTCAGTAGTGCCGCGAAGGCACATAAAATAAGAGTGCTTTTTTTCATGACGATTATTCTAGTAATCCACGACCGGATTTCACGATTTTGCCTTGTTCCTTTAATTCGATAACAAGTTTATCAATGACTCCGTTGATAAAGGATTTGCTGTTTGGCGTGCTGTAATCTTTTGAAATATCGATGTATTCGTTGATACTAACTTTAATAGGAATAGAGCTTTGATGCAAGATTTCGCAAAGGGCCATCTTCATTAAGATGATATCAACCATTGCAATCCTTTCTGCATCCCAGTTTTGGGTCTTTTCGCCGATAATTTGCGTAAAGTATGCATCGTCTTTGATGGTTTGCTTCACCAATTCTCTCATGAATTTGATATCATCTTCTTCGTCCTTATACAGAGGTAGTAGCTTGAATTCACCGGAGTTCTTTCCGCCGTCGAGTGTTTTAGAAATCATTACTTCCATTAAATCGAGGCTCTCTGCCCAATAAATTGTACGTTCTTCTAATAAAGAAACAACGAATTCTTGACGTGTAAATACTTCCTGAAACATCCAATTAATTAATTCGATGTCTTGCTTCACAGAAGTGCTTTCAGATGAACTGTAGGCTTTGTATTGGTCGGTCTGACGGATTTGAAAGAAAGCTTTCTTTACAACATCATGATCGGCTTGCCAAGAAATTTTATTGTCTTTGATTTGCTTTAGAAAATGCGATGACTTTTCGAGCCAAGCAATAAATACATTTTCTTTTAAGAGACGGTTTGCAGATTTTCTTTTACCTGTTACTGCGCTGGCTGGTAGATCGGCATAGTACATTTCTTCTTGTTCTGCCATCTCTACGAACATTTGCAATACCAATAAGTACAGTTCGAAGATTTTCTTTGTGCCGTTCAATAATTCTTGTTCGGTGCGCACCATATCCTTGGTATCCGATTGGTAATATGCGTAAAGGGCTTGCATTACCCGGATGCGAAGGTGTCTTCTGCTTAACATTTTTTCAGAACTGATTTTAATATTGACGGAGAGATAAAAAACATTGCTTACTGACAATCAAGACCGATATTATTTCTCTCTCCGAAAAAAATAATATCGGTCTTGCTGTTTATTTCGTCTTGCGACGTTATTACATGCTTGACTTAACCTTGCCTATATCTGAAATACGCTTTTCAGCCATTTTCATTGCAGCAAGTTGAGTGTAGATTCCGTCTTCTTTCGCTTTCTTAAGGATATCTAAGGTTACATTGTAGATATGCTCAGTTTGTGATAATGCACGTTGACGGTTGTATCCGATTAATTCAGAATATACGTTGATTAGTCCACCTGCATTAATTAAAAAGTCAGGAGCGTAAACGATACCTTTCTCAACTAACATTGGACCGTGAATCGTTTCGTCAGCTAACTGATTGTTAGCAGCACCTGCGATTACAGAGCATTTTAGTTGATTAATATTATCAGTATTTAATGTTGCACCTAATGCGCATGGAGCGTAAACATCGATATCGAGACCGTAAATTCCGTCGTTCGATACTACTTCTGCACCATGTTCTTTCGATACTTTTCTTAATTGTTCTTCGTTGATGTCGGCGATATAAACGATAGCTCCTTCTTTCTTAAGGTTCATTACCAAGTTCTCTCCAACGTGTCCTACACCTTGAACTAAAACTTTTTTACCGTTTAAATCATCCTTACCCCAAGCAAACTGAGCTGCAGCTTTCATTCCCATGTAAACGCCATAAGCAGTTACGGGACTAGGATCGCCACCGCCACCCATCGATTCAGGAAGACCTGTTACCGATTTAGTTTCCATTGCCACATACTCCATGTCTTTAGTGCTCGTTCCAACATCTTCAGCAGTGATATACTTACCGTTAAGGTTATTTACGAAACGTCCGAATTTGCGGAATAATGCTTCAGATTTCTGTGTTTTGCTATCACCGATGATTACTGCTTTTCCTCCTCCAAGATTCAATCCTGAAATGGCTGCCTTGTAAGTCATACCGCGTGATAAACGTAATACGTCGTTTAACGCTTCCGCCTCAGTTTTATACATCCACATACGAGTTCCGCCTAAAGCCGGTCCAAGTACAGTATTGTGAATAGCTATAATAGCTTTTAATCCGGTCTCAGGATCATGGCAATATACCACTTGCTCGTGGTGACTGTTAGAAATACTATCAAATACATTGCTGTTTAACGGCGCGATAACCTGCTGCTTTTCTTTCACGTCTATCATGAAGTTGATTTTTTCAATTGAGGGGCAAAGGTAGAGTTTTTATCCCTTTGATAACAAGTAAAAGATGCCATAAATACTGTGATCTTTGATAGGTAAAGTTTATACCTTTACATCCTTGTATTTCAAGGAGATAGCCATCTTTTATTGTGGTGTTGGATTTGATAATCAATAAGTTGTAAAGTGAAGCATTTAAAATCGATCAATAAATATTTTCTAAAATACAGTCGACATCTGTTTTTAGGGATCCTTTTTGTAACAATTTCCAATTTGTTCGGGATTTTTCCTGCTCAAATTACTCGTAATGCATTGGATGTTGTGGCCCATAATTTGGATACAATTCATCTGTTTGCGGGCTTTGATTTGAAGGCCGATGAGGATCATTTGCTGTCGTTTAGTATCTTATTATTCGGTATTATATTGATTGTCATGGCAATTCTGAAGGGCGTATTCATGTTTTTCATGCGCCAAATGATTATTGTGATGTCGCGCCACGTTGAATATGATCAGAAGAATGAGATTTATGCTCATTATCAACGACTTGGACTAGATTTTTATAATCAGAATAATACGGGAGATTTAATGAATCGTATTAGTGAGGACGTTGGCAGGGTGCGTATGTATGTTGGTCCGGCAATAATGTATACCATCAATATGCTGGTGATGTTTATCTTGGTTATTTGGGCGATGGTAAGCGTAAATCCCAAATTGGCTCTTTTCGTTTTGATGCCTTTGCCGCTGATGTCGTTTTTAGTGTATCGAGTGCAAGACAAAATCAATCGCAAGAGTGAAGCTGTTCAAAGCAAATTATCGGATATATCAACTTTTATCCAGGAGACCTTCTCAGGAATTCGCGTCTTAAAGGCATATTCAAGAGAAGAAAGTTTTGAAGCTGCTTACCAAAAGCAAAGTTCTGAATACCGAGATCAGTCGATGGACTTGGTAAAGGTGAATGCCATGTTCATGCCGAGTATGTTATTATTGGTTGGGGTAAGCACCATTCTCACCATTTACATCGGATCGTTAGAGGTGATGAACGGACGATTAACAATCGGAAATATTGCTGAGTTCGTGATCTATGTAAATATGCTGACTTGGCCGGTGGCTTCGCTGGGATGGGTAGTGACAATCGTTCAACGAGCAGCGGCTTCACAAGAGAGAATAAATGAGTTTTTAAATACTAAGCCTCATATTAATTCGGGTAGTTATAAACCGACAACAATAGATGCTTCTATCGAGCTGAAAAATGTAACCGTCAGCTATAGACAATCAGGAGTAAAAGCACTCGATAATGTGTCGTTTTCAGTTCCTGCAGGATCTTCATTAGGAATCATCGGTAAAACAGGGTCAGGGAAGTCGACTTTAGTGAATACGCTATTGAGGCTTATAGATCCCGATAAGGGAGAAGTGTTCCTCGATCAAAGGAATTTGAAGGAATATGATTTAACCGCCTTCAGAAATAGAGTAGGTTGTGTACCTCAAGAGGTATTCCTGTTTAGCGACTCGATAAATGAGAATATTGCCTTCGGACTAACCAAGGAACATACTCAAGAAGAGATAGAGCAAGCCGCAAAAGATGCAGTTGTTTATAAGAACATAATGGAATTCCCCGAAGGCTTTAATACTGTTGTAGGAGAGAGGGGGATAACCTTAAGCGGGGGGCAAAAGCAGCGTGTTTCTATTGCTAGAGCAATCGTTAAGCGTCCCGATTTATTGATCTTCGACGACTGTTTATCTGCTGTGGATACGATCACCGAAGAGGAAATTCTATCGAATTTGAAGAGGATTATGAAGGGAAGGACCACCATTTTTGTGAGTCATAGGATATCAACGGTGAAGAATGCCGAGCGAATTATTGTCCTGGATCAAGGGCGTATTGTAGAAGAAGGAACCCACGATAATCTGATGAAAATAGGGGGGCATTACGCTGAATTATACGAAATGCAGCTGCTGGAAGAGCAACAAATAGGTGAATAAATTTAATTTTTCAAACATTTGCATTAATTACTGAAAGTATTTTTTATTATTATTGCGTTGCAAAAAACCATTACCTATGAACGAGTACGACCAAATGCAACCTCGGGATGCTTTCTTCTCGAAGCGTATCAGGGCCGGGAAACGCACTTATTACTTCGACGTAAAAGCTACGCGAGGTAACGACTTCTACATCACTATTACAGAAAGTAAGCGTAAACCGGGAGAAAGTGAAGATCGTCCCTTCTTCGAAAAACACAAGATCTTTTTGTACAAAGAGGACTTTGAGAAATTTACTGACGGATTAAGTGAGGCTCTCGACTTCATTAAGCATCGTCGTTCGGGTGAAATGACCGATGAAATATCTCATATTCATGACGCATCAACAGTAGAAACAGCTACGGGAACTTCCGGATTTACAGATTTAAATTTTGAAGACTTAAGTAAATAAAATTCCATGTTAATCATAAAAAAAGGCAAACGAAAGTTTGCCTTTTTTATTTGTGTTGAAGTCTGTTAAACCAGGTTTTCAAGTTCCCTGTTAACCAAAACTTGAATAGCTTCAAGTTCCGGAGCAATAGCGTCGAATCGAGCGTTCGCTGCATCTAAATTGATTCTGCTTTTCAAATCTTCTGTAAAAATGGTCAAGTGTTCAATTAGTTGATCGGATGCTAACATTTTAATCGGTGATTTGATTTTATGACTAGCTTGAAATACTTGCTCCCAATTTTGATTTTCGAGTCCGGTTTTTATTTGCTCATGAAGTGTAGGTAATTGATTGCTGAGCATATAAAGAAAATGTTTCACATCTTCCTTGTTATCTCTGAAAATAGCATAAATCTTCTCAATACCGGGGTGAAATTCACTTCGTTCTGTCGGCTGAATATCTTCTAATAAAAAGTCATCCCGATGGCTTAAATTATTCTGAAGAATTTCTAATAAATCTTGTGGACTATAAGGCTTAGTAAGGTAATCATCGATCCCCGCAGCTTTAGCTTTGTCTCTATCTTCTTCAGAGGCATTTGCTGTAAGCGCTATTATAATTAACTTCTTATTTTTGATTTTTTCAGAATGTCGGATTGCCATACTTAATTCGTAACCATCCATCCCAGGCATTTCAACATCCGTTAGAAGTACATCGAAATCTCTCTGCTGAACCATGTAGAATGCATCTTCTCCGTTCCCTGCTAACTCGATATTTTTTATGCCTAAATTTTGAAGGATACGTTTACCCAAAAACTGATTTACACGGTTATCGTCAACCAGCAACACCGAAAAGGAAGGGTTCATAAATTTGGCACCAAAAGTCCCAGACGAAGAAATTTCTTGATTCATATTGTATAACGGAAGCTAAGTTACGGCTTCCTTTCTATCGAAACAAAGTAATTGTACCCAGAATTTTTCTTTTCATTTTAGATCCTTCCGAATCCAGGCCAGAATAATTTAATCTATATACATAAACGCCGATAGGAGCATCTGTTCCTTCGTATTTTCCATCCCATACTGCTGATGGATCTTCTGTATAATATATTGTTTGTCCTCTGCGATTTTGAATGCGTAAACTGTATGATGTCGCATTATTGACAAAGGCGCCGAAGTAATCATTGATACCGTCTTCATCAGGGGTGAATGCATTCGGAATAAATACCGATGGTTCGCATATTTCGGCAACATCAAGCCATGCGGTAGAGGTACATCCATTACTTCGTGTGATTGTACAAGAAAACAAAGCAGGGTATTGAACCGTGAGTTCAGGAGTAGTTTCGTTACCCGGTTTCCATAAATAACTATCGGCAATTGGAGCAGACAGAGTTAAAGAATCGTTGATGAAGAAACAGTAAGTTGAATCTTCTCCTAAAGTAAATACAGGATTTGGTAAAAAGTCGGTGATGGTAATAGTATCACTAGCAGTACATCCCGCATTCTCTACTTCAACATAATAAGTTCCTGTATCTCGAACATACAAATACGAGTTAGTATCTGCATTCGACCATTCGTATCGTATAACATCAGTTCCGAATGCATCTAACTTAATTGAATCGTTGCGGCAAAGCATCGAATCTGGACCAAGATTTACATAAGGAGCCGGGACAATAGTTACAGTTACGCTATCAGTCACGAATAATCCGTTGAGGTAATATTTTGTTGGGACAGTAGGAGTGATAGTAAGGAAGGCTGATAAGCTGATGGTATCAGTCGGGTCGTTTTCATCGCTCCACCAGAATGGTACATTCGTGTTGGCGTAGAGTGAAGTTCCTTCTCCGGGACAAAGAATGGTGTCGCCTGTAATTTCAACTGTTTCCGTCACCGGACGAACAACAACATCATCAATGTAATAGTATGCGCTGTTATCCATCGAAGAACAAAGACTGTTCTTTGCACCTAAATCGAGTTTCTGAAAGAGGGGTGAAGTATCATCTCTAAATACGCCGATTGTTACATAAGTCTCTACCCCGGTTGCTTGATAAATTCCGGTAACTAATGTCCAGTGGCCGGTATCACTTTGAATATTTGCTGACTCAATTTGAGGCGTGAAGTTGATAACACCTGTTCCACTTTGAATAGGAATATTATTAGTGAATAAAGCACCTAATCGGTTACAGCTATAGCGGCTGCTATCGGCTAACAATACCCAAAACTCTACTCGGTACAATTCATTAGCGATCAATTGAACGGTTAATGGTACGGAGATATATTCGCGATAGTTATTATTAGGATCAATCTGGATTCCTGCATAAGCGTTGCCTGAAATATTTACCGGTGCATAACCTCCAACATTATTTGGCACATTTACATTGTCGCAAGGAACAACAGGCAATGATGACTGTGGTGCAAAGATATCAGGAGTAGCATTTAATCCCTGCCAAGGTTGAGCTAAGTTGAGAGAACCCGACGTAGTTGGGCTGCCCGATAAAGTTTCAAATCCCGGATTGGGCACTAAATTCTGTGCTTGTAATTGCGAACAAAATACCAGAGCTGCCAGTAATAATACTCGGAATAGAATGGTAGTCCTCATGGTTTAGTTAACGTAATTTCTGTTATTTCTATTTTGCGTTGTAATGCCGCTTCAATACTGTATATGGAACGTGATTTATCTTTCACATCATCACTTACTTTTCCTGCCGCATTCTTTTCTCCTGAAGGATCTTCGATAAGGATTAATTGGCCTGAGTCAACATATTTCATCAATTCCCCTTGATTCCATTCCTTCCAATAGTTCAATAAACTACTTATGCGGCGGGCCGACAAAATTACGTTATAGTCGCTATCAGCCAAAGAACTTGCACGACCTTCTATCTTTAATTTTACTTTTATGCCGGGATTGGCATCAAATACCATTTTTAAACTATTGCTTATAAGTGATAAACGCTGATAATTTCCATTAACTGAATCAGTGAAGAAATTGTTAATCAATACTTTATCGTTTTCGGCACGTTGTTGGCTTTCGTATTCCTTTTGTCGCAACATATAGCCTGATAAAAGATCTTCATATCTCCTTAATGTGGAGGTTTTTCGGCTTTTTGGGTCTGGATAGTCGTTGTCGAAGTATAAACTGAGCGGCAAAAGCGTCGCTAATTGGCTAATAACCCTGTCGACCGGTGTGCCGGGATTAAAGAAAAACGCGGGATCGTTTAACCCTTTTGAGTTTGAAGCCACCTCCGGTGAATTATGTTTTGTAGTGTCGGGGGCTTTATCGTTAATGCTGAAGATATCATAACAACACGCGTCGCCTTCGATTTTAGCTGCCGGCGGACGATTACTCACTAAGAATCGGCGTTTCAATTTGCCGTATGAATTGCTGTAGAATAAATCATTATAACCCGAATTAAAAGGTATCGACATACATGATGCATAACCTTCAGGTTGATTGTTTTTTAAAGCGACTTTATACAAATCGTATCCTCCTAATCCGCCGCTGCGATCGGAAGAAAAGAATAAAGTGTCACCATTTTTGTCGAGAAATGGAGTGATATCGTTTTCGGAAGAATTGATTTTACTTCCAACATTTATTGGTTTAGAATAAACACCATTTGCATTTCGGAAGCATGAATAAATATCGAGTTTGCCTTCACCACCTTTTCTATCGCTGGCAAAAAATAATTGATAGCCTTTATTTACATCTGTTGTAATACATGGCTGCGTGGAAGTACTGTTCGATGCGTTGATGTCGCTGTTTAACTTAACGGCGTTGCCAAACTTTCCATCTTTTATGATTGACTCATATAAGTCACATTGAAGAGTATTGTTTTCATCATATTTACATCTGCAAAACACCATTATTTTTCCATCGGGACTAACAGAAACGTTTGCATTATTATAAGATGATGAATTGATATTATCGGCTAACGGAAGTGCATTACCGTAAATATTGTCAGTTATAGTACTCGATAAAATTTTCGAAACTGTTTGATTGGCATCTCCTTTCTTCGGGAAGCGCATACTTGAAAAATATAAAATGCTATCGCCCACTGCAACCGGAGCAACTTCCGAAAAACCTGTGTTGATGCTTGAGCCTAAGGGAATAACGTTAATCCATGCAGTATCAGCTGCAACTTTTTGCGATTTTTCTAATTCAGTTATGGCTCCTGCAAATGTGCTGTCATTTGATTCATTAAGAAGGTCGATTGCTTCTTTATATCTTCCGGTACGTTTTAATAATTCACCGGTTAATAGAATTGATAATTTTTTTATCTCAGAATCTGAAGCTTCTTTTCTAGCTTTTTCACTATTCAATAAAGCTCTTGAATAATCGCTCACCGAGAAATAAGCTTTCGCAGTTTTTAAAAATAATCCAGCATCTTCAGAATAGGCGGCAGCTTGCTCATAATATCCTATTGCAGAAAATCCATCGTTCTTAGCCATGCATTCATCGCCTGCATTAATAAACCCTGCCCTCGATTGTGCGAAATTTACAATCGGGTGGAGGAGTAGAATGAACAGAAAGGTGAACTTTTTCATTAATAAATAGGACAGATAATTTTATGTTGAGTCTTTGATTTGATTTTCATTGCTTGGTAGATGAGACTAATCTCCGGTCCCCCTTTACCATTGCTGGCAGCTTTTAAACTGCTGATGTTTACATCGTATGAGAATCCTATTCTAAATTTATTATAATCTAGTGCCACTGTTGGAATAATTGCATCTTTATTTCGTAAGAATAGTCCGCCGCTCACTGCATAACGCGATGTAGTTTCATTCTTTAAAATTAATTTCACTTCACTGCCAAATACCAATTCAGCGAATTTCAATTGAGAGGAATATTGAATCGCGGGTTGAAGAATCAATGAGTTATTTAACGGATAGTTAACCTGAGCGAAGAATTGACTTAATATACTTTGCGGTACTGCCTCACCGTTATACATATTTTGGTCAGGGCGATTTAAATGTCGCAGTTGCATGCCTACAATCATATTGGATTTTGCTCCGTTTCTTTGAAGTGAAAGTCCGGCGCCAAGGTCTGCATTTGACAACTTTGCGTTATCGGGATTTTCACCGGTTGCGCTTCCGGGGACAAAAATATCGCCATCGAATTGATTGTCGAAAGTTAGTTTGTTGAAGTCGATACTTTTTTGTGCAAAGCCGAAACTAATTCCGGTATTAAGGTGATAAATAGAATCTTTGTCGAGTGAAAATTGGTAAGCTGCCGATAAAGAAGCATTGAGGATGGATAATGCTCCATCACCGGCTTTGTCGTGATTAATCAATATTCCCGCTGACCAATTTTTTAATTTTGGAGAGAATGATTCTAACTTTTGGTCTGCACCAATCGAGAATGTTTGGTATGGAACTGTCACCGATGCCCATTGTCGCCTGTGGTTAGCAGCAATTCTTAGGTCGCCGGACATTGTGCCAACGTTTCCTGCACCTAAATTCCCCGGACTATACATGAACTGTGAATAATGAAAATCTTGTCCATAGCTATTTGCTGCATTCATAAGCATGAACGCAGAAACCAAAATGCCGATGACGAATTTAATTTTCACTATCTAATTAATGTAATATTTCCTTTCTTGAAGAATTCCTCCTTGTTATAACAAGTTACTTTTAAGTAATAAACGAACACTCCAGGGTCGGCTGGTTTTCCGTTATAGGTACCATCCCATCCAATCTTAGGGTCATTCGAAGTAAATACTAATTCTCCCCAACGATCGTATACTTTCAATTCCATTTTCGAGATTGTATTACCTCTTACATAGAGTACTTCATTTTGATTATCGTGGTTGGGAGAGAATGCATTCGGAATAAAAATTTCCGGTTCTTCGCAAGTAACAGGTCTGATTTGAATTTCAATACTGTCGGTATTGCTGCAGCCATTGATATCCGTAAATATTACGGTGTAAACTGTAGTGTCGGTTGGTGAAGCTGTAGGATTAGCTAACGTTGAATTATTTAATGATTGCGAAGGTGTCCAGTTGTAAGTAGCTCCCGATACATTCGGGAAAGCATGTAATCCGGTTGACTGTCCATAAAATAATTGAGTATCATCTGCAGTAACATCAACAACAGGAATAGAATCAGAATATGCAACATTGATTGATCCTGTGATGCTACATCCGTTGTTATCGGTCACCGTAACTTGATATGACCCTTGACATAGGTCAATTGCAGTTGATGAAGTTTGATTGTTAGGGTCAGTCCACAAATAACTATACCCCGGCACACCTCCGCTCACTAACGTTGATGCAGTACCGATGCAATTTCCGTGACAATAAGCCGGAGTAGAAACGAATTGTTGCGAAAGAACTGACGGATTGGTTATAATATAATTTGCTGATGATGTACAACCATTTTTATTAGTAATTGTAACTTGATAATTGCCTGCACATAAACTATCCGCAATATTTGAAGTTTGATGATTTGGGTCGTTCCACAAGTAAGAATAAGGAGATGTCCCTCCGGAATGTTGAACTGTAATTACTGCATTACAATCACCATTACAAACCGGACTAGTGATATTTACTGAAGTGATATGCACTAATTCAGGGACAGTTAAAGGGAATGCGATAGTGTCGGTACACCCACGGCTTGAAGTAGAAATGAGAGTCACCACATAATTTCCTGGAGTCGTATATTGATGTTGAGGTGCTGCTAAATTTGAAGAATTGCCATCACCAAAATTCCACAAATGCTGCGCAATTGTTCCGCTTAATGTCCCTGAGCTATCTTTAAAACTAAAAGTATTTGTACAAGTATCGCGAGTGAAAGATGCGTAGGTTTGAAAGTTTGGTAAAATAGTTACGGTACCAATGGTGGTATCCGCGCAAGAAGGGTTGAAAGAAGAATATGCAATCAATGTAACTGTATAAATTCCTGTATCGGGATAAGAGAAAACGGGATTAACATCAGTACTGATATCTGAATTTCCCGGTAATCCGAAATCCCACAAATAAGATCCGGCATTCAAACTGAAATTTTGAAATCCTACTTGATAACTATTGCAATTAATTATCGGGTTTTGGATTGCCGCCATCACATAACTAGGGCAAGGCACCACATTCAATTGGAAATCACGTTTTGTAATACTCAAGAAAATTCCGTTTCTGAATTCTTTTGCGCAAACGCCAACAACAAACTGTCCGATGGTAGTTGGGGTACATGTTAGAATTCCTGTATTTGGGTCAATGGCCAATGTAGGATTCCCATTTAGCATATTAGTCGCACTATAAGGCGACCTCCAATTCACATCAGCATAAGGTGGTGGTGCTGGAGGAGAAGGAATTGGATTAATTGTATCAGCACCTTCGAAAGGAGCGCATAATTCATAAACGATAGAATCTCCTTCGGCATCAATTGCGCTATTATCAAAAACGAATGGAATTCCTGCGCAAATAAATGGAGGTGGCCAGTTTTTATAACGAGGATTGCTGTTTTGAGCATAGATACTAGATCCCGGTATACTTGCGGTATAAGTTGCACCGGTAAATTCGGGGATTACAATATTCAAAATCGTATAATTCCGGCAACAGCGTTGGTAAGAAAGAACATATCCTTGTGTGATAGGAGGTAGAGTAACAGTATCGGTATACGTTGTTCTTTCGTAACAGATATTAGTAGGAGGAATAAAGCAAGGAGAATTAATGGTAGGAGGTATGGTATCGGAGCCGGTGAAAGAGAGAAGCATTTCCTTAACGAGGACATTGCTCACAGCATCATAAATTCCCACAGAAGCAGGATTGTCGAAAGGTGGGATTCCGTTATAGCAATCTCGGTAAACGGTGAGCCAGATACGGTAAACGTTATTGCCGAGGTACTGATAGTTGAATTCACCACCAACAATATGCGAGCCCTTCGAAGGGGTAACCTTCAACAAGAAAAGTAAACATACTATAAAACATATACGGAAAGCCCGGATTATCTGCATTCTCAATATTAGGTATTTATAGGTTTATACCCGGTTAGGTAAATGTAAAATCTTTCAACGAGTATATGTTAATGCAGACATGACACTATAAAAGAAGGATTCGTTGCTGATATATGTCAGTTTTTTGATTGATTCTTGTTATTTCAGGTCCACCGAATTTTGATGAGAATTGCGTAAAATTTAACTTATGTCATTCTATGTATCGGTGGGGAAAGTTCCTCACAAGCGCCATACTGTTTATCGCAGAGAAGATGGTTCCATTTATCACGAGGAACTAGTAGGTACTCAAGGGTTTAGCGGAGTTTCGTCATTGGTATATCATTTGTATCCTCCTACAAGAGTGAAGCAAAAAGGAGCTCCATATTCAGTTGCGCCCGAAATTGCTATTGAGAACAGTTTGAATGCCATGAGTTTTCAGGGCTTCAACGCGACGCCGGAAGATGATTATATGAAAAGCAGAAAAGTGCTTTTTGTGAATGGCGACCTTCAAGTGGGATTAGCTGCTCCAAAGAAATCGACTAATTATTTTTTCAAGAATGCCGATGCTGACGAGATTTTATTTATCCATAGAGGAGAAGGAAGCGTTGATACCATGTTCGGTACGATTGAATTCGGATATGGAGATTATGTAGTTATTCCTCGCGGAACGGTATATCAAATTAACTTCAAAAACGAAGACAATTTATTGTTGATTATTGAATCAACTTCTCCTGTATCTGTCCCAAATCGTTATACCAACAACGTAGGTCAATTCCAGGAGCATTCGCCATTTTGCGAAAGAGATTTTCGTGTGCCTACAGGATTAAAAACATACGATGAGACAGGAGAATTCGACATCTACATTAAAAAGAAAAATACAATTTTCCCTTATGCATACATGCATCATCCATTTGATGTAATTGGATGGGATGGATTCTTGTATCCTTATGCAATGAATATTTTCGACTTCGAACCTATCACAGGACGAATTCATATGCCACCACCGATACATCAGCAATTTGAAGCTGCGGGATTTGTTGTATGCTCATTTGTGCCACGTTTATATGATTATCATCCTGATGCAATTCCGGCGCCGTATCACCATAGCAATATCGACTCAGACGAGATATTGTACTATGTTGACGGAGATTTCATGAGCAGAAACAATATCAGCAAAGGACAATTTACATTACATCCTGCAGGAATTCCGCATGGTCCTCATCCGGGAGCAATAGAGCGAAGCATCGGACAAAAGGAAACCAAAGAATTGGCTGTAATGATTGATCCTTTCCGTCCGGTAAGCATCACCAAAGAAGCCTTAAGAATGGAAGTAAAAGACTATTATAAAAGCTGGCTACCTGAAGCCATTACCCAATAATCACAAACAATGGAAACAGCAAATCTAAAAGAAGCAACAAATTACAATTACGGGCTTGAAAAAATATTCAAAGAAGCCCAAGATTTCTTACCGATTAACGGTACTGATTATGTAGAATTATATGTGGGTAATGCAAAGCAAGCCGCTCACTTCTACAAAACGGCATTCGGATTTCAGTCGTACGCATATGCGGGACTAGAAACAGGAATGAGAGATCGCACTTCTTATGTATTAAAGCAAGATAAAATTACTTTAGTATTAACAACTCCATTAACTTCAAAGTCACCTATTGCAGACCATATTAAAAAGCATGGTGATGGAATTAAGGTAATAGCTTTATGGGTTGACGATGCTCGTCAATCGTATGCAGAAACTGTAAATCGTGGAGCTACTCCATACTTTGAGCCAATGGTAGAACAAGATGGTGATGGCGAAGTAGTAATTAGCGGAATCCAGACTTATGGAGAAACAGTTCACATTTTCGTAGAACGTAAAAACTACAATGGAGTATTTCTTCCTGGATATGTAAAATGGGAATCAGAATACAATCCTACATCATGCGGATTAAAATACATCGACCATATGGTTGGTAATGTTGAATTAGGAAGTATGAACAAGTGGGCGAAGTTTTATGCTGATACAATGGGATTTGCGAACTTGGTTACGTTTGACGATAAAGATATCTCTACTGAGTATACAGCGTTAATGAGTAAAGTAATGACCAATGGTAACGGTAGAATTAAATTCCCTATCAACGAGCCGGCGATGGGATTGAAAAAATCTCAAATTGAAGAATACCTCGATTTCTATGAAGGAGCGGGATG
>JAKPPP010000319.1 GCA_029547265.1 Bacteroidota bacterium
TATTGAAAATAAAACTTTTGCCTACTGACGAACAGGCTAACTTGCTTCTTGATACGATGAAGGAAGCAAATACTGTTTGCAACGCCATTTCTGATGTGGCTTGGGAAAAGAAGATTTTCAACAATTTTAAACTGCATCACGAAGTTTACCACAATTACAAAACAACGTTTCAACTTTCTTCTCAAATTCTTATACGTTGTATTGCAAAAGTTACCGATGCCTACAAACTTGATAAGAAAACTAAAAGAGAGTTTCGTCCACTTGGAAGCATTGGTTACGACAGTAGGATAATGACCTACAAGCCTAATGATATTGTTTCTCTTTGGGCTATTGGTGGCAGAATTAAAATACCTTTTGTTTGCCATAACCGAAACTACATACCCTACATAAAGGGCGAAGCCGATTTGGTTTACAAGAAAGGGAAGTTTTACTTGTTTCAGACTGTTGATGTTCCCGAAGAAGATGTTACTGATGTGGAGGAGTTTATCGGAGTTGATATGGGGCTTTTGGAGATAGCAGCACTTAGCAACGGGAAAAACTTTAGTTCTAAAAAACTTCAAGATTATCGAGAAAAAAGACAAAAAGTAAGGAGTTCGCTTCAAAGCAAAGGTACGAAAGGCTCTAAAAAAGTCCTGAAACGATTGTCTGGCAAAGAACGAACTACGAGTACAATTATCAATCACACCATTGCCAAACAAATTGTTCAAATTGCTAAATCCGAAGGTAAAGGAATTGCTATTGAGGATTTGAAAGGCATTAGATTTTCTGCCAATAAGAAAGGAAAGAAATTCAGAACAAGAGTTGGTAAGTGGAACTTCAATCAACTTAGAAGCTTTCTTACTTACAAATCGTTGCTTAATGGCGTTAAATTGGTAGATGTGCCACCTGCTTATACGAGTAAGACTTGTTTTAATTGCTTTCACATAGGCAATAGACGAGGGAAGAAATTTACTTGTAACAACTGCAATTCTGTGTTCGATGCTGACGAAAACGCAGCTAAGAATATAGCGTTGTTGGGGATGTCTATAAACCATCCTGAAAAGCCGAGTATGTTGTACTGTGAAGTGCATTCGTTCTTAGGTTTAAAACCCAACCGATCTTTAGTCGGTGGGTAGTTTATGTCGCTATTAATAGGTTAATTTTATCCTTTGTCGGCTCATGACCCAGAGAAATGATTACAGCAGTGGCATATTTTCGCAATTTTGCCCGTTTTTCTCGC
>JAKPPP010000341.1 GCA_029547265.1 Bacteroidota bacterium
CAGTAAAATGCTCCACTTGGCTTCGGACAAAATACTCCGTCCATTTTATTCAAGGCACTTACTACTAAATCACGACGACCAACATATTCTTTAATTACTTCCTCAAAGTAACTGTCAGGCGTGTCGATTGCGGCTTCAGCAGCAATTTGTCCGAATGTAGGCGGACTCAATCGCGCTTGAGCAAATTTCAAGGCAGCAGCCATTACTTCTTTATTCTTCGACACGATAGCTCCGATACGCGCTCCGCATGCACTGTAGCGCTTAGAAATACTATCCATCAACACTACGTTTTGCTCTAACCCTTCGAGGTGCATTACAGAAAAATATTCTTTTCCATCGTAACAGAATTCGCGATACACTTCATCGGCGAATAAGAAAAGATCGTATTTAATAACCAATTCTTTTAATACCATTAACTCTTCTTTGCTGTATAAATATCCTGTAGGATTACTAGGATTGCAAATAAGAATAGCTTTTGTACGAGGAGTAATTGCTTTTTCGAATTCAGAAATCGGAGGTAATGCAAATCCCGATTCAATTGTAGATGCAATTGGTTTTACGATTACGCTTGCTTGCGTTGAAAAGCCGTTATAATTCGCATAATATGGTTCAGGGACGATAATTTCATCTCCCGGATTTAAGCATGCCATCATGCCGATCTCAATTGCTTCAGATCCACCTGTAGTAATAATGATGTCAGAAAAGTCGACATTGATATTATTCTTTTGATAATAGCCTGCAAGCTTTTTACGGTATGATTCGATACCTGCTGAATGACTGTACTCCACTACCTTCAAATCAATATTGCGAATAGCATTCATCATCACTTCAGGAGTGTGAATGTCGGGCTGTCCAATATTCAAGTGATATATCTGAGTTCCTCTCTTCTTAGCAGCTTCTGCGTAAGGAACCAGTTTTCGGATGGGCGATGGGGGCATGTTAAGCCCTTTGTCTGATATTTTTGGCATGGTGTTAAAATAAGTAGTCCCGGTTTTTTGCCGGGACTACAAATTTACTGCAATATTTTTAATTAGTTCTTAGGTGCATCAACTGCAGGAGTTGCAACCGGAGCCGGAGCTTCAACAGTTCCTTTCAAGTGTAATACTACCGGAGTATTTTTTGCATTTGAAGTGATAGTAACCGTTTTGTCTTGCATTCCCATTTTACCAGCTGAGTTAAAAGTTACTTTAATAGTTCCTTTTCCACCTTTTTTAGTTGGTTCTTTAGGCCATACAGGAACTGTGCAACCACATGATCCTGTAGCATTTGTGATAATTAAATCTTCTTTACCTGTGTTAGTGAACACGAACTCACGAGTTACTGACTCACCTTGCTTAATAGTATTGAAGTTGTATTCTAATGCATCGAAAGTCATTTCAGCAGCATTTTTGTTTTCAACCGGAGCAACAGCAGCAGGAGCAGCTTTATCAGTTGATTGTGCGTTAGCTGCTACCGCCATGAATAAGGTGCAAGCTACCAGAAGGATGGATTTTTTCATTTGTTTATAATTGAAGTTTAATTGTTTATATTGTTATTTAACGGGATTTTCTAATGGTGACATTCCCGAAGGCTTTTTGATTGGTGTTTGATCGTCAGTTTGTTCCTGAGATTTAACTACTCCTTTAATTGTCAGTACTTTAGTCATTCCTTTGCCGGCATTTGAAGTAACTGTTACCGTTTTAGTGAATGGACCTTGACGTTTAGTATCGTAGCTAACATTGATATATCCTGATTGACCTTTAGTTACCGGTTCTTTCGACCACTTAGGAACTGTACAACCGCAACTACCTTTGCAATCTGTAATTAGCAATGGCTCTTTTCCTGTATTAGTGAATTTGAAGGCATATGTTCCGTCGCCTGCGTAATCGATAGTACCGAAATCATGTATTTCTTGTTCGAAGACGATTTCAGGTGCGTTCGGATCCGGCTTGGTGTCTTGTGCATTTACAACAAGTGTGCCACCAAAAACAAATACTAATGCTGCTAAAAGGTTTTTCATAATTTATAGAATTGGGTGTTATTACGATTAGTAATGAGCCAAAGTTCATATAAATAAATGAAAATCGAATGAACCAAAATGAAGAAATTCCCAAATTACCCCAAATCCTTTGTTAATAACATCCAATTGAAGGCAACAAAAAGGCCTTGAATTATTAATGTTTTCCCTCTATAAACGACTTATTTTATGGCTCCGGTTAGGGCTTGATAGCCCGTCCTGATATAAAATACTGCCCAAAGGAAAATCCCCGAAAACTTAAAGCAATCTTCATAATAGACCATGTGTGAAATGAAAGGATCTATATTATCCAGCACCATAGAAGCGAAAAACATTCCCATTGCCCCTAACCAAAAAACGAAGTCGGTTTTCAGTAATGCGTCTTTCAAGAAGATCATATACCCTAAAATTGATCCGATATATACTAAGTAAAAGAGTTTTTCGGCGAATGGAAACAGATTCTCAAATACTACTTCATGCATCTCAAATGCATCATCGAAGCCTAGGAAGAGCGACAAGCACCCTCCAAAAAACAAAACTTTGCGGAGTTCTTTCGACTTTCCTTCTTTTTTAAGTACGGAAGCTGAAACTAAAGCTATTGTAGCAGCTGCCGACCATAGAAATAAGCCCAACATCGATATCATTCCTATCCATGGTCCGCCATGAAGTACCGCAGCGGTATCACGAGTTAAATCACTGACTTCAATCCCATTAGACTTCCCAACTTTGAATGTAACAAACAAAATTAATCCCGGAATTAACAGTAATTTAATTAAGAATAAAAGGTTCTTCTTTAGCTGCTCCATCACAGCATTAATTAATAATATCATAACTTAACGGTAACTTTAACGTCAACAAAAGTAAGCTAGATTTTCATGCGCATTGACATTTATCACCTCTCATATTATTTGCAAAATCTATTCACCTGATAATTTAATCAGTTCACAGATTAATGACTGCCTTTTACCCGAAAAATATTGCCAAAAAAAAATTAAAAAGTGTATTCAAATCCTAGCATGATCACGTATAGCGTCCACGGATTATTCAAGTTAATCTCTTTATTATACAAGTACGACAAATTCAAATTGGTCTTTTTATTCCATTCGTAATCCAAAGAAATACCAATTCTATAATTATCATTTATTTTATCATTTAGGTTGGTCCATAGCTCATAACTTATTGCCGGCGACCAACGCTTCGACATATCATAAGTAACAGAGATTTTATTTCGCAGATAACTTTTAGGTGTATTCCAATCGATCCCTCCGCCTCCATCTTGATATTGATTTTGATAGCGGGCCCTGTAGTTCAATATAAACTTTCCGGGTTTTATCTTAGCACTTAAATCAGCATAAAATCGATTTTTGATTTCGTAAGTATTATCAAGTAATCGGTTCGAAATAAATCGGTAATACAATCCTGCTTTGAAGTGTTTATTGATTTTATAATCGAGACCGATATCAGTGCTGAACCGATTGAGTTCTCCAATATTTTCACCTATTCTGAACTCGGGATTTATTACCGCTGTTAGATTTTTAGTAAAGCGTTTTTGTCCTGCTAACGAGAGCCACATCTGAGCATCATTTATTTGTCCAAATGCAGATACACCTACACCTAGAAAACAAATAAAAAAGACCAACGACTTCACCTTCATACAATCAAACAAATCTTAATTTTCGTAATAGTAGATTTTCACTTGAGCAGAATCTCGCAAGAAATCAATTTTCTGAACATATGCTCTATGAATGTTTATTCCTGTTCTTTCTCGCAAATCGGCCAAAAACTCTTCATTTCTATCGGGACGAATCAATTCAATTTTTTCGTAGTAAATGGTTTTAAAGGCTTCTTGCTTCATCAACATATTACTCTCCAGCAATAATGTTATAAAAATCATTGCAGCAATAATTCCGGTTAAAAACATGTACTCATAGGTATCTTCTACACCTTTCAACTTAGTCACAGCCGATACAATCCCGATAGCAATTGTAAGGAAGAGATAGGTCATATCTTTAATACTGATCTCTTCTGTTTTGTACCGCAACATGCTAAACACGGCGAATAATCCGAAGGCAGCTCCCATAGAGATCTCTACTCTATTCAACAAGAAGGAGATGGTAAAAATTACAATATTGAACACGAAATAAGTGAACAGTAAATCTTTATTTCGATAGTAACGAAAATAAATAAATCGAATTAGCACAAAAGATGAAATCAAGTCGATCAGCAAACGAATTCCGAATTTTGAAGAAACCTTTGCTATAGTATCTATTCCATCAGCGCTCACATTATCGAGCAAAATAGTGTTTATCATTTTTTTAATTTTATTTTTTAACCAGTTTAAATATTTTCATTAAACCTTCTTTAAAGTTATTTTTCTTTGGATCTAATTCAAGTACTGCCATTCCCATACAGTACTTACTCATTGATCCTATTTTCACATTATTATCACGCATTAACTTCAAAAAAGGCGATTCCATTTTGGCATCACGTTTAAGTTCTGCAATGACTAAATCGTCAACCATATTTTCTTTGCCATCAGCAATGAAAGTAAGATTCAAGTCGATTGTCACTCGTTCGGCATTCGTTTTACTAACTAAAGTAATTCTGTCGTAATTGATGTCGATTTTTTCGTGTAATTCACCGGGGTCAATTGCAACTAAAGAACAAATAAACGACGCAGTATCCTTGTCATTCAATGATTCGGGACGGGAACATTTAATTCTCTCTTTAACCGTGCGCCCCTTATTATTTTTCACTTTAACTTCAAGAAAACCTAAGTTACTATCGACATAAGTTCTATGACGAACTTTAAATCGATTCATTATCCCGTTATGGTGATTACGGTAAAGTTTATTATATGCAGTATCGTAATAAACCGTTTCATAACGAAACAATCTCTTTCCGTTTATTTCAAGCACTCTGTAATATTCAGCAACACTGCTCATGAAAAAATCTAATTGATCTAACCTGAACATATACTTCAGGTCGGTGCGATCCATTAATTCAGCCTTCCCCATCTCTTCGAGAGAAATAGGGTCGAATAAATCGAGCGATTCAGGAGCTGAATAAACGAACATTATTGATAAATAAACTTATGTGAACTAACCACTTTACCGGAAGCATCAAGCGTTCGCTTTTCGATTTTCAAGCCTTTTGCATTGTAAAAATACTGGTGACGCTTTACGATTTTATTATCATCATAAAGAACTTCTTCTATTTTCTCACCATTAACATCATACTTAGTAGTTTTTCGTTCGGTGATTTTACTGTCCTTTATTACTGCCTCCTCAACACAATTCCCGTCCTTATCGAAAGTGTATTTAGTGATATCCTTTACTGCTCCAGATTTATCATAATTCACTTCTTCAACAACTTCACCGTCTTTATTCAGTATTTTCTTACTGTCGTTCACTGTTTGACCATCTTCGGTAACAGTTTCAACAACAGCCTTCACACCATATTTCGATAGCGTCTTTTTGCTTTGAGCATTTACACTCGAAGAAAGCGCTAAAGCGATAATCATCACCGCGACAACTTTTCTCATCATTTATTTTTTAACTGTAATTGTGCCAATATCCAAGGTTTGCTTTTTACTTGTAATTTCTGCTTCAACTACAACAGCAACTTGTGCTGCCGGCGTTGATGTTGATTGCTTTTGATCGCTATAAACGTAAATTTTGTATTTGCCTTTTCTCAAATATTTAAACTCGAACTCTCCGTTATTGTTAGCGGAAATCTTATCTCCATAATTCACATCATCGCCATAAATGATATAAACATCTTCATCGGCACCTGCAAATTCATATTGCAACAAATTGAAGTTCTTATCCCAATCTTCAACCCAAACCTTTCCTTTAATGGTTGCATCTCCGCCTTGACCGGCAGGCTTTTCACAACTACTTAATATCATTGTCATTACTGCGAACGACAAAAAAACGATTCTTTTCATTTGGCAGGACTTATATTTTTTCTATTTGTTGATAATCACTTTTCCGATCATTTCACCATTGTTAAGCACTACTTGATACATTCCGTTGCTTAACTGATTTAACTGTAATGTTAACGAATTCGCAGGACTAATTAATGATGTTATCACTCTAGCTCCATGAATATCGATTACTTGTACACTTGTGATTTTCTTCTGAGAAGCTATGTTTAATTGATCTGATGCAGGATTTGGGTATATAGAAAATGATGTTTCTGTTTCTTGCTCTCCGATTCCTGTTACACAGTTCTTTAGGTTATATGTTGAGCTTAATGTATATCCGAATGCTCCTGTCCCATCCGGACAACGAAACATTGAGATATCAGAACTCTGAGGACCGAATGTTAAACTATCTACTATTCCGCCTCCGGCATTGAAGATATAAATTGCGTCGCCCGAAGCCGATAATTTGAAGTTTGCATGCAATCCTATCTGAGTAGTATCTTGATCCATCCAAATAGCTAGCACACTATTAGCAGCAATGCTGGTTGTATTCGGGAATCTCCACTTCAAAAGGTCATTAATATTATTCGATAAATAAATACTTCCAAGATTAATCGACGATGAAGTATTGTTATAAATCTCTAACCAATCTTCGTATTCACCATCTTGATCAGTTACTGTTCCGTCATTCTTTGCCATAAATTCATTAATGGCTAATTGCTGAAAACCTATTACTTGAACATTTGCATTCATAGTATAGAACTCATGTTCTGCACGTTCAGGAGAGAACATAGCAGCGTTTGCATTCTCGGCATATACATAGTATTGGAGATATGGCGATGTTACAACTAGACCTATTCCGTAAACGCCGTCGCCCGCAGCTCCATCATGATGAAACCCATCATCATACATTGTTTCTTTAGCAAACTTAAATACCTGATCTGCTCTATGTCCTGTCAGCACATTCGTTGCATTGCTGATAGTTGCCGTTATCCATACTGAATCACCAACAGATGGTGATGAAGGTGAAGAGGTAACTCCTGAAATACTAGGTGCCATGGCAGTAAACTCTGCTGTTGATTGCAAGTATGATGCACGAGCACTCATCAACGTAACTATACCCGGAACCTGATAACTTCCTACTGTAGTGTTTGAGTTTAATGAGTTTTGAAATTGCGTATAGGTAAATGCTTTATTGGTATCTAATTGTACTGCTGCATCAACTAAGGTTTGATATTGCGTTGCTAATGTTTGATAGGTATTCGATACGAAAAACTCATTTAAAATGGTTCTCATATGCGCCACGTACATCCTTTTCCACTGAGCATTATTATTGATATCATTTATCAATGGCCAATACGGATCAGTATTGTGAATAGTTAGTGGTAGTTGTTGCATATTGGCGACCGTAAGCGACCCTAAACTAGTATTTCCACTTCCA
>JAKPPP010000347.1 GCA_029547265.1 Bacteroidota bacterium
CCGCTTCTTACTCCTAATAAATCGCGAAGAGTATAATTGAAACAAATTACAATTACTTCAATTACACTCTTCGCTATTACATTTTATTAATTTAAAAAATCACATTACCTGTATAATCTTCACCGGACAATCAGCAGCTACTGATCGTGAAAAGTCGGCTTCCGATTCGGGAATAGATAAAATGGCTTTGTCTTTTTTTAGTTCAGCATTAAGTAATGTGGCTTTGCCATCTTTCTTCGACATTCGCCAATACTCGGGCTGTTTCTCGTGACAAACACCACAGCCTATACACTTCATGCGTGTATGAATAATTTTAGGCATGATGAATTAAACGAGCTTATATAGTTTATCGGACTTCGATATTTTTTCTGCGATAGTAAATGTTACGCGATCTCCTTTTTGAGCTTCTTCGGCATCATTGCCATTCACACGAAAATCGTCAAGTTCAACTTTTACCATTCCGTAGTTAGGACCCATGATCATAATTTGATCACCTTTTTTCATCTTCCCTGATTCTACTACAAACTCACCTACTCCTGCATTCGGATAATATCTTACTCCTTTTGCTACATATACTTTCTTCACTGTTGCTGCATTACCGGGATTAGGTGTCCACTCTCCTAATTTACGTCCTAAATAATATCCTTCCCAGAATCCTCTGTTATATACAGTCTCTAGTTCTTTCATCCATTCAGCGGCTCGCTCTGCAGTGAATGTTCCTGCAGCTACTGCCTCCACGGCTTCCTTGTAACACTTAGTGGTTGTAAAAACATAATCCGCCGACTTCCCTCTTCCTTCAATTTTTAATACATCAACACCTGCATTAATTACTTGATCGAGAATTTCGATGGTACATAAATCTTTTGGCGACATTATATACTCATTGTCGACTACCATTTCATTCCCTGTTTCAAGATCAGTCACTTTATATGGTCGTCGACAATTTTGCGTACATGCACCACGATTAGCAGATGCATTTTGCTCATGTAAACTCATATAACATTTTCCCGAAACAGCCATGCATAATGCACCATGTACGAATGTCTCTATGCGAATCAACTCACCTGAAATACCACGTATATCGCGACGAACAATTTCTTTAGTGATGTTTTCGATTTGCGTCATTGTTAACTCGCGCGCAAGAACGATTACATCTGAAAAACGTGAAAAGAAAGTTACTGCTTCAATATTACTTACATTGGCTTGAGTAGAAATATGCAAAGGCATATTTAAACGATTGCATAATTCGATTACAGCAAAATCAGAAGCAATAACCGCATCAGTACCTTGTGCTTGTGCTTCTTGAATAATCGACTTTACTAATTGCATATCGTGATCATACATCACGGTATTCAATGTTAAATAATTTTTTACTT
>JAKPPP010000356.1 GCA_029547265.1 Bacteroidota bacterium
AGCCATGACAGGTTGCAAGTAAATATACACACTAACCACACCGGGGCTTAGCGATCGCAACGCAAGCGTATTGAAGAGATAAGCGAAGAAGGTAGTTCCTATCACAACAAAAAATGTGGCTGCCCAAATTGTTCCTGTAAAGCTTGTCCAATTAATTTGCATGTAATCGTTAAATCCGAAAGGGAAAACCATGAATGCACCTGAAACAAAAACATATTTCATGATAGTGACAGGGTGATATTTATACATGAGTGGTTTGGTCATCACCAAGTAAACTGCATAAGACAACGAATTAAGCATGATGAATAAATCGCCGAGAGGATTACTCACAGAACCTGAATGACGATTTCCATATACGATCAAGATTACTGCACCGAGAATACCGCTAACGATTCCAACTATTCTCTTCCATCCTATTTTTTCCTGCAAGAAAATACCGGAAAGAATTAAAACGAACAGAGGATTTGTAACCATTATTAATCCCGAATTGATCGGAGAAGTAAGCGACAATCCCTTAAAAAACAACAACTGATTAGTTGCTATTCCGAACACTGCACAAAGAATTAAACGTTTACGATCTGCGGGATCAATCTTTTCGGTAATGAAGAATCGGCTCATCAAAAAAAACAAGATCGCAGACACTCCTACTCGAATAAGAATAAATCCGAAGGGCTGAATAAACGCCGGCATCACCAGCTTAGCGATAGAATAATTAGCGCCGTAAATTATATTGGCTACTAAAACAGAAAGATGAGCTTTAAAATTATCCTTCATGGATAGCCTGTTTGGCATCGGCCACAGCTTTATCGGAATTACCGATAAATATTTTATTCCCCACAATCGTTACGGGACGTTTTAAGAACGTATATTCGATTGTAAGGTATCTTTTATAGTCTGACTCCTTCAACTGCATCTCGTGCAATCCCATAGCGCGAAACTTACGAGCCACTTTACTAAACAAACTTTGGTAAGAGCCTGCTAAATTTTTCATCAGCTCTAATTGATCCGGTGTAGCGGGATTGGTTTTAATATCTTGCAACACAACATCGGGACCCGGTTTAATTTCATCGAGGATACGTTTACATGTATCGCAAGTACTCAAGTAAAAAATTATTTTCATCTGCAGGAGAGAGATTCGAGAAGAGAATTACAATACTTTTTCGGCTACGCGTTTACAAGTATCGGGATTTCCCATTGTATAGAAATGCAAGCATGGAACTTTCGCAGCTACTAACTCTTTACACTGTTGAATTGCCCATTCCACTCCAATCTCTTTCACTTGATCGGAAGTTTTAGCTTTCTCAACTGCCTCTGCGAGTGCATCAGGAATATCGATATGAAAAACACTAGGAAGGATATTCAATTGCTTCTTAGTGGTCATGATTTTGATACCGGGAATAATCGGCACATTGATTCCATTTTCGCGGCAAAGGTCTACGAACTCAAAATATTTTGAATTATCGTAAAACATTTGAGTAACGATATAGTCGGCACCGGCATCAACTTTTGCCTTTAAGTATTTAAGATCTGTTTTTAAGTTCGGGGCTTCGAAATGTTTTTCGGGGTAACCTGCAATGCCGATACAGAAGTTTGTGCTTGATACATCTTCGAGTTCATCGTCGAGATAAACACCACGATTCATGTTCACCACTTGTTCAACTAAATCTAGGGCATAGGCGTTACCGTTAGGTTCAGGCTTGAATGAACCTTCGCTTTTGATTGAATCGCCGCGCAACAATAAAACATTATCGATACCTAAGAAAGAAAGATCGATTAATGCATTTTCAGTTTCATCTTTACTAAAACCTCCACAAATGATATGAGGAACAGCGTCGACGTTGTATTTTGTCATGATACCGGCGCAGATTCCAACTGTACCCGGGCGTTTACGTACAGACTTCTTTTCGAGCAATCCGTCGTTACGCTTTTTATAAACGTACTCCTCACGGTGATAAGTTACGTCGATAAAGCTAGGTTTAAATTCTATAAGCGGATCGATAGCTTTGTAGATATCGGTCATGCCCTTACCTTTTAGTGGGGGAAGGATTTCGATAGAGAACAAAGTTTTGCCGTTGGCATTGCGAAGGTGATCCGTAACTTTCATAAATAGAATTTAAAGATTATTCTTTAAACGTATTAATCCCGAATAAGTTCGGGAAGAACCGTGCAAATATCAGATTAATAATGGATTGAAAAAAGAAAGCCCCAATCTTTCGATTGGGGCTCCTCACTATAAAGTTTGGCTTTACTGGAATTATCTGTTAATTGTCAATGTTGATGTTTTAGCCGGAGTACCATCGCCAAGGATCACGATTACGAAGTAAACGCCATCAGGGCAGTCGGTACCAACGAACTTCTTATCAGCATTGTTATATCCATCGGCAGAATACACTTCTTTACCCCAACGGTTAAAGATTTGAACTGTATTACCAGGATATTGCTCAATATTACTAATTGTAAACACATCATTTTTACCGTCATTATTCGGAGTGATGATGTTAGGGATAGTTACTTCACAAGCTGTTGGCTCAGAAGAAGCACCGATTTTACAAAGACCTCCACCAATAGCTCTTACTGAGAAATCAGCGATAGCGTTAGTAGTTCCATGTGTTTCAGAACCGCTAGGAGTATTTGCAGGAATCCAAGTAGCACCACCATCTTCAGTTACTTCATAACTTACAGCACCTGCTATTGCAGACCAAGTATAAATATATTTGAATGCACCTGTTCCCGGAGTACAAGCTACAGTTGGAGCTGCAGGATAGTTGAACACAACTACATTAGCACTCTTAGAATAATTACATCCTGCAGTAGTAATTGTTAATGTATAAGTACCTGCAGTTGACGTAGTGATTGTTTGAGTAGTTGCTCCTGTAGACCAAGCATAAGAATCGCCGGTTACAACTGGATCGATAAATGCGCTACCGTCGTTACAAATATTTGTATCGGCAATAGTAAATACCGGAGCAGGGTTAATTGTTAACGACATACTTCCGTTAGAAGTACAACCATTATTTGTAACATCAACACTGTAAGTACCTGCAGCAGTTGGAGTATAATTTTGAGATGTAGCTCCGCTGATCGCAGTACCATTTTGATACCATTGGTAAGAAGCACCTGCATTACCTGCATCAATTGCTGCGATAGGATCATAATCGCAAATTGAAGCATTGCTAAGTGTTACCACCGGAAGAGGAGTTACTGTTAAATCCATTGAAGCTGAGCCTGCACAAGCACCTGTTCCAACAGTTACGCTGTAAGTACCGGCTTGAGTCGTTTGATAAGTTTGTGAAGTAGCTCCACTGATTGGGTTACCGCCTAAATTCCATTGGTATGATGCACCAGGGTTACCTGCATCTAGAATAGGGTAAGTTCCATTCGAGCAAATAGTTTGGTTACTCAATGTAACTACATAAGGATTATTCGTAATGATATCGACATCGAAGTTACCGATACAATTAGGATTACCATTATCAACTGTTACGCTATAAACACCTCCAACAGTTGGAGAATATGTTTGTGAAGTAGCTCCACTAATTGCAACTCCATTTAAATACCATTGGAAAATAGCGCCTGTATTTCCTGCATCTAATGTAGGAAGAGGATCATTTATACATTGAGTAAAATCGGCAGGTAAGTTGTCGGAAGGGGCTGGGATGATTGTAACAACAACTGTATCTTGACCTGAACAACCGGGACCGTTATTTACGGTAACAATATATGTTCCTGAAGTCGACGCCGTATACGTTGAAGTATTTGCTCCGGTAATTACACCGTTTTGATCATACCATTGATTTGTTAATGTCGCCCATCCACTATTAAGAACAGGTACCGGTTCAAAAGAACATAATTGTTGATCAGAACCTAAGTTAACTGCAATTTTATTGTTAACACCAAAAACAGCCAATGTATCTAAGTTGATATAGAATACACCGCAATCATCGGCAAGAGTATTACCATCAGTAGATCCACCGTTATTAATCATTAAGTAAACCGGGCCGGCAGCACTAACATTATTCGCCATTACGATTGTAACACTTAGTGATTTTAATGTGTTTCCTGTACAATTTCCATAAGCAGCAGCAATAGGATAATTATTACCTGCTCCATCAACCAAAAGGAAGTCGGAACCATCAGGAGCAATAGAGAAACAATAAACGCTATCCGATAAGAATACCGTGAATGTATTAAAGATACAATTTAAAGAATCGTTTACTGGGAACAATGTACTGGCGTCAACCTGAACAAACACGTTTACCGTATCAGCACCTTCTAATAATTCAGAACCGCACTCTGACAATAAGGTATTTCCATCGAACCCACGTTTCACCCAAACTTTTGTTTGACCTACTGACAGTGGATTTAAGAAAGTAACTTCAATCGAATCTGTAAGACCATTTTGACAGTTAACAGGATTAACTGCAATAACCGGATTTGGCACACCAAATGGACCAAATGAACGGAAATCGGTAGGAACTGCTGAACCGCATTGGAATGATGTATCAAAAGCTAAGATAACCTTATGCTCGTTACAGTTTGATAATAAGATACCACCCGGTGTTGAAGTCAATGTTGAATTCAAGAATGATGGAATGATTGCGTTACACTGAGAAATGATGTTAATCTGAAGATCACGACGCACAGAACCGATTTGAACTCCATTACGAAACTCTTCAACCAAAACCGCAATTACACCTACTTGAACCTGATTAGGAACGAAGTTAATTACACCTGTATTCGGATCAATTGCAATAGGAACACTAGATGATAAAGGATTTGTTGCAGAATATCCTGATACATAACTCACAGGAGTTGGAGTTGCAGGGCATGAACCTAAATTAGTTGTAGACAATGCATCAACTAAAGAGAAATGTAATGAGTCTCCATCAACATCAAACGCACCTTGATCATAGTAAAATACGTTACCCACGCAAAAACGTGAATAAGCTAAACCTGTAAATTGAGGTGAGTTATTCGTTGGAGCAATTACATTGTCGAGGTAAGTATCAACATATAAAGAATATCCAGCGGCACCCACTAATGTAGTAATTGCTGGATTTCTTGCATTACTTTCCCAAGATATTCTCCAATCACTGGCAGTTCCCGGAAGAGTAATTGTTCCTTCATATGAATATTGCTCAATATCTCCTTGTCCACCCGGGCAGTTATTAGCCGGGAATGAAACGCATGGAGATTGAGGTACAACGATAACGTTGATTTGATTCACGGTAAATGTACCGCTGGTACCTAATGAAGGTGATTCATAACAAATAGGATAATCAGGATCTACAGAGATTCCCGAGCAGTCGCGATACACAACAAGGTGAAACAAATAAGTGTTCGGAATACCCGTATAGGTGTACGTTAAGTCAGCCCCTGCAAGGTGACTCGCTTTAGACTCCTGTGGTGCAAAGGCTAATGCCATGACCGTAAGGAGGAGAAGAGTAAACAGTTTTTTCATGTTTATTAAATCTGTTTGGTGTTGGTTGATTATCGGAATAGATTGATTGTTCCTTTTTGCTTGAAGTCGGTGCCACCGACAGAGGTCGCAAAGATATCATAAAAGTAGGTACCTGACTCAGCTTTTGAGCCGTCTGATAAATATCCATCCCAGCCCGGATTACTCCCCGAACCAGTGAAGATGGTTTTACCGTAACGGTTGTAAACTCTTACATCTACTTTTTCTACATCGTTGCCTCCGAAATTGAAGATATCGTTGATACCGTCGCCATTCGGACTAAATGCCGTACCGAGTTGCCCAAGTACTTCTATTTCAGTGGTTAACTGCTTACCGTTTACTTCACAAGTAACAGTATAACGTCCTGAATTCTCGTATTTATGTGTTATTGAATTCGTTTTGAAGGCCACATTGCCGTCGCCAAAGTTGAAATCTGTTTTAAGATTGCTGTTCAACATAAAGGTTACCTGCAACGGTGCAAACCCACAATGTGAAGATGCAATTAAAACCGGATTTATCGCATTTTCGACCTGATTTTCGGCTGTTTTTGCCGGATTTGGGGTAAAATTGGGCGAATTTTCAGCTTTTTCACTGTTTTTCGACGCTACTGTATTTTCATGTTTTGCAGGTTCAGGAGCCGATACAGTTGTGGCATGGCTTTCGCTGTTTACTACTTTTTGGCTTTCTTCAACCACAACCGGAGCCACAGGCGAATTTAGATCTGTAGTTGATTCCGTTACAAATTGATTTTCAATTTTTTCTTGAGCTACCGGATTCGAATTTTGAGTAGTAGTTTCTTCAGTTGAAGTATTACTTGACTCATTTACCGGAGCACTAATCGTTGTTGAAGGTTGATTCTCTTTAGAAACTGTAGAATCTGCCGGGCTAACAAAATGATAAATTAATACCCCTGCTGCAATGGTGATAGCTGCTGCCACCCATCCCGCTACCGCTGAAAAACCACCCGCTGCACTTCCGCTAGCAGCCGTCGCCGCCGTAGATGCCGGTGAAGAAATAGCATTACTCACATTTGTCCATACAGAAGGATCCACCTCCGGTTCAAAACCGTCGAATGCATCCTTAAACTGTTCTTCAAATTGTTTCATGACTATTCTTTAACTATATCTTTTGTGGCACTTTCTATTTCTTGTATCGACTTTACTAAAGCCGCTTTTGCTCTGGAGTACTGCGATTTACTGGTACTTTCGGTGATCCCTAGCAAGTCGCCGATTTCTCTGTGGTTATATCCTTCAATGGCATAAAGGTTAAACACTGCTTTGAAACCGGTTGGAAGCTTATTTATGATCATCAACAACTCTTTGGCATTCATGTGATCTAAAACTACTTCCGATTCTGCCGGCTCATCGGCATCTTCTATGTTAACCCATTGAAGTTTTTGCTTTCTGATGAACTCAAGCGATGTATTAACTACGATCCTTCTCACCCATCCTTCCAACGAACCTTCCATTTTAAAAGAACTAACATGCTGAAACACCTTCACAAAACTATCCTGCAACAAATCCTCAGCTTCTTCTCTGCTGTTAGCGTACCTTAAACAGACCCCGAACATCTTCCGCGAAAACTTCTCATACAGCTTCCTTTGGTGGGAAGGGTTTTGAAGCTTACATCCTTCAACAAGTTGTTCATCCGTCATCGTTTTGGTGATGCTGTAATACTATAGATGATGATTTTAAGGAAAGGGTTGCACGTCCCAAAAGTTTTTTTAAGCACTTAGTCCCAATGATTTACAAAAATAAGATTCATTAGTCTTTAAAAAACCAAGCTGCCAAGCCCAACCAAGCTAAGCCTTTCAGCAAAAAGAAGAAAAAGCCGATAATCCCGATTTTTTTCAATCGGTCTTTCCATTTCGACGTAGTTTGGACTTCACTCATGTGGCAAAGATAAAAAGCATATCTGAAAAAAATGACAGTTTTTTGATGTGCCTAAAGATTTTACATTTCTAAGATACTTTATGCTTGTCTTAGCAACGCAATTACAGTTAAACTTCTCTGAAAAAGTAGATTTGTGTCAAGGTTTATTTATATCCCTCAAGAATGATGTATGCCATTTCTTTGGCTCCCTATCTCAAATTAAATCCTGAATAACATTCATTCATCCTGCCATTCATTCAGTCAGTCATTCAATAATTTTCTGAGCTTATTGAACAATCAACTTCTGAATAGCTGACTCGGCTGCATATCGTATACTCACAAAATACACTCCGGAATTTAACGATTCAATATTTAGTCCGTCGGCTGTTTCTAAGAAATCACGATCTACTTTCATCATTTCCTTTCCGTTAAGATCAGAGATGCTAAGTGATTCTGCATTTGATAATTCATTGCTGAAAAACACTTTGCCTGATGCAGGATTCGGATAAATTTGATCAGAAACTTCACGTGTTACTGTTGGTATTCCCGTGGTTGTTCCAAACTTTATTATTCGTCCGTTAGATCCGACCGCATACGCTGAATTGGGATTCTCAAACTTTACTGATGAGAGCCAATCGGTGACACCGCTGTTTTGGGCTGTCCAGGTTGATCCTCCATTCGATGTAAACAACACTTTTCCATTCTCCCCAACTACTAATCCTGTATCGGGGTTAACAAAATCGACACCTGACATCCCAAGTATTGTTGGGATCATTTGAGAGGTCCAATTGGTTCCTCCATTTGTTGATTTATATACTCCACCATTTCCGTATGCACCTGCAACATAAGCAACCGACGAGTTCACCATTTTCACTGTAGAAATATGAAATACAGGGAAAGTTTGTTGGGTCCATGTGACACCTCCATTACTTGTGGTATATACCTGACCATTATCTCCTGCCGCTATACCTTCATCAGTATTTGCAAAATCAATCGTTCGCAAATAATCGAAGCCTGTACTTTGTTGTGTCCATGTAGTACCGCCATTCGAAGAGTGATATATAAAATGTGTTCCAACGGTTCCGTCGATACCTACTGCCCAGCCATCATTTTCATCCACAAAACAAATGGACAGAATTTGCTTTACTGATGTAGTTTGAACAGTCCAAGTAGCACCACCATTTGTCGTTTTCATGATAACGCCATTCGGAGTAACTCCTCCTGCTGCCCATCCCGTTGATGCAGAGATAAAATGCACGGTAAATAAATAATTTGGAGACGTATACACTTGACTCCATGTTGTTCCGTTAGTCGTTTTAAAGATTTTTCCGCCATTCACAAAGTCGTCGGTAACCGCAAATCCTGTATTCGCAGATACAAAATCGACTGCACTAAAATGCTCAGTTGTTCCCGATACCAGCGTATTCCATTGTGCATTCGCCGACTGAGAGAAGCTTACTATCAGCAAAGCCAATATACAGATACTATTAAATAGAGATGATGTGTAATATTTATTCATGTGTACGGGCCATTAAATTGAATGATGAAGCCAAACTAGGTCTTTGCACTTAATTGAGGAAACCTTTCACTTTAAACCGAACAAAAAAGGCGCTGAATAAGGCGAAACGAGCTTTAAAATCCGGCTCCAAAGCTTTGTTTTTGTCCTCATTGACAATAAAATGCATACCCTGATAAAAAGGTTGGAAGGAACCCTCTGAAAACCCTACCTTTGCAGTCCCAATGGAAAATATTAGAAACTTCTGCATCATTGCGCATATTGATCACGGTAAGTCGACACTTGCCGACCGATTACTTGAATACACCAATACCGTTTCAAAGAAAGACCTTCAGGCTCAAGTACTTGACGACATGGATTTGGAACGTGAACGTGGTATTACCATTAAAAGTCACGCCATTCAGATGGATTATGCCCTTGATGGTAAAAAGTACATTTTAAACCTTATTGATACTCCGGGGCACGTTGACTTTTCGTACGAAGTATCGCGTTCCATTGCAGCTTGCGAAGGAGCTCTTTTGATTGTAGATGCTGCGCAAGGTATTCAGGCACAGACGATTTCAAATTTATACTTAGCCTTAGAAAATGATTTAACGATCATTCCGATTCTTAATAAAATCGACCTTCCGAGTGCTGAGCCGGAGTTAGTAAAAGATCAGATAGTAGATTTATTGGGTTGCGACCGCGACGAGATCATACCTGCTTCAGGAAAAACGGGAATGGGTGTAATGGACATTTTAAAAGCCATTATTGATCGCATACCTGCACCAAAAGGAAATCCGAATGCTCCGTTAAAAGCCTTGATTTTCGACTCAGTATTTAACTCTTTCCGCGGAATCATTGCTTACTACAAAGTAGTAGATGGTGAATTCAGAAAAGGAGCGCACGTTAAGTTCTTCGCTACAGGAAGCGAGTACCATGCCGATGAAATCGGAATTTTAAAGCTTGACAAAGCGCCGCGTGATGTTGTTAAGACAGGCGACGTAGGATATATCATTTCGGGTATTAAAGACGCGAAAGAAGTAAAAGTTGGAGATACTATCACCAACGTAAATGATCCTTGCCTTGCGGCGATTGAAGGATTTGAAGATGTGAAGCCGATGGTATTCGCGGGGATTTATCCTGTAGACACCGAAGACTACGAAGAGCTACGTTTCTCTATAGAAAAACTTCAGTTGAACGATGCATCGTTAGTATTTGAACCGGAATCATCGGCAGCATTAGGCTTCGGGTTCCGTTGCGGATTCTTGGGCATGTTACACATGGAGATTATCCAAGAGCGTTTAGAGCGTGAGTTCAACATGACAGTAATTACTACTGTTCCTAACGTATCTTACCATGCGTATTTAACCAATGGAGAAGAATTTGTAGTAAACAATCCGAGCGACTTCCCTGATCCAAGTAAAATGGATCGTATTGAAGAGCCGTATATCAAAGCAACGATAATCACGAAGTCAGAATTCATCGGGCCAATTATGTCGCTTTGTATCAATAAACGCGGAGTTATAATGAACCAAAGCTATCTCACCACTGATCGTGTTGAATTAATATTCCATATGCCGATGGCGGAGATTGTATTTGACTTCTACGATAAATTAAAATCGATATCGAAAGGATATGCATCGTTCGATTATCACCAGATCGGATATCAAAAAAGTGATTTAGTACGATTAGATATTCGTTTAAATGGAGAACCGGTAGATGCTTTATCGGCATTGATTCACCGAGACAATTCATTTACATTCGGAAAGAAAATCTGCGAAAAATTAAAAGAGTTAATCACGCGTCAGCAATTCGAGATTGCCATTCAAGCAGCAATCGGAGCTAAAATTATTGCACGCGAAACCATCAAAGCATTACGTAAAGACGTAACAGCAAAATGTTACGGTGGTGACATCTCTCGTAAGCGTAAGCTCCTCGAGAAACAGAAAGAAGGAAAGAAGAGAATGCGTCAGGTAGGAAGTGTTGAAATTCCTCAACAAGCTTTCTTAGCAGTATTAAAACTCGACTAAGACTATTCCCGAGAAACATTGATCTTTGATCATAACAGTAGCAAAAAGAAGCATCGTCATTTGTAGGCGATGCTTTTTTGTTTAAATTTATGCACCGTTAAGACCTATTCCCTTCCATGAAATTAAAACTACTGTTACTAAGTTGTTTCATAATTGCCTCTTTTTCATTGCGAGCACAATCATTCTCCGG
>JAKPPP010000359.1 GCA_029547265.1 Bacteroidota bacterium
CATTCTGGGATCAAACTCACCTCGGCGTGAGCAGCTTTTTAAAGAGCTGGGATTAAAGTTTCAAGTGTTGGCGAAAGATGTGGATGAGACTATACCTACGCAATTTCGTCGCGAAGACATAGCCATGTTTTTGGCAAGAAAAAAAGCATTGGCATTTAAAGCCGAAGTCCATGAAAGTGGTATTGTTATCACCGCTGATACATTAGTTGCAGTTGACGATCTTATATTAGGTAAGCCAACAGATGCAAAAGATGCTGAACGTATGTTAAAATTACTTTCAGGTCGTCGCCATCAAGTAATAACTGGAGTTTGCATTATGTCGAACCGTAAGTCGGAAAGCTTCTTCGTAAAGACTGATGTATCTTTCAAAGTGCTACGTGAAGAAGAAATTAAATACTACATCGAAACATGCAAGCCTCTTGATAAAGCCGGAGCATACGGAATTCAAGAGTGGATTGGAATGGTTGGTGTTGATTATATTCAAGGTTCTTTTTACAATGTAATGGGACTACCCATTAAAGAACTTTACGAAAACTTGATGCGCTTTTAAGGAATGCGGAAAGCCTATCTCCAAATGCATATTGCAATTGTGCTTTGGGGCTTCACTGCAATTCTTGGCAAGGTAATATCCTTAGATGAGGGGCTATTGGTCTGGTATCGAATGATGCTTAGTTCAATAGCCACTTTTATTTTTTTACTATCTACTAAGAAATTTGAATCATTAACCTTCAAGGAAATTAAACATATTTCCGGGATTGGTGCTGTAATTACTTTGCACTGGATTACCTTTTACGGTGCCATCAAAGCTTCAAACGTTTCAATTGCTATCAGCTGCTTCTCTTCTGTTGCGCTCTTCACTGCCCTACTCGATCCCCTCATCCATAAAAAGCTTCCTCGTAAATCAGAAGTTTTGCTGGGCATTGGAGTGATGTTGGGTATCTATATTATTTTCTCTGTTCAACAGTTTTATTTGAAAGGAATAATTCTTTCTTTAGTGAGTGCGTTTTTAGCATCATTATTCACTATCATGAATAAATCACTGAGTGGAAAGCACGATCCTGCCCTTATTACATTTTATGAATTAGGAACAGGCTTCCTTCTTCTTACTTGCTGTTTGCCGATATGGTATTATGTAAATAATTCGGGATTTGTTTTGCCTGATTTTAACGATTGGATGTACCTTATTATACTCGCAGTATTTTGCACAACGGTAGCTTTCACCCTTTCATTGCATGCGCTTAAAAAACTCGATGCTTTTACGATGAACTTGTCGGTAAACCTCGAACCGCTATATAGTATTGTACTAGCAATTATTCTTTTTCACGAAGACAAAATGCTTAATACCGGATTTTATATCGGAAGCTTCATAATTCTATTGGCTGTTGTTTTGCACGGATATAGCAAAATCAGGAATGCGAAAAAGACTCCTATTTCTGCTTAATAAATCTGATTAATATACTAATAATTTACCTGTGTAAATCACTTTCTTGTCATCACGAATGCTTAGCAAATAAATTCCTGCCGACTCATTAAACGTAAATTGATTTTTGTCGCGGCAAATCATATTCCCTGTTGCATCGAACACTGTCAACTTGCAATTACCGTAGTCCGATAAACTAAGCTCTTTTCCTCTTTCTAAAACCTGAGGAACAGTCAATAAACTATTTGTTATTTCGTTCACTCCTACAGACGAGTTTGCGGGTTCATATTTCCATCCATCATTCAAGAAAACTGTGTTAGCACCACCAAAGAGATAAGCATATCCATTGATAACAAATGCAGACGAATGACTTCTAGTTGGTCCTGACAGTGCTGTACGAGAAATCCAATTATCATTCTGTACATCATACTCCCACAAATCATTGTAAAAAGTATTGTTATAAAATCCACTGCATACATATCCAGACCCTTGAATCGCAAATGCAGTAGCACCCCATCGTATATTCCCCGCTAATGGTGCAATCGAAGTCCATTGTCCCGCAATAGGATCATATTTAAAGAAATCTGCTTTGTAATTATTACTGCTATCGTATCCTGTTCCAACGTAAGCTTCATTGTTGCAAACAAATGATACCGCAAATGCACGTTTCGATCCTCCAAAATTATTGATGGCTGTCCAAGTATCTGTACTTGCATCATATTGCCAAGCATCATTTAAATACTGTTGCGATCCATGCAATCCGCAACAAACATAGCCGTTTCCATTAACTGCAAACCCGCTAGCTAATGATCGAGAAGTGCCGGGCAAATCTGCCTTAGCGTTCCAAACGTTATTAACTGTATTATATTTCCAATTCTCGACTAGAGGACCGCTGCTGTCTTTTCCTGCTACTATATAGGCAGATTGACTTAAAACAAATACAGAGGCGCCTCCACGACCTGTAGCAGGCAATGAAGCCACTTGTGTCCATGCATCAGTTACAGGATCATACTTCCACATATCATTTTTATATCCTGCAGCATCCTCACCTAAACCTGTAAAGCCATATCCTCCCGAAGAGAAAGAAACGGCAGTATAACGGGCAGTGCCACCAAAATCGGCAACGCTTGTCCACGAATTAGCGGCATTGGCAAGCACAGAATAACATAAAAACAAAAAGAAAGGAATACTTCGCATAGGATTGAATTATGCCGGCAAGGTACAGCAAAGGACAAATAGATACAATAAAAAAGCGCTATCAATCGACAGCGCTTTTATTATTTATCTGATTAGTTCACCTTTTTACCCTTGGCGACTTTCTCAACGACTTTCAATTCCTTTAGGCTTTTCATTTTAAAGAGAAGAACGGCGCCTTCGCTACCATCAACGGCATAATAAGAATCGCCGCCATAGTTGACTTTCAACTTACCACCTTCACGGGATGCAGGAACAAGACGGTAATAACCGTTTCTATCGCCGGAGCTGCTAAACAAAAAGCTCTTTTCTGCACCATCTTCAAAAGCCACTTTAAAGCTGTTAACATCTGCTACCTGATCGACAGCACCCGGAGTTTTGGCTTTAATAATTACTTGTTGAATTGACTTTCCGCTTTTAATGATCAATTTACCGTCCTCAGTAGTTTTTTCCCTTTCAGCAGCAGTTCCCTTACGCAAAACGATGGGATCGGAAGTATAGAACTGAATTTTTTGAAGTTCGGCAGGAGATAACTTGTATTGATCTCTTACACTTTGGGTGAACGGAATTTTAGGCGAACAAGATGCGAACAACATTCCGCTGATAAGAAATATTGATGCAAAGAATTTATGATTCATATTTATCTGATTTTGGGTAAATCGATATACCAAAGATTGTTCCACAATTTTATTTAAGGGGTATATTAAGCAATATAGGGTCTAGTTTTCATCTAGGACACGCTTTACCACCACATCACTACTCGCCTTCATGGCTGTGATATCGGCTTCGTCATGGTATTCGCGATAATAGGCCAAATTCACAATTCGGTCTTTTATCAGCAGCATATTCAGCGACATTACCATCATATAACTTGATTCCTCAGTAGAATATTTCACAAGAAGGACAAAAGACTTAGAATTTTTGTTTTTGCTGTATTTCTCCAATAACATAGGGGCTCCGACATCGATAGAGTCGAGTTGAGCATCCATCTTCTTTTTGATTTCAGCGAAATTTACAGGCTCGAGGGTCTTTTCAAC
>JAKPPP010000382.1 GCA_029547265.1 Bacteroidota bacterium
TTTTCTGTTTGCTCCATCAATTGCTATCACTGTAACAACATCGGTTGCAAGCAAGTATTGATAAGCATTATCTTGTTTTATAAGGATTTGTTGAGGCGTTAAGCTTGGAGGATAGAAAATATAAACTCCTTGATCGGTGCCAGTCCAAATTGTACCTTCATTATCCATTTTGATTACTCTCACGCGATTCGAACCAAAATCAACTATTTCAAATTGATCATCAGAGGTATTATCTATTGTTTGATTATCGTTATAAACCAAAACACCTTCCTTGCCTCCAATATTTTCAAATACGCTTAGCCATTTATAACCATTCTGATCAATGATTAATTGTCCGCAGAAAGTATTGGCATTTACTGCGCCCGGAAAACTAAAAGCTTTCCACTGACCATTATTTTTCAAAACATTTATCACTGTAGGGGTACCTGCATTTGAGACCCACAAATTTCTATTTTCATCAAGTGCCATACCGTGTACTTTTACTTGACCCGGATTACCTATTTGCTGAATTAACGTACTGTTTGTATCACGATAAAATTTCAATGGTGAACCGTTCTGATTTGCTGCATCGTATTTAAACTCTAGTAATCCCGGGCCGGTAGCACCTACAAAAATGTGACTCACATCGGAAGGGTCAATTATTAATGAAACATTATCATAGAAATTATATTGGTTGAATAAAGGTGTTGAAGCAGAATAGCCATCAAACGTAGTCCAATCACTTCCCGAAAATCTTGAGAAACCTAAATAGGCATAATTGTTTTTCCATCCTCTATTTTTTGGTCCGTGAGAAACCCAAAGTACATTATTCTGAATTTGAATATCGTTAGAGGCGGAACTGTAAGGACCATCGGGATTATAGTAACTCAATAAAGAATTATCGACTTTTATTAATCCTTTATTGTGATCGGCTACCCAAACTTTTTGCGAAGCATCAATAATTCCATCACGAAAATCCGGACCTAAGACAACAGACCCATCGATATACTTAATACGATTAAAAGAATTGTCAAACACAGAAACGGCGAACGATTCAGAAACAACTAAACTACTATTTATCTCTGCAAGATTATACTTCTGTGAAATAGATTGCAATTCTAACGGTAACGCATATCCCCAGTTACCATCATAGGCCATTATACTATCTCCGGCTGATCGTGAATAGCTCACCAGCAGAATATTATTATGCACAACTGCATTCTTAAAAAACCCTTGATCACCGGTATCATCGAGAATTTTTGTCCATGCATTAAAATTAGCAGGATTCGAATTCGCCTTTTCAATTCTATACACTCCATCTTCAGCAGCGGCGAATAGATAAGTAGCATCAAATGCTACTTCATAAACTTCACTTAATCCTGATGGCCCAACATAGTAAGTGTCTTTAATTTCATTACGTTGAAGATCCACTACAACGATTCCGAAGCCGCAAGCTAGATAAGCATTTCGTCCATCGACAGTAACATTATTGATACGTTTATTACCCGGAATATTTTTTCTTTTAATATCTGAGATATTGATAACCGACATGTCATCACTCAACAAATCGACATTGGTATTATTATATGCAATCACCAATTTATGATAAGCGCTGCTGTAGGAAATATCAGAAATCCCGAAATCACTTAACCCATTCAATTTCGACAAACGTACAATTTCATTCTCACCAGGAGTATATGAGTAAAAGCCATCGTCGGTAGAACAGAATATTTTACTACCGGCATCCACTATCAATCGGGCATGGATATACGGTAAATGATCGCGCCAATGGCCAATTTCGAATGGCTGCGCCAAGCTGTTAAATGCTGAAAGAAGGACCGAAATAAATATAGCAAATGAGAGTCGTTTCATTGTAGGTGATAGAGGCTAATTATAACTGAATTTTGCCTGTTTTTATTGTAAGTGCACTAAAATAATAATAAAGACGCACTCGATCCTTTTCCATCCCCCTAAATTACCTTTTATTTCCCCTCCCTCCCCTGCTTGCAATTGCCCATTATAGCTTATTTTTGCACCTTCAAACACATCAGACATGTTAAGATCACATACTTGCGGGGAGTTAACCAAAGCGAATATCGGAGAAAAAGTAACCCTTTGCGGGTGGGTTCAGAAATCGAGAGATTTAGGAGGACTTACCTTCATCGACTTACGAGATCGTTACGGAATCACCCAATTGGCCTTCAATATGGATGTAAACTCTACTTTATGCCTTGAGGCTCGTAAGTTGGGTAGAGAGTTCGTTATTAAAGCTACGGGGTCGGTAAAAGAGCGCGAAAGCAAGAATTTGAAGATGTCAACAGGTGAAATTGAAATTGTTGTTGATGTTTTAGAAATCCTAAATGCTGCTATAACTCCTCCGTTTACTATCGAAGAGCAAACAGATGGTGGTGACGATTTGAGAATGAAATATCGCTATCTCGATTTACGTCGCGCGAATGTTAGAGCAAACCTCGAATTACGCCACAGAATTGCTATCGAAAGCCGTAATTACCTCGATAAGCAAAAGTTCTTAGAAGTAGAAACGCCGGTATTGATAAAATCGACTCCTGAAGGTGCGCGTGATTTCGTTGTTCCTTCTCGAATGAATCAAGGACAGTTTTATGCATTACCTCAATCACCACAGACATTCAAGCAATTGTTGATGGTTGCAGGATTCGACCGTTACTATCAAATTGTAAAATGTTTCCGTGATGAAGATTTAAGAGCGGATCGTCAGCCTGAATTCACACAGATCGACTGTGAGATGAGCTTCATTGAAAGAGAAGACATCTTAAATACTTTTGAAGGATTAGTGAGTCACTTATTTGAAACTGTAAAAAGTATTAAGATTGATAAACTTCCTCGCATGAGTTATGCTGATGCAATGAAGTATTATGGATGTGATAAACCTGATACACGATTCGACATGCGATTTGTTGAGTTAAATGATTTAGTAAAAGAAAAGGGATTCAAAGTTTTTGATGATGCTGAATTAGTAATCGGTATTAATGCAAAAGGATGTTCAGAATATACGCGTAAGCAACTTGATGAGTTAACTGACTTCGTTAAACGTCCTCAGATTGGCGCTACAGGATTAGTATATGCCAGAGTAAATGCAGATGGAACAGTAAAATCGAGTGTAGATAAATTTTACGATGCCGATCAATTGAAAGCATGGGCAGAAAAAATGAATGCACAAGCTGGTGATCTAATTTTAATTCTTGCGGGCGGTGCCGACAAAACTCGAAAAGCGATGAATGAATTACGTCTAGAAATGGGTACACGTTTAGGTCTTCGCGATAAAAACACATTTAGCTGTTTATGGGTGATTGACTTCCCATTATTTGAGTACAATGAAGAAGCTGGGCGTTACTTTGCAATGCATCATCCATTCACCTCACCTTTACCGGAAGATCTTTCATTGTTAGAATCAGATCCCGGAGCAGTGAGAGCAAATGCCTATGATATGGTAATAAACGGTGTTGAAGTTGGAGGAGGATCTATACGTATTCACGATCGCAGTTTACAATCACAGATGTTTTCGTTATTAGGATTTACGAAAGAAGAAGCACAAGAGCAATTCGGATTCTTGATGAATGCATTTGAATTCGGCGCACCTCCACATGGAGGAATTGCATTCGGGTTCGATCGTTTATGTTCGCTATTTGGAGGATCAGAAAGCATACGCGACTTTATTGCATTCCCTAAAAATAATAGTGGTCGCGATGTAATGATTGATGCCCCATCAGTAATTCACGACGATCAATTGAAAGAATTAGGAATAGATGTAAAGTAAAAACTATACAGTAAAAATTTAAGAAGGATATATCCAAAGGGGTATATCCTTTTTTTATTTCTCATTCATATTAAATCACGGACTGAGAAAATAAAATAAACAAAAAAGGCAGCCGGTAAACGACTGCCTTTAATAAGAACTAATAATTTATTACTGACGAATAGTTACTCTTCGAGAATACGAAGCATCGTCGGTTTGAATTTTCACGAAATAATAACCCGGTTTTTTATCGGATAAATTGATTGAAAACGTATTTGCGTTTTGGCGTTCCATTTCAGGGTGAGCTACAACATTTCCCAATAAGTCGTAAACAACAGCTTTAGGGCTATTCGTAATTTGGGTTGGGAAAGAGAAGTTAACTTGGCCGGTGCTTGGTTGCGGGAAAACAGAAACAATATCCTTATTCCACAAAGATCTTGAATTATCATCCGTTTGAGCGATCAGCGATAGCTGAGCAAAAAGAAGGACAGCAATAAGAGAGTAAAGGTATTTTTTCATTTGGTGATAGATTTGGTTACGGGAAGCCAAACAAAAATCCTGCCGTTATTTATTATTAAAGGCATTCATTGTCATTTGCAGCCCTATTGCAGCGAAGCTTTTCACCATATCTTCAGCTACGGAGATTCTTTCCGGCAGGGCGGCAGCTTCCTCCTTACCCCATTTACCCAGTACATAATCTACCTGGCGGCCTTTTGGGTAATCGTTACCGATGCCAAAGCGAAGGCGAGCAAACTGATCGGTACCAAGACATTCGATAATACTTGTAATGCCATTATGTCCGGCGGCGCCACCTGCGGGGCGCATCCGAAGGGTACCAAAAGGGAGGGCAAGGTCGTCGGTAACAACTAATACATGTTCGCGAGCAATCTTTTGATCTTGCATCCAAAAGCGAACGGCCTCACCACTTAAATTCATAAAAGTGGTTGGTTTAATAATGATGAGTTGTTTGCCTTTATGGCGGGCTTCTGCGACCCAAGCTTTTTTCCCGGAAACAAAAGAAGCTCCGAGGGAATTGGCAACAGCATCGGCCACATCGAATCCGATATTATGTCGAGTATTGACATAATCGGGACCAATATTTCCTAAACCTGCTATTAGAAATTTCACGGAATGACGACTTATCTATAAAAGAGAAAAGAGGAACCCTGAACAGGATCCCTCTGAAATAATTTATCTGTCGGCTAATTATTTTTTAGCGTCAGCTGCTGCATCAGCAGAAACGTTACGAGTCATATTAACTCCAACGATCACATTAGCAGGCGACTCTAAGAAAGTAACACCTTCAACATTTAAGTCACGAACGCGGATACCGCCACCGATTTTCAAAGCAGAAATATCTACAGAGATAAAATCAGGCAAGTGAGCCGGAAGAGCTTTCACTTTAAGGCGACGATATTTGGTAACTAATTTACCTCCCATTTTCACACCTTCAGAAGCACCTGTAAATTTAACAGGGATGCTCATCGTTACAGGCTTGTTATCGAATACCTGTAAGAAGTCAGCGTGAATAATAATATCAGTTACGGGATGGTACTGAACATCCTGAACAGCACATAGGTACTCTTTTCCTTCCACAGATAATTTCACCATGTGAACATCCGGAGTATAGATAAGACCCTTGAAGGCAGATAATGGAGCAGAGAAGTGAACTTGCTCTTCGCCACCATACAATACGCATGGTACCATTTCGTTGTTACGAAGCTGTTTTACTTCTTGCTTCGTGATATCAGTACGTTTTGTGCCTTGAATTTCAATCGTTTTCATTAGGGTAAGAATTATGCTTTTACAAACAGTGAGCTAATAGATTCATATGCGTATACACGCTGAATTGCTTTTGCAAACAATGCAGATGTAGGCAATTGTTTTATTTTTTCGGAAGGTTTACGCAACGGAATTGTATCGCAAACAACCAGTTCAGTCAATTTAGATTCAGCAACTCTTTCATAAGCTGCTCCACTTAGCACGGGATGAGTACAGAAAGCGCGAACGCTTGCAGCACCTGAATCCACCAATAAGCCGGCAGCTTTAGTAAGAGTTCCTGCGGTATCAACGATATCATCCACAAGGATCACATCGCGACCGCGAACATCACCGATTACAGTCATACTTTCAATCTCATTTGCACGTTTACGATGTTTATCGATAACAGCCATATCCGTATTGAAATACGAAGCGTAAGTTCTAGCACGGTGTACGCCGCCCATATCGGGAGCGCAAATGAGCATATTCGGTAAGTCGAGAGTCTTAATATAAGGAACGAAGATCGCTGACGCATCCATATGATCAACCGGAACATCGAAGAACCCTTGAATCTGAGGCGCATGTAAATCCATGGTCATGATTCTGGTTACTCCGGCTGCCGACAACAAGTTTGCTACCATTTTAGAAGCGATAGCTACCCTTGGCTTGTCTTTACGGTCGCTGCGTGCATATCCGAAATAAGGAATTACCGCAGTAATATAGTGAGCCGACGCCCTTTTAGCCGCATCAATCAGAAGCAGAAGCTCAAACAGATTATCAGTTGGAGAGAATGTGCTTTGAATAATAAACACATCGCAACCTCTGACACTCTCATCGAACGAAGGAGAGAACTCCCCGTCACTGAACCTTGCTACTTGCACATCGCCAAGCGGGGCTCCGTAACAATCTGCAATTTGTTCAGCCAGGTATTTCGACGCTGTACCTGAGAAGATCTTTACTTGACGAGCCATACTTCTTTTTGTGTTATGTGGAAAAAGGGCTGCAAAGAAAAGAAAAATTCGCTTTATCTCAAAATGAATTCACAAGCAAATGTTAAAAAGCTTCAATTGAGTTTCGAATTCGACCAGAACAAACATAAACTGCTCATTCTCCGATAGATTCGAAATATTAACCTCACTGTGGTTCTTCATAATTTGGAGTGAGCCATAATTAGTCCTATTTTAGCAGTCCAAAACACAATAACAAAACAAAAAACCTTGGTTTTCAATAGGTTACGCAAAATTCCCTTTACACCTTTGCTAACATATTGAATTCAAATCGTTTGATATCGGATGAAGTATTGCCTTACTCATTCTTTTATCTGAACATTGGCGATTTAACTAAGTGATGAGATCGGAAGACTCTAAAGACATAATGAAAATGCCCGGGTGGCGGAATTGGTAGACGCGCTGGTCTCAAACACCTGTGATTTCACGATCGTATCGGTTCGACTCCGATCCCGGGTACTTCATCTC
>JAKPPP010000383.1 GCA_029547265.1 Bacteroidota bacterium
TTTGTTTTATCCGAATCCGTTTACGAATAATTTAAAATTGAATGCACCACTTCACAACATAAACGTGGAGATGTTCGATTTCTGTGGGAGAATTGTTTATTCAGGAACCAATATCGAATCTGTTGATTTCTCATTTCTTGAACCGGGAGTTTATTTTGTTCGTGTAATTAATAGCACGCAAACACTCGTGAAATTTTAAGTATGTATTTCAACATTACTACGTGTCGGTGGGTATATAATATACCCATGAAGCGTGATTGACTTTCATAAAGAAAGCAGTGAACTTTGTTTCTGTTATTCTGCTATGAAAATTAAACATCTACTTATCTTTTTAATGGTTGTCGACTTCTTGCTTTTTGTTCAAGTTTTTGCATCAGCCACAAGTACACAATCAAATCGTTCTGCTAACATACATGCAGGCTTAAACGATTTTGTTGTTTCTGAAGGATTCAAAAAATTCAAGCATGATCATTTCCCAAGGATATCAGGTGAGATAAATACTAGAGTTACTTTTCGCAACAGCATTGTTGTTAATGTAGAAATTGACAGCACTACTATCCGCAATGAACATTTTTTAAATGCTTTTTCGAACCTCATTTTAAACTATAAGGTGGGTAAAGCTGAAGAAACAGGTTTGGTGGAGCATCGATTCTTTTTAGATGCAAACTAGAATTCCCAACATAAGGGGTTGAAATATAGGATTGTCCATTCGAAATTGAATTTTTAAAACAAATAGTTGTGATTACAACTGTTGATATTGTATATTTGCCGGATGTCACTGGAAGTAGCTATTAATCAACGCAAATTCAATAACGAATTTGAAAAAGCAGTAATCAACATCTTATATACCGCAAGTTGGCTTGAAGGGAAGAACATTCAGCGTTTCAAGCCTTACGGAATCTCTCCTCAGCAATTTAATGTTTTACGCATTTTACGAGGAGCCTCTCCTGAGCCGGTTCGACTTACCGATATCACCGAAAGGATGATCGATAAAAACTCGAACGCTACTCGTTTGGTGGAGAAACTACGTCAAAAAGGACTTCTTAAACGTGATATCTGTAAGGCCAATCGTCGACAAGTTGATATTACTATTACACCCAAAGGGCTTGAATTATTAGCCGAATTGGACATCCATACTGATGAGTGGAGCAAGACTTTTAGTGGAATTCAAGTGGCTGAAGCACAACAGCTTAACTTATTGCTCGATAAAATGAGAGAGTAAATAGTTGTATATACAATAAATGTTATTACATTTGTGTTGAATTTTTAACTTTATACTCATTTAACATGAAAAAAGTACTTCACACAGCAGGCTCCCGGGGACATGCAAATCACGGGTGGTTAAATAGTTTTCACACTTTTAGTTTTGCCGGATATCACGATCCTTCTCGCGTTCATTTCGGATTACTTCGTGTATTGAATGATGATGTGGTTGCTCCGGGCATGGGCTTCGGAACTCACCCTCATGAGAACATGGAAATTGTTTCTATTCCTTTATCAGGCGCACTTCACCATAAGGATACTACCGGTCGTGATGAGATTATTCGCAGTGGTGATGTTCAAATTATGAGCGCAGGAAGCGGCATTTCTCATTCAGAGATGAATGCAAGTAGAAATGAAGAGGTGAATTTTTTACAACTCTGGATTTTCCCGAAGCTTGAAAATATCACTCCTCGTTACGAGCAAAAAACTTTTGATAAAGCAGATCGCCTAAATAAATTTCAAACAGTGGTTAGTCCGCTAGAGAATGATGGAGCAATCTTTATTAATCAAGATGCGTTTCTTTCGTTAACGGATATCACTACTTCTAATACCTTAGAGTATAAAATGCACTCAGGTAATGCAGGCGTTTATGTATTCGTATTAGAAGGATCAGTAACAATAGATGGAGAAAAATTATCTAAACGAGATGGTTTGGGTATATCCGATACCGTTAGTTTTTCTATTTCTGCAGATAGCGATGCTTCTTTACTGTTAATTGAAGTCCCGATGTTGGGATAATAAATTCGGTAGCGATGGAGAATACAATTATTGTTGAGGCTTTCTCTTCAGAGAATCCTTATGCTACTACTGTTATTTATGACGGCGGAAAATTAATTGCCGATGAAAAAGTAACTGCAGGAGGCGGCGGATTGGGGCCTAATCCCGGTGAGCTTCTGGCATCATCTTTAGCAACATGTACTGTTATTACTTTGAAAATGTATGCAGCAAGAAAAGGTTGGTCCGACAAAAATATTTCAACGAAAATTGAAATGATTTCTGAAAACGGATCAACAAAATTTGTTCGTTATATTCAATTAGATTCAACTCTAACATCGGAACAACTCGATCGAATGCTTCAAATAGCGGAGAAATGTCCGGTGCATAAAATATTATCTAGTTCAATTACTATTCAAACTTCATTGGCTTTATGAAAGACATAACAAAAAAATACAGCAACGGAGAAATTACTGTAGTGTGGAAGCCTTCAATGTGCATTCATTCTGCCATTTGTTTTAAAGGATTACCGGATGTTTTTGATCCTCGTAAACGTCCATGGGTTACTCCTGAAGGCGGATCTTCAGAGGAAATAATGAAGCAAATCGATAATTGTCCTTCAGGTGCACTTAGTTACTATCAAAATAAAGAAATGAAAACGGAAGAACCTGTTTCTGTTTCAGGAGAGAGTATTGTAGAAGTTATTCCTAATGGACCGTTAATGGTTTACGGAAATCTAAAAGTGAAAACTCATTCCGGTGCTGAAGAAACTAAAAATAAGGTGACCGCTTTTTGTCGCTGCGGACATTCATCTAACAAACCATATTGCGATGGAACACATCGAAAAGTAAATTTTGAAGGATAAAAAAAAGGAGCGTTTTTCGCTCCTTTCTTTTTTATCGTAGTAGTGTAACCGTTCCGTATAATTTCTTCGATGTGGTATTTGCGAATGAAACTTTTATGATGTAATAATAAACACCTTCAGGAGTTTTGTCTCCATCAAAATTTACTCCTTTCCATCCTTCAGTTAACGAATTCCATGTTGCAATTTTATCTCCCCAACGATTGATAATGCTTCCTTCAACTCCAGTGATGCCCGTTCCCGAAACATTAAATTCTTCGTTACGATCATCATTATTCGGAGTGAAAACATTTGGCACATATAATCCTGCATTTAAGACATAAATCGTGTCGCTGTGTGTTGCTATACACCCGTATCCATCTTCTGCAGTTAATACAACATTATAAATTCCTTCATTCGTAAACGTGTATTCCGGAGTGTCTAATGGAGATGTTCCAACATTGCCAAATGCCCAGTTATATAATGCAGCGTTTTGCGATTGATTAAAGAAGGTAACAGTCAATGGCGCCGGACCGGTTGTTATACTAGGAGTGAAATCAGCTACCAATGTACTAGGAGTAATTGTTATTGAATCAGTATTACTACCGCAACTGTTGGTAGCTGTAACAACATAAACTCCTGCTGAATTTACATTAATAGTAGATCCCGTTGCTCCTGTCGACCATAAGAAGGTTCCTATTCCTGTTGCTTCTAAATGTTCTACTCCCGGATTACATATCACACCGTCAGATCCCGTGATAGATATTGAAGGTAATGTTCCTAGTGTAAATGTTTGTGATGATGTACTTGTTCCGCAGCTATTCGTTACCGATACAGTATAAGTTCCAATATTATGTACAGTAATCGATGCAGTTGTCTCTCCAGTCGACCATAAAAAACTATTATTACCTGTTGCAGTAATAATTGCAGAATCTCCATTACACAAAATTAACGGCCCACTAACTGTAGTCGATACTTGCGGAAGAGGATTAACAGTAACCGATTGAGAAGCTGTAGATGTTCCGCAGTTGTTACTAACAGTTACCGTATACAAATTTGCACTTGATACATTGATCGATGAAGCCGTACTTCCATCAGACCAAACATAGTTCATCCCGGCAGGCGCACTTAGAACAACTGATTGTCCTTGACAAAATGTAGTAGGTCCACTAGTAGTTATTGTAGCAACAGGAATTGCTGTTACGCTTATCGTTTGCTGATATGAACTACTTCCGCAGCTGTTTGTATTTGTAACAGTGTAAATACCGGCAGCACTCACAACTATTGAATCGGCAGTTACTCCTGTTGACCATTGGAATGTTCCACTTCCGTTTAATCCTGATGCAATTAATGTTGTTGTTTGTCCTTGGCAGATTGTTGTCCCGCCATTCACCGTAATGAATGCAGTTGGTAATGGTAGTTCTATTACTTGTTGAGATGCTGTTGAACTTCCGCAGCTATTTGTTACCGTAACTGTATAGGTATTTGATGTAGAAGGACTAATTGCTGCAGTAGTAGCACCCGTAGACCATAAATAACTACTGCCACCCGAAGCAGTCAAGGTAACATTATTCCCCGTGCAGAATGTAGTAGGACCTCCTGCTAAAATTGAAGCGGTAGGTAAAGGGTTAATTGTTATTGTTTGAGACGCATTGGCAGTACCGCATGATGATGTTCCTGTAACTGTATAGGTTCCGGCACTTGAAATGTTTATTGTTGGTGTAGTAGCTCCTGTCGACCATAAATAGGTTGTTGCTCCCGATGCTGTTAAATCAACATTGCCACCAGCACAAAATGTGGTTGGTCCGGATGCAGTGATATTGGTTACAGCAACACTATTTACTGTAATAGTTTGTGAGGCAGATACAGCACCGCAAGAAGATGTTCCGGTTACAGTGTAAGTTCCTGAATTAAGCACGGT
>JAKPPP010000010.1 GCA_029547265.1 Bacteroidota bacterium
AATTCTTCTAAAGAGCGTAAATTTTCTTCTGATTCCATTGCTTTACGATTTTCTTCTTCGCGTTTTTTCGCTTCCTCAAGATGCTTATCAAACCAATCGGGAACGGCTTTTTCGTTTTTAATGGTGCTAAAGCGTTTGCCATTAAACCAATTTTCCCTAATGGATTTTCTTAAAACGAGGTTAAAGTCTTTATATTTGTTCTTGTTTCCGTTTGATTGCACGTATTCGTCAAGTAATTTAATTTGATTATCAATGTCAACACTCGGGAAGTCTGCTTTTAACTTATCGTATTGACTTGGCTTTAGTTTAACCCAACCGTACTCGCCATATTTATTAAATTTATCATTATAATTATTTAAATTAATATTAGAATCTATATTATTAGAATTAGATATAGATATAGAGGGTAACGTTTCTTGTAACGTTACAGTAACATTACATTCTTCATTAGTTCCTGATAACTCTTTTTGTTTTTTTCTGTACTTTGCTACTCTTAATCTATTTTGCTCTCTTAAGTCTTCTAATGCCTTTATATTTTGGTATTTTTCCCAATTAGTAAGTCTAAACACGTCGTCTATTACTTCTACCATTTTAAATTTGCGTAATGCGGTAATTGCATATTTAACAAACTCTATCTTTTCGCCCATTTCAATTGCTAGCATTTCTTCTGTAAAAGGTATATCTTGCTCATAATATAAAAAACCATTTTCGTTTACTTCTCCTGCAAGCTGCATTAATTCATAAAAGAGTAGAGCAATCTCTTTTCCTTGTGGTAATGCCTTAATTTGCTTCATTGATTTGCTATTTCTTGCTGTTACGATTAACTTTATCCATTTAACTTCTGCCATTATTGCTTCACCACCTCATCTTCGTTTCTGATTTCAATCTTTATTAATCCTACGATTTTGGAACCATCAGGAATTAACGACTTAATTTCTTCAAATGGGATTATGTCGAATTTATATCTAATTGACATCGCTAAACCGGAAAGTTTAACTGGTGTTTCAAAGTAAACTAAGACTTTGCCACTTTTTAAGAGCTTCTTTTGTAGATTAGCAACGTATTTCTCTTTCAGCTGTGGCCGATAGCCTTTTGCCTTTAGGAACTTAAGTAATGCTTGGTCTAGTTCTTGGCCATAAGCGCTATAGAAGCTTATCATAAGCATTTTGGCATCTTGGGCATTGATTTCACTATTTATATATTTCGATAAATCATATTTAAATTCGGTCATTGCCTTTTTTCCTCCATGAAAGCGTTAGCTAATTCTTCGATTATTTGGTGAACGTATCGGCTCTGTAAATCGTTGCCATTGTTATCAAATAAACATAGTTTTAAATGCAATAATTCGTGTATTAGTGTTTTTTCAAAATTGAATGGTTTGTATAAATCTTTTTCGTTAACACAGTTTTCATCCACGATGCGAATTGTCGCACATTTTATAACCTCATTATAGGAGACTTCACCTTGCCCATACGGATCAATGAATTCAGTAGATTTTGCTTCTGGATAAAAAGTTATTTGCCAATCATCAAGTCTTAACTTTGATTGCCAGCATTTGCATAATTCCAATTTTGTCATAGTGAATAAACCACCTCTCTGCACCAGTCATTAACTACGATTACATATCCATAACGGTTGCCGATTTCACCTACAGTCAGTCCGTTGCATTTGCCGGCCCATTTTTTAACGTTTTCCCGAATATCTTTTTTAGTAAATCCTCTGCGTTCACAATCAGCAATATATTTTTCTAAGTCGAATACATAAACTGTTTTTGTTTTTGAATTTGTTTTAGTTGCCATAGGATGCCTCGTGCTGTTCTAATTCAGCAATATATTTACTAATTGCTTTATCGTAAGCGATTAGCGGCTTTAATTTTCGCTTCAAGTAATTAATCCGGCTCATGATTTCGTTTGCTGTTTCTCTTACCTCGCTTCGTTCATCTTTGGCTTCCTTAAGGCTAAATCCTTTGAACGGTCTCGCCAAGCGATATCCTTTTTTCTTTGAACTAGACAATACCGGATAATATAACGATACTTCGCTGATTTTTTCTCTTACTGTTCTTCCATCTAAAGGCTTTGGCATCATTGGTTGTGATAAGTGATAACTTAATGTCTTTTTATCAATTCTTTCATCGCCTTGTAGAAAAGGCAATATCGGTGAATCAAATTTTTCTTTCGCTTTTCTTGATTGATCGATTTTCTTTTTCATAGTTCCCCCTATTCAATTATTCGATTAATGTGATTTCGTGCTCGTTGTACCAACGATAGTGCTCTGGCTTATTTAAAGCGTTTATAATTGGTTTCTCAAAAACAACACAATACGGCAATTTTTTAAAATCATTGTAAGTTAAGATTTTCACTATTTTGCCAACTGCACCATTAAAATTAATATCATTGTCATCCTTAACGACTTTAACTTTATCGCCAACTCGATATTTCATCTTAGCCCCCCTCTTGTTCTTCGAGATTGCAGAATTTACAAAGGTCATAATTAAATCTACGTTTTCTTTTATTCATAGGCTTGTCTACCTTTTTTGGTAGGTTCAATTATTTCGATATCATCTGTTGTTTCATTTGGTTTTCTTGTAGTCTTTGGCTTGGTGCTTGTTCTTTTCTTTCTAACCGGTTTGGGCTTCGTTTCAAAAACCATTTTTGCGGATTTCTTTTTGCGCTTTTCACCATTGGTAATATCATCACACCATTCAGCGAAAGCTGGGATACCGAGTCCGTTATCATCATAAACCATATTACCAACGGCAATTTTACCATCGTATCCGTTCACCCAAGCATTAACTCGTTTTGTTAATACTTCCGGATTTTCGCCATCTTTGAGCCTATCCCGGATATATTTAGCTAAAGAGAAGCGGTATTTCTTTTTTGGGTCATTAATTGGTCTGACCGTTTTTTCTTCATCTGCTTTATCTAATTTAGGTATTGGCATATTAAGCAAATAATTTTCCATATTCTTCCTCCAATTTTTGCTATAAATGAGGACCTACCTTAGAAAGGTAAGTCTTCATCGTTAAATTGATGAGGCTGCTGATATTGTGGTGGTGAAGCTGGTGCTTTTGGCTTTGGTGCAGCTGGTGGTTCTGGCATATATTCGTAAGGTGTTGTGGCTGGTTTTGCTTGTGTTTGTGCTAATTGATCCTCTGTATAATCTTGGTATCGGTCTTTGGCTTTTGGTGGATTAAAGCCGCTTTGTGCTTGGATGAAACTTATTTCGACGTTTTCGTACCACTTGGCATCTGAGCCTTTGCTTTTCTTGAGAAAACCAACCACAAAAACTTTATCACCAGGAACCAAATTATTTATATAGGCAATATCGCCTTTTGAAAATGTGAGACAGTTTTTAATGCTTCCATCAGCCCTTACGGCGATTTTCGCCATCGACCAACTTGAGCCATCTTTCTTGGTGCCATTCTTTATTTCTGGATGGGAGTAAACTTCACCGACCATTTCGATTTTTACGTATTCTGGCATAGGTTATTCCTCTTTGCTAAATGGAAATATAGTAGTAAACGTTTTGCCATCATCATCTTTTAGGACAACTTTATTATCATTAGGAATACCAAAAAGTCCGTAAGCAGTCCAATTGCAACCTTTACCATCTTGATTTTTAGGAGTTCCTTTTCCTTCGTATCTTCCGATACATTCTTGATAGGCAGAGGATGGAGTTGCGCCTTTGCTTTCGTATTTTTGGAAATCGCTAACTTTACTTACCTTGCCACACATAGGACATTTGAATTCCCAATCATCTACATTATTGCCGTATAATTTTTCTCCGAGATTTTGCCATTCGACAATTGTCATTGTTTTCATATTTCACCCTTTCTGGCACACAATCACCGGTTTTCCGGTAAGTGCCATTATTTCGTGTTTAAATCTTATTTCATCGGAATTGCCATCCGATAAATGCATTAAATAAATCGCTTTAACTTGCGATAAATCATTCGCTTTAAGGAACTCTTTAACATTTTCTAATTCAAAATGGCTGCTATATAATCGGTTTTTAACCATTGTATTCATGTTGTTTTTGTCGATAATGTCTTTTGCGTAATTGCACTCAATCATTATGTAATTGAGCTTTGCGAATTTTGATTGTATATAAAACGTATCGGTTGCGAATAGCAACTTTTCTTTTGTAACAGTTGAATAAACCAAATAGCCAAGAGGTTCTTTCGCATCGTGTTGAACGTTGAAGCCTATTACTGCAAACGTTCCAATTCTTAATGCCTGATTGTGTTTGATTTCATGTTGCTTGTATTTGTAACTTTCGATTGATAACTCCTCTAATGTTCCTTTGCTAGCGAATATATGACAATATCGCAATAGTTTATCGGCGCTTAGTGAATGATCTTTATGCTCATGCGTTATTAAGCATCCGTTTAACTCCGTTAGATTGACAGGGATTGACTTTGCGATTTTATCGATCCTTATTCCGCATTCAATCAGGAGGTGGGAACTGCCATCACTTATGTAATAGCAGTTCCCGGATGAAGAGCTTGCGATTGGAATAATTACCATATTAGAACGGACGGTTTCTTGCGACCGTTTGTTTTGTTGGTTCTTGTTGCTTAATTGGTTGTGGTTCTTCGGCAGATTCGACTACTTGTTCAACTTCGCCAAGTGTATCGGTTTCTTCGGCTTCTAGTGGAATATCGACAATTTCGCCAGTGTTAGCAAGTTGCTTAACTTCTTCTTGTGCAACAACCTCGGCTTCAACGACATTGTCAAAATTCATTTCATCTTGCGTTTTTGCCCAATCTTGTTTTAACTCAACCGGAATACTCATGAAAGGTTTTAAGACATAATTATAAAGGCACCATGTGGCGGTTTTCAAAACCATTCGTTGAGTATCTGCTTTCCAAATAGGTTTTTCGTTTGTTGGCGATGCATTGTAAGCTCTCATGATGCGATTTTTATCGATAACTACCGGATATTGCACCAACTTTCCATCTTCTAATACATAAGCGATTTTGTAAGCGCCTATAATGTTTTCTAACTTGTTGCGGTCAACACTGTTGTTTTTTTTGTGTTTCACGACTTTTTCTAAACCGGTTTCGAAATCAACATCGGTTTCAAATTCGTCTCCCTGGCAAATAACTCCACTTAAAAAACGAACGATTGATTTACTGCACCATTTAATTAATTCTTTGTCGATGCCTTGATATTGCTTTTTAACTGCAACGTCAAACTTGCCGGTCTTTCCATTTTTGCGAACGTCGACATACAATTCGTTTTCAGTAATTGATAGTTGGAGTCGTGCATAACGCTTAATTTGACCAACAACGTCTTTAACATCTACTTCTCTCCAGTCAATTTTGCGTTCTTCAACTTGCTTAATAATCGCCATGACAATGTCGGCTGCATATGCTTTTTCTTTTGTCGTCAATGGCGTGTTTTCGATGCTGGCAAATTGTTCAACTTGAACTAGCATATTATGTAATGCTTTTTTGCCAATGTCCGGAATTTTTAATTCCTTTTTTTCCTCATTTTGTGTTTGATTCATACATTTCCTCCTAAATTGCATTTTCAAATCTTAATTTTTTATCTGCTTCGGATACAACAAGTCTGATGATTTGCGTATCGATTGGCTTAATTTGAGTGATTGACTCGGCATTATCGATAAATACCGGTGCTTTCACGTTATAAACTTTATGAAGCGCTTGAATGATATCTAAGCCCGCATTTACTTGCATTGCGTGATTGAGATCAGAGTAAGGAACACCATTTACCGTTGCATCGCAGATTTCCTTAATGCCACCATTGATTTGCGTTTCAAATAATTTGAACTTAACGAACTCGAATTGCGAGTTCACTTTATCTTCCAATAATGATGCTTTGGTTGTAATGAACTCTTCGCATAGTTTATGAAGATTGTCCTCTTTCTCATATTGTTCGGTAAGGAATTGTTCTTCTTCGGACAATTCTCTAATCCGTAAGTCGTTTTGCTTCTTGAGATCAAACATTGCAAGCTTGCGATTTAAACTTGTGATTTCGTTTCTTACACCTTCAAGTTCATCTTCTCGATTAAAACTTGTGTTAGTTTGTAAATCGCGCTTTTGCATAATAAGTTCGGCAAGCTTAGTATCAAGTTCATCAATCTTGGCTTGATTAGGATTTGATTCTGGCTCTGCATTAACTCGTTTCCATTCTTCAGCTTTGGCATCAATTTGAACCTTTAATGCTTTTGCTTGTTCAATAACTTCATCCAATTCCTTTTCACAATTCTTAATGATCGCTTCTTGGTCGGCAATCTTTTCTTCGATTTCCTTCATCTTGATATTTAGTGATTTGCCATCGGCTACGATTTTTTCTAATGTGTTTGATTTGGTTAAGTTAAACTTTTCTCTTAGTTCTTCTGCTTTATGGGCTGGCAAAGGTTGTCCGCAGTAAGAACAGTTGTCCACGACAAATTCTTTATCGAATTCTGAGTAATATTGTTGTAACAATTCTTCTTTTTTCTCAATATAGCTATCGATGGTCTTTTCTAAGCTTTCGATTTCTTTTTTAGCATTATCGATTGAACGATTTAAATCGTTCATACGATCGGTTGCGCTTTGGTGTTTAAGTTTAAGGCTTCTTCCTTCGCTAGCGATTTCATCGAGCTTAATTTGTTTTGTTGAAGTAAAGTTTCTTAGCCTTGCGATTTCGTTTTCGATCCGCAAGCGTTCATTTTCAATTTGTAATAATTGGTTTGCGGTATCACCATTGCTCTTAAGAGCGATTAGTTCATCGCGTTTTATTTCAAGGTTAGAAAGTCGGTCATTAATTGAGTTTATTGATAAACCATCAATTTCGGAATAATCGATTTTTAAAAGCTCATCGATTTTAATCGGGATGGCTTTTAATTGATCATTAATCTTTTTCTTGGAGTTTGTTACAATCGCCAATAATTCATCGACTGTTTTCTTTTCAAGTTCTGCCAATAATGGCTTTAGGTTTTTGTTTGATGCAATGACATCCGCATCGCTCACGTTGCCAACAAGCTCAAGCAGGATTTGGCGGCGCTTTTGCCAACTTAGGTTCTGGTTAAAATAATACAGATTTGTAATCATTTTGAAAATTTCTTCATCCGCAAGCTTCGCCACTTCGGCTTTGTATAGCTTTTCTTGAACCGGCACTGAATTAATATAATAATCAGTTGTATGGCCGGAAAATTCGGTTTCGTTACTTCCACGCTTTCTTGACCAATTTTCCTTTAAGACTTTTTTAAACGACTTTTCATCGTCATTAATTTCGAATACAAGTTCGACTGAATATTCTTGGTTGTGTAATTCGCTGCCATCTGGTAGCAATGGCTTCACATTGAAGCTTGTAACGTTTTGAGAGTTCTTGTTGAATAAGCACCAAAGAAACGCATCCAAGATGCTTGTTTTACCTGTGGCATTGTCGCCGTAAATATTCATATTGCCA
>JAKPPP010000003.1 GCA_029547265.1 Bacteroidota bacterium
ATTACAAGTTCTCCATCGGGTTCATCTTCATTTTCTTCGTGCCACATTTCAACATAATCGCCTATTTGTAACTCGCATTCAATTTCACATTCTAAACCTGAATGATTCTTTGGACTTCCTATCGCAACATAATATTTCATAATTTTAAATTTTAGATTGTTAAAATGGTAAATCGTCATCATTTGCACTCGGTTACTTATTAATTGTTGTTTTTACTATTGTTCTGAAAACTTTTTTGCACTCGGTTATTTTTTCTCCGTTGGTAGGGTCTACAAATGGAACTTCTGGCGTTGCTAACTTCAAAGCCGCTTCAATCGTTTTGCGCTTCTCGTTTAGTGCTTCAATCTGAACAGTTAAATCACGCCACGTCTTTGAATTTTCGTAGTCGTAATCCACTCCAGCTTCCGCCACCTGAAATTTAGCATTGAAATCCTCGCATTTACCGCCCCTAAATTGCACCGCTTGCAATAACATCTCTTTGACCTCGTGATTTGCCCTGTAAGCCCTTGCCACTTGTTCGAGATTACAGATGATAGCTTCTGCTTTTAGCGGCGAAATTGCGCCATGTTTTACACTTTCAACCAATTTGCCGACAAATACTTCTTGTTGGCTTTTCGTTTCCGGCATAAGTGCCAGCGTTGATACTAATTCGTTGCTCATATCTTAAAATCTGTCCGATTTAATTAAAAATTTATAACACCATTATCAATGTACCTGCTCCTATCAAAATACAGCCAATGAGTGATTTTGTAGTAAACTGTTCATGTAAAAACACAAATGCCAATATAAGTGTGATTACCACACTCAGTTTATCTATTGGTACAACCTTTGATGCATCCCCCATTTGTAAAGCTTTATAATAGCACAGCCACGAAGCTCCTGTTGCTAATCCAGATAAGATTAAAAAAATCCAGCTTTTCTTACTGATTTCTGCCAGTCCATTCTGCGCATGAGTAAGAAAGACCATGCCCCATGCCATGATTACTACAACAATGGTTCGGATTGCAGTTGCCAGGTTGGAATTCACTCCTTCTATACCTATCTTGGCAAGAATTGAGGTTAACGCAGCAAATACCGCTGATAAAA
>JAKPPP010000028.1 GCA_029547265.1 Bacteroidota bacterium
AAAGAAGGTACGGACGAGAAGCATTACAAGTCTTTAGCATTTGCGATTACTAAAAAGATTCACCAAAGTGGAACATTGCTATTTCGTACAGGAGTGAACTATCAAGGGCAAAGTAAACCAACTCAAATAATAAACGGAGTAGTGAATGATGGGCGTATAAAATCGCTAACTGAATCAATTCTACTTCACATTAAACAACAAGTCTTAACGGATATTCGAGATGCCTACGGTAATTGAAACAGATATTGTTAAACAACGTCTACAATCGGACGGTACTACGGTTACTCCAGTTGATGTTAACGTGGTGGCGGTTTATAATCCAGTAATTATCGAACTTCAAAGGAAAGACTTTTCTGGAACGACTGTTTTATCCGCTTGGGATTCGACAAACTTATCAATAAACTTGGGTTCTTTAGCTAGTGAGGTTGAGGTAGGCGATTTCATCACAACGGGAACGGTCGGTCGGCGTGAGGTGTTGAATAAAACTGGTAACATTATCACATTTGATTTCCCTCATTCGGTAATGGGTAACATAACAACTTACTTCAATATCGAAAGTCGATTGAATTGGTACTTGTCGCTACGTATCGAATGCGTAATACCATCCGAAGGCTATCAAACTATTCGATTAACACCTGATGAAACTGGTTTAATGCGTGCTGAAATAAGCGGGGCTATGCGCTCGTTTATGTCATTAGAGTTCGGTAGTGAGTTTGTTATTTCAAGCCCTATATTTATTCAACAATTCAATCAATCGAAAGTATTCAAATTGAATTGGACTGAATATTGGATAGGTTCGAGTGAAGAAATTACGAATAACACAGCAACTTATCACGGTGTTGCTGGAGCATTTCAGTTAGGTGATCCAAATGACGGTTATTATATTGACTACTATGCAAACCTATCAGGTAGTACAAGTTTTCCAGCATTGCTTCCAAACTGGTTAACCGAATTTGAGAAGCCCGTTTGTTTTGCTGGATATCCTTTTACAATTTCATTCTTGCCAAATACAGATTTAGGAAACGCAAATGAGTTTAGTGTTTCAAAGATTTACAGGAAAGCGGATGGAACAATAACAAATAATAACGAGTACGTCTTATCGACCTTTTTGATAATGAATAACGTGCTTCGTTTGAACTTGGCTAAGAAAGTTGGTGAGTTAACCGACCCAGACCTAGACGTATCACTTGAAGTTGGTTTATTCTTGACGGATGATTACACTTATATTCTAAAGCCTTTAAATATTCGATATGTAGCAGTAAGTAAACAGAATTGTAATACTTTCTATGTTCGCTGGCTTAACACGTTAGGCGGGTGGGATTATTGGCTATTTGAATATAAGATTTACGTTACTGACAAAGTTGAATCGGGCGGTACGTTTGTGAAATACTTTGATTCGATAGCTGACACGGTAAGCATTGAAGATTACAAGTCGAAGCCAATCACTCCACAAGTTCAGGTCGGTTGCGAGTTCTTGTCCATCAATGATGCTAAAGGATTGAGGACGTTAAAATCAAGCCCTAAAGTAGAATGGTATAATGAAGAAACATCAACTTGGATTGGTGTACGAATCGAGCCGGGAACGTTCTTATTTAGAGAAGATAAAAACAACTACGGCAAACTTGATTTAACTATCAACTTACCTCAACGATTCAATCAGTTCGCATGAATCAGTCGATAAAGATAAACGGTAACGAACTGCATTTAGATAAGGGTGCGATAATATCCATTACTAAACGAATCGCTAATATCGGTACTTTAGAGAGGCAATCCAGCTTTACTAATAAACTCGATTTGCCTGCAACGGGATTGAATTTACAGGCTTGTGGATTGGT
>JAKPPP010000057.1 GCA_029547265.1 Bacteroidota bacterium
ATCGGCGTAAAAGGATCATTCAATTCTACTTGGATGTTCAATAACAATGTATCTGATGTAGGTCCTTCACTGGATTACGTATCTTCTTTTGGTAGTTCTTTTGGTGCTCAATTCATTTATAATTGGTCAGAAAGCTACGGAGTGGATGTAGAATTATTATACACAGGATTTAATCAGAAATATGACCTTAACATAGGTACAGAAAAGGATCCCCTTAATTTCGTTGTTGAGGACAATATTAAATATCTTGATATTCCTGTATTGTTTAGAATGTCATCTCCTAAAGGTCCTTATTTCGAAATTGGACCTCAAGCGTCTTTATTAATGGGTGCGAAAGAATCATTTACAGGTGAAACAACTTCTGCAGCTGATTATTCTGACAGAGATTTTAAAGATGATTTCAAAGGATTCGGATTATCAGGAATTTTGGGGTTTGGAGTAGATATTAAATTAGACGACAATTTATTCCTTAACACAGGATTACGTTTCGGATATACTTTCACTGATGCTACAACAGAATATACAGAAACTGAATTAGATGCTAAATCATCTACTAACCCTAGCGGTGTTAGCTTAAATGCAGGCTTTAATCACTATTCTACTGAAGTTGATAAAAACAAACAACCAATCTTCGACTACCAAAAATCTAGTCGCGCTTGGGGTGGATTAAACTTAGGATTACAATTCCAATTCTAAAAATTAATTCTATTAATATTTAAAAGGGCTATCGTAATGGTAGTCCTTTTTTTTTGCAATGACTGTAGGAAGGAATGATTGATTGATTGTGTGAGTGATGATTGAAAATTATCCAAAATCCACTTTCGATCTACTCGACTATCTAATATCTAACATCTATCATCATTAAAAAAAGGATAACCCTCTTCCGAAGATTATCCTTTTAAAATTCTATATATTCAGCTATTACGCCGATACTTTTCCTAACACTTGGGCAATTGTTGCTCCGATCATCGCCGGTGAATCAACAACATTGATTCCACACTCACGCATGATTTTCATTTTAGCAGCTGCCGTATCATCAGCACCTCCTACAATCGCTCCCGCGTGACCCATACGACGTCCTGCCGGTGCTGTTTGTCCCGCGATGAATCCAACAACCGGCTTCTTATTTCCTGTTGCTTTGATCCAATTTGCCGCTTCAGCTTCTAATCCTCCGCCAATCTCACCAATCATGATAATTGCATCCGTTTCAGGATCATTCATGAATAATTCAACCGCTTCGCGCGTTGTTGTTCCGATAATCGGATCACCGCCAATTCCGATAGCCGTAGAAACTCCTAAACCAGCTTTCGCTACTTGATCAGCTGCTTCATACGTTAAAGTACCTGATTTAGAAACGATTCCGATACGACCTTTCTTGAATACGAAACCAGGCATGATACCAACTTTCGCTTCTTCCGGCGTAATTACTCCGGGACAATTTGGTCCGATTAAACGGCAATCGCGTCCTTTTAAATATTCTTTTACCGTGATCATGTCACGAGTAGGAATTCCTTCAGTAATACAAATGATAATCTTGATTCCGGCTTCAGCAGCTTCCATAATCGCATCCGCAGCAAATGCAGGCGGAACAAAAATGATAGAAACATTCGCTCCTGCTAACTTAACAGCATCAGCTACAGTGTTAAAAACAGGCTTGTCGAGATGTGTCGACCCGCCTTTTCCCGGAGTAACCCCTCCTACTACATTGGTTCCGTACTCAATCATTTGAGTAGCGTGAAACGTTCCTTCGTTCCCTGTGAAGCCTTGTACAATAACTCGGCTGTCTTTATTTACTAATACGCTCATAGTGCTATTTTAAGAGCTGCAAATTTATAAAAAATCGTGATGCAAGCGTTATATCCGAACTTATGATTCTTTAGTTCTGAAAATATTTTTGAACAATCGCTAAAGAACCTTCCGGGATGCCATTTTTTCGGCCTTTTACTAGTCATGTTTTACTATTTTTGCAGGTCTTAGTTAGAAAGAACATTATGAATAACCCCGCTCCATATCAGCCTCTTAATAAAATTCGTATCGTTACCGCCGCTTCTTTGTTCGACGGACACGATGCTTCTATCAATATCATGCGCCGTATCATGCAAAGCAGCGGTGCCGAGGTAATTCACCTCGGACACGATCGCAGCGTGCAGGAAGTGGTGAATTGTGCTATTGAGGAAGATGCTAACGCAATTGCCATGACTTCTTACCAAGGTGGTCATATTGAGTACTTTAAGTATATGTACGACTTGCTGAAGGAAAGAGGTTGCTCGCATATCCGCATTTTCGGCGGTGGCGGAGGAACCATTCTTCCTGAGGAAATTAAGGAGTTGATGGACTACGGTATCACACGTATTTACCATCCCGATGATGGACGCTCGATGGGATTACAGGGCATGATTAACGATATGTTGCAGAAATGCGACTTCCCTACCGGACAAAATTTGAATGGTGAGGTGAAGAAAATCGGCACTAAAAATCATTATGCCATTGCCCGATTAATTTCTGCTGCCGAGAATAATCACGATGAATTTGCGAAGCATTACGATGAAATTAAAAAGGCTGCTTCTGCTTCAAATGCTGCCATCTTGGGAATCACAGGAACCGGCGGTGCAGGAAAATCTTCTTTGGTGGATGAATTAGTGCGTCGTTTCATTATCGATTTCAAGGATAAAACCATTGCTATCATTTCTGTTGATCCTTCGAAACGTAAAACAGGCGGAGCTTTATTAGGTGATCGTATTCGCATGAATGCTATCAATAATGATCGTGTGTATATGCGTTCTCTTGCTACTCGCCAGAGTAATTTGGCGCTTTCAAAGTATGTGCAAGAGGCTTTGGATGTGGTAAAAGCTGCGGGATTCGATTTGATTGTTCTTGAGACTTCCGGCATCGGACAAAGTGATACAGAAATTACCGAGCATAGTGATATGAGCCTTTATGTAATGACGCCGGAGTATGGTGCCGCTACGCAATTGGAAAAAATCGACATGCTTGATTTTGCCAATATTATTGCGCTCAACAAATTCGATAAGCGCGGAGCATTGGATGCTTTGCGTGACGTGAAAAAACAATTCAAACGTAATCATCAACTATGGGAAACCGATGATGATGCGCTTCCTGTTTTCGGTACTATCGCTTCTCAGTTTAATGATCCCGGCATGAACCGCTTGTATAAAGCGATTATGGATCATCTTGATAAAAATACTAAAGCGGGATTAAAATCCGATTTCCATATCTCTGATGAAATGTCAGAGAAGATTTATATCATCCCTCCTCATCGTACTCGTTACCTCAGTGAAATTTCTGAGAATAATCGTGCATACGATAAATGGGCAAAAGATCAGTCGGCTGTTGCGCAGAAATTGTTTGGAATTAAACAAGCAATGGAAGCTATCGAGAGTCTCGATTTGCAACAGAAATCTACCGCTATCGAAACATTGAAATCGGCTTACGCTGAATGGGAATTGCGCCTCGATGGAACTAATCGCAAGATGATTGAACAGTTCCCTCAGAAAATGCAAGCGTACAAAGAAGATTATTACATCTTCAAAGTGCGCGATAAAGAAATTAAAATCAAGACCTATTACGAGTCGCTTTCTAAATCACGTATTCCGAAAGTTTCTACTCCTCGTTATGAGTCGTGGGGCGATCAGTTGAAGTGGATGCTTCAAGAAAATGTTCCAGGTGAGTTCCCGTATACTGCAGGGGTATTCCCTTTCAAACGTGAAGGAGAAGATCCGACTCGTATGTTTGCCGGTGAAGGCGGACCGGAAAGAACGAATCGTCGCTTCCATTATGTATCGTTAGGAATGCCTGCACATCGTTTGAGTACTGCGTTCGATTCGGTTACTTTATACGGACATGATCCTGAATATCGTCCCGATATTTATGGTAAAATCGGTAATTCAGGGGTGAGCATTTGTTGTTTAGATGATGCGAAGAAATTGTACAGCGGATTTAACTTGGCTGATCCTAAAACATCCGTGAGTATGACCATCAATGGTCCTGCAGCTATGTTAACCGGATTTTTCATGAATGCCGCTATCGATCAGCAATGCGAGATTTACATTAAACAACAAGGAATGGAAGAACTCATCAATGAAAAAATTGATGAAATCTATAAAAAGAAAAATGCTGAACGTCCCGTTTATAATGGTCTGCTGCCACAAGGAAACGATGGCTTAGGATTAATGCTTTTGGGAGTAACAGGCGATCAAGTATTACCGCTGGAAGTTTATAATAAAATCAAGATTGACACAGTTGCTCAAGTTAGAGGAACAGTACAAGCCGATATCTTGAAAGAAGATCAAGCGCAGAACACTTGTATTTTCAGCACTGAATTTGCACTTCGTTTGATGGGTGATATGCAAGACCATTTCATCAAGAATAAAATTCGTAATTTCTATTCGGTATCTATTTCGGGATATCATATTGCCGAGGCAGGTGCTAACCCGATAACTCAGTTAGCATTCACCTTAGCCAACGGATTCACATACGTTGAATACTATGTAAGTCGCGGAATGGATATTAATGCGTTTGCTCCGAATCTTAGTTTCTTCTTCAGCAACGGAATCGATCCTGAATACTCGGTTATCGGACGTGTAGCGAGAAGAATTTGGGCGAAAGCAATGAAGAATAAATACAATGCGAATGAAAGAAGTCAGATGTTGAAATACCATATTCAAACATCGGGACGATCGTTGCATGCACAGGAAATCGACTTCAATGATATTCGTACCACATTGCAAGCATTGTATGCAATCTATGATAACTGTAACTCACTTCATACAAATGCTTACGATGAAGCCATTACAACTCCTACTGAGGAATCGGTAAGAAGAGCGATGGCGATTCAGTTAATCATCAACCGTGAATTAGGATTATCGAAGAATGAAAATCCTTTACAAGGATCATTTATCATTGAAGAAATTACCGACTTAGTAGAAGAAGCAGTATTGACAGAATTCGATCGCATTACAGAACGTGGTGGAGTATTAGGATCGATGGAGACAATGTACCAACGCGGTAAAATTCAAGAAGAGTCGCTTCATTATGAAATGCTGAAACATACCGGCGAATATCCAATCATCGGAGTAAATACATTCTTATCATCGAAAGGCTCGCCAACGGTTACTCCTAAAGAAGTAATACGTGCTACCACCGAAGAAAAAGAATATCAAATCAACATGATTAATGCATTGCATGTGCGCAATGCAGATCGCTCAGCTCAGTTGCTGCGTGACTTGCAATTAGCTGCCATTCGCAATGAAAACATGTTTGATGTAATGATGGAAGTTTCGAAATATTGCAGCCTCGGACAAATAACAAAAGCATTGTTTGAAGTTGGTGGGCAATACCGAAGAAACATGTAAGTTTGATATTTATGGTCTAGGTGCTGATCTTTATCTTCAGCGCCATAGATTAATATAATAAACAAGGTTTGTAATGGTCCTTTATCAGGCAATTAAGGATATTAATCTGTAATTGGCTAAGCTGTTTAAAAGCGGAAAATAAAAGATTTTGGACAAGAAAATATTATTGAATTTCTGTTAAGAAACATGAAAAATCAAACTAGCACAGAAATATCAATTATCTAGTTCGATTTTTTCGATGTCTTTTTCAGTAATATTTTCATTTTCTTCCAACATCAATAATTCTGAATTAAGAACTTTGTGTTGATGCAAAACTATTCCGCTTTTTAAAATGACTTTTACAATTTGATAGCCCATTCCGCTTTCAGGAAGATTGACAAGTATTTCAATGAAATTGTCTGGCAATTTTAATGATTTTGATTCCATCCCTTGAAATTTTTAATAAGGAGTTTGTTTGATAAAAGTACCGCTAGCTGTTCCTTTCGCAAAGTATGCTTCTTTTCCTCCGCCTCTTTTACCATAAGCTGGTTTTACGGTCCCTCTTTGCAACGTGTCAGTTTTTTTTGGTTTAATGTGAAATGCAAATTGAATTTTATCATTCTTTGGCAACGCATATCGTTCAACCGGATCATCATTTGATGCTTTGCATTTCAAATAATCATCCATTGTTGTTGTAAAACTTCCTGGACGCAAACACATATTTACTTTGTCAATTCTCCTGTCATTATCAAAAGCCGAAAGACGAACAAAAAATTCTTCCCCGTTTGCATTCTCTTCAGGATTTTCAATTGCTCCTCTATCGTTTTCATTTTTACTTTCGCTTACAATATTGCGAAACTGTTTTTCACTTAACACATTTATAGAATTTAAAGCAAGAATGTTTGCTTTAGCCTTTATAGATGAAATTCCTTCATAAACAACCTTCTTTACATAATCAGCTTCAAAATTATTCATTTCAATTACCAATTCAGAGTTAAGAACCAAATATTTTTCTCGGTTATAACTTCCAAATTTAGTTGCTTCAATAACCTGATAACCCATTCCTGTTTCAGGAAGGTTGAGTAATTCGCTTTCTTGTTGGTCTGATAGTTTAAAATACATTGTAATAATTTTAATTCAAAGGTTAGATTTTAAGTAGTTTGATTTTTGATCTTTCCGCATTTTAAATGTTCAAAAGAAAACTTGCAAAAGTAGAAGTAAGATTAAATATAAATTCAATTTCCAATTTGTTTACGCTGTTTTTGTGCTTAACATATTCATTTTGATATTTTGCGAAATAATTATTTAGCGTAACAAACATATTACGAACTTCTAACGAAACATTTTTGGATTGGAGGTATTTTCCTAAATCTTCAATTTGCTTTTCCAAGCTTTTGCTATTTTGCAAAATTTCCTTTAATAAGGTTTCTAGCATCAAGCGTAAGTCATCAAGCAAATTTCTTTCAAATCTTTCCTCATTCAATTTATCCAAAGCATTTTGATAAAGCCTTGCAACATCTGGAAACTTCTTCAGTTCAATTAAATTTTGCTTTATCAAATTAGAATTGATGTTTGGTCTGAGAATAGAATACTCATATGATGGGTTTAACCTTTTAATCTCCTGCTCAGTGAAAAATTTGCATTGCAAGAAGTGCATACTCTTGTTGCACTTTTCTGGATTTTCCATGTATTCACACTGCTTTTGATGATTTTCAAAATATGTGTCAATGTGTTTTAAAGTTTGATAGAGAAAAATAAGTTTATCAATATTCTCATCATAGTTGTAAAGCACTGATTCAAGTTTGCTTTTGAACTCTAAGTGAGAATCCCTCCTCATGCCTTGTTCAATATTATCTTTGAAATCGTCTGCCTGTTTTTTTATTATTATTTCTGCGGTAACCATTTTGAAATTATTTAAGCTGTAACTATTTTTATTTCCGCATCTGTCAACTCATATAGTTGGAAAACGAATTGATTTATTTTATCCTCGCAATAAACAATCTTGCTTTCAAACTGCGATACTTGCGTAGCAAGTTTTGCGGTTGATTTTTCTTCATTCAGTTTTATCAGTTGGTCAACAAGTTTATTTACTTCCGCTTGATTCTTTTCGCTTTCAATTTTTATAGGCAATGATTTTAATTGTCCTACCTTGATTTGAGGAAAAGCATCATTAACCTCGTCAAAATAATTTCTGATAAAGAAACTGATCAGCTTGCTTCCAAGAATTGCAGAAAGGTAATTGACTGAAATACTTTTGTCGTGTGGCTTTGTAATGTAAACCTGTTGGTCTGCAATTGTATTTTCTTTTTCAACTGTTACGATAAGAGTTTCTCCTAAAATTTTTCGTGAGTAAATTCTATCACCTTCAAAAAACTTTTCGTCTCTTGGTTCGGCTAACCATTTTCCATAACTGATATACTCTTTCGGTTTTACCTTGGTAAAACATTTCAGGTCTTTACCATAAACAAATGGTCTGTAACCCGATTTCGGTTTGACAGAATGATACGGTCTTTCATCAACATCTCTTTGGATTTGCTCACCTTTTCCAAATGCAGATTTTCCGAAACCACCAACACGATAGGGGTGAACTCCTCTTGTTATGTCTGCAATTTCACCTAATGCAGTTTTATTGTTTTTGATTTTTTCAATTAAAGTATTGCCGCCTTTTGAAAGTGAAGTTGAAATAGGTTTTTCTCCGCTTGCATATTCTGTAAAATCTAAATCGCTTATCAATGATTCATCTGAATGTGCAAGTTTTGCAACGGTGAAAGTTTTAGTATTTCGTTTTCCTTTTTTTAGAATATAGATAACTGTGTCAACAGTTATTCCTTCAAAAACTTTTGTCTCTGGAACGGCAATTTTTAATTCAGCAGAATTTCCCAAAAGGAATTTTCTTGTTGAAGATGAATAAGTGTTCGTCAACCAAACATTGGGAACGATGAAAGAAGAATATCCTGAATCGTTTGCAAGTTGAACTCCTTTTTCCATGAAGATTGAAAAGAAGTCAAGTTGGTAAGGGGAACTCTTGTAACGATGTCCCAAATACGATTTCATGTCGTCACCAATTCCTAAACTTTTCCAATCTCTCCCGAAAACATACGGAGGATTTCCAATAACACAATCAAATCCTCCTTGTTTAAACACGTCAGGAAAGCCTTTTTGCCAATTGAATGGTTTTATCTTTTTCTCTTCGCCAAAATCTAGTTCACTTTCGTAAAAATCTGTATCTACTAAGCTATTACCATCTTTAATATTAAAATCAAGTGTTGGCAAAACCCTTTCATTAAACAATTTAGTTTGCGTTGCAATACTGGCTTCTGTTTCACCTTCCATGCATTTCAAAAGCAAACTTAATTTTGTTACTTCAACAGCGTTTACGTCAATATCAACTCCATAAATATTGTTGAGCAAAATCCTTTTTTTTTCGGCTGTTGTTAAGTTGCCTTCCGGTGTTAAAACATCATCTTTTTTGCCTTTTCCACCTTGCGTATTAGGTGATGCTGCATTATTATTATAAAAATTCTTATGCCAGTCTAAGAGGTATTGATATGCCCCAATCAAGAAACTACCGCTTCCGCAAGCCGGGTCCACTATTTTTATTTTACTAACCTCCTTGGGTTGTTTCCCTTCAATTAATTTCCCTACTGTATTCTTAACAATATATTCAACAACGTATTCAGGTGTATAATAAACACCTCCCGCTTTTCGAACTTCAGGCTTTTCTTCAATATGTGCTCGATGTGCTTTGTCTATTCTAATTACTTTTCCTAAAAACTGCTCGTAAGCACTGCCTAAAATTTCTACCGACAAAACCGAAAATTCATATGGACTTTCGGGATAATATAATTCATTGATAATGGTCTTTAAAACTTTATTGTCAACTTTTACCGTTTTGCTTATTTTATCTTTTTTAAAATCAAATAGGCCGGAGTTGTATTTATCATCAGCTTGCTGAAATTGTTGACAAAGATTTTGATAAAATTCACCTTGCTTAATTGCTAATTGCAAAGTCCCATAATGTTCTACACCTCGATCTTCTGCAATTCTTAAGAAAATTAGTCTATCAATTGTTTGTTGAACTACAAAGTTTAGCTCATCTTCATTTAACTCTTTATTGTTCCAACTTATTGAGGTAGCAAGGTACGTCCTCCAACTATCAAGTGATTGTAAAAACTCTTTATCTACCGTTGCGGTTCCTTTCTTATTTAAATTGCCTTGAACAAATTTATCAAAGCTTCCCTTTAAGACTTTTTCTTTACTAAAAGTGTCCCACAAAAAATCGAATTCAGCTAAGTAATCTTTAAATGTAATGTATTTTACCCTAGCAACAGAAGCTTTGTCTTTCGGATTTGGCTTCTTTGTGCAATCATAAATCGCAAATTCTTCAAAGTCCGTAATAATACTAACCGGAAGTTTTGCACTCCAACCGTATCTTCTTACTTGATAAGCCGGTTGAATATCATCTTTAACAACTACACTTGGCTTTTTCGCTTCAACAAAGAATAAACGCTTACCTCCAACTAATCGAAAAGAGTAATCCGGTGCTTTAGTAGCCTTACCTACTTTCACCTTGTCTTCGTGAATAACTTCACGATAGGCTTCAGCATATCCGTTCTGGTTATCTATGTCCCATCCTAATGCTTTGAAAAAAGGATCAATAAAGTCACGCCTTGTCAGGGTTTCATTATAATCTGCTTTTTTGTAAGAATCATATTGTTCAGTAAAACGCTCTACAAGCTTTGCAATTTCTTTGTATGCTTCTTCTTTTTGTATCATAAAAAATTCTTTCTTGCTCCTTAAGTTGGCTTTAACAAAGATAAATTATTAAGCAGATATTTTCATTATATTATATAAAATTCGATCTATTCGTTCATGAAAACATGCTATCTTGAACACAATATTTAATCTCAATTATGAAATACTTCTAATTAGATAGGTTTAAGTAAATTTGATCGGAATTCAATAATTCTCATCCAAGATCAATCCTATTCAAAATGACTGCTCATATTTCAAAATCTGATTAAAAACAGCTTTTAAATACTGAAGACTTTATGAAAATTATTGCAATTTATTGTAGTTCAATACTATACAATTTACAATCCACTACAGATTCAATTGTTTTCACAACTATATTTGTTATAACAACAATTAAGGGAATCCATGCATAGAAAACAGTTTATTCATTCGCTTGCCCTTCTACCTCTAGCTGCTGCTGCCATGAAACTTAACGATCTAGGCAAAATTGCCTCTTCCTTCGCTCCTACTGCTAAAATGCCTGTGCTCTTCTTGGGACATGGTAGTCCGATGAATGCTATCGAAGAGAATGAATTCGTTCAGGGCTTTCGTAAGCTGGGACAAGAAATCCCGAAGCCGAATGCCATTCTTTGCATCTCAGCTCACTGGGAAACTGAAGGCACTTTCGTGACAGCAATGGAACACCCAAAAACGATACATGATTTTTATGGTTTCCCAAAAGCTCTTTTTGATGTTGAATATCCAGCTCCCGGTAGTCCGGCATTAGCAGCAGAAACAAAGAAAATTATTACTTCTACTGAAGTGAAAGATGATCATTCCTGGGGACTCGATCATGGTTGTTGGAGCGTCGTTAAAACGATGTACCCTAATGCCGATATTCCGATTATTCAAATGAGTCTCGATTACCGTCAAGGTCCGCGTTACCATTATGACCTAGCGAAGCAATTGCAATCGCTGAGAAGCAAAGGAATCTTGATTGTAGGCAGCGGAAACTTAGTGCATAATTTAGGTATCCTCGACTGGAATAAACCAAACACAGGATACGATTGGGCAATAGATGCCAACGAAGGATTTAAACGATTTATCAAAGAGAGTAATCACACGCAATTGATGCAGTACAAATCATTGGGAAAAGCAGTGGAACTATCAGTGCCAACACCTGAACATTACCTTCCACTACTCTATACATTAGCGCTGAAAGAAGATAATGATTCAGTAAACTTCTTCAATGATAAATTAGTGTACGGATCAATCGCCATGACTTCCGTTAAAATCGGATAATAGTTTTTACATTCTTAAATCTCTAACCAGCGACTTAAGAAAACATCGTAAACATAAAATCTGCCTTCTTCAACGTAGATTAATTCCTTCTCGAATAAGGCTGCTAATGCTGTTTGTACTGAGCTGGTACTTCCTAAATTATTTTTACGAATAAAGTCTGCACTTAATACTTGACGTGCTCCTTTATCTTTTGCAATACCTTTTAACAGCTCCCACTGATTTACCGTTAACAGATTACGATAAGCATAATACACTGCTTCGTTTTCTTTTAAAATCTCCGCCATCATTCTTTCTACCATCCAAGTATCAGGTTGCTTTACTGATTTCGACAACAATTTATTGCTGAAATAATGAACATAATACGTATGTCGGCGGCATAGGTCTAGTAACAAATCTGCAACATCTTCGGTAAGGACTTTCTTAGCGGCAGCGAATTGATCAATCAAATAACTTCTTAAAACATCATGTTCGAAAGCAGGCACGTAAATATTATCTAACGATTCGAAATAACTTTTGAATTCACCGTCTTTCAATTGATCCATCATTTGCGAATCACTACCCGCAAAAACACAAGTAATATTATTCGATTTACGAATGTTGCTAATCAAATATTGAATGGTTGATTTCTCTTTATAACTCATCATTTGTTGCAACTCATCGAATACTAAAACAACCTTAAATGTTTGTCGGTTGAGGTAGGTAAAAATCTGTTCGATGGTATGCTCCGCTTGAAAATTACTATCGAGATTAAAATCGATCAACGGAGTTCCGGTAATCATATCATACTGGATAACGGGACGTAAATACGAGAAATAATTCGCCAATTCACGCATTAATTTCAAGTGATTATTATCGAGTTTTCCTAAAGTATTTTTCGCTAAAGAACGAATGAATTCAGTCGTATTTCCTGTGGGATATAAATCCAAATAAAACACCCTCGATTGCTTTTCCTTCTCTACATCTTTCAAAGAAGATTTAATCAACTCCGTCTTTCCGATTCTACGAAGTCCGGTGATTAATACCGACTTATTATTTGAAATTGCTTCTTGAATTCGAAGTTGTTCCAACGGACGATTACAAAAAGAGATTGATTCGGTAGTCATTTCAAGAGTTTCGTTAAGATTCATATCATTACGTGTGTTGCGTTACACAAAAAACGTAATTTAAAACAGGTAGTTAGACGTACCCATAAAGCATTTATTAACTTATTAATGTTAGTGATGCTATCTTTGCATGTGCAAAATCCAATTCCGAATATTAGTCCCGAACAACTCACCTACCTCCAATCCTTTATGTTGGAAGGAAGAATTGCGCGATTCAAGGAGATGCTCGAAGAGCGAACGCGACACTTAACAATTGTAATGGACAAAGTTGTTGATCCTTATAATATAAGTGCTGTGATGCGAACAGCTGAATGTTTCGGGATTCAAGATTTACATTTATTAGAAACCGATCGTCCTTTTAAGGCAGCACGAAAAATCCAGCGCGGATCCGTTCAATGGGTCGACCTTTACAAGTATAAACCGGGAGAAGAAAGTGCGTTGCAATGTATCCGTCAATTAAAAGATAAAGGATATAAAATAGTAGCCACTACACCTCATACGCGACAACAATCGGTAGCCGAATTAGACATCAAACAACCAATTGCATTAGTCCTAGGACAAGAACGTGACGGCGTATCAGAACTCATGAAACAACATGCCGATGAGTTTGTAGTTATCCCGATGCAAGGCTTCACTGAAAGTTTAAACATCTCTGTGGCAGCCTCCATCATGATTTACGAACTCAACAAACGTTTACGCGAATCATTAATCAACTACCGCCTAAGCGAAAAAGAAAAGTTCAACCTCATGGCAAAATGGACTTACAATTCACTAGAAAACGCAGAGGGTATTTTGAAAAGTTTTTAATAATGCGAAGCCCTGCGGTGTGTCGACCGGTATTTGTTTTTTTTGAATATGACAACTTCGACTCTACTGCAGGGAATCTTGAATCTTGAATTGGCTAGCGCCGATATGGCTGTCGCTTTGCGGTGGTCATCGAGCGGAGTCGAGATGGGCCGCAGATTTTCATGGTTTTTATGATTTGTTATGATGGTACATCTTTATTTATTGAGATCTAAATTGAACGCTGATTCGCTCCTTCGGAGCTAAATGGATGCCCGTTGGGCATAGGATTTAAAAGGATTTTTTGTTGCCGTTAACCCTGCAGTGTGTCGTACGGAATTTGTTTTTTTAATATGACCACATCGACTCTACTGCAGGGGAATTTTGAATTTGGCAGTGATTGATTTCTTCATTTGAAAAAATTATAGGGCTGAAACTCCGTGTTTCTCTGTGTGACCTTTGTGGTCTTTGTGGTTAAATAATATTCACTTTAACCACGGAGGTCACAGAGTTTTTCACAGAGGACACAAAGGCGCTATGCTAGATACAAAGGGCGCGGAGGCGGCGAAGCCGATAATTGAAGACCACAGAGGTATTGCTACGTAATTTCTTTTTCTTTTAGAATACTAAATTTATTTGGGTTCGAAATTTTCCTGCATCTTGTATCATGCACCCTGCATCCTTCAACAATCTCCTCACATTTTCAATAACTTCTTCGAAACCACACTCCCTCCCGACCTAATAACACAGGAGTACAAGCCGGCGCGGAGGTTGGGTAAATTGATGCTTTGCATACTGCTCCACGGTGGGAGTTTTTGTTGGCAGATTATTTTACCGTTTAAATCATACACCTCAAATAGACCAGGTAAGTTTTGAGGTAAGAGGTACATGATTTGCAGTGGACCATCTTTTAAGGGGTTGGGACTAATTTGAAAGTTTTGAATTTGTGAATAGTACTCCTCCTGCCCAACCGACAAGCTATCGCATATACTACCTATTACCGGGCCTAAATGATAGTTAGGGTGATTGGGTACTGCTCTGAAATTAAACATATCTAAAAAAATAGCATGCTGCTGCAAATCACATGCTACTCCTGCACTATCAGGGTAGTTCATTTCATGAATATGTTGAGAACTACTGCCACTTGTGATATAAATTTTGCCGTTAGCAGCTAAATACTCATTAAAAAAAGTTGTACACCATGGATTATTGGGGTAACAAAACCCATCATACGTTGCTACCGTATCTACTTGTAATGTATTCACATCAATCTGAAATAAATATTCACTTGTATTTGCATAAACATATTGGCCATTGGGGGAGAAGCTATTACCAAAGATAAAACTATTTGATGTAAGAGGAACTATTCGAGGATTATTAAATACACCATTACACCTATCAAAGTCGAGTAATTGCAAGGTGCTCTCTTTTGTTGGTGGATAATATCTTATATATGAGAAATGGTTGCCATCATTAGAAAACACTAAACTAGTACTGTTATACCAAGCAAATGGCACATTCAAATGCTGAGTTACAATTGTATTAACACCATCAGGTGTAAATAAAACCGCATAAACAACATCCGAATTATGCTTTTGCATTACCACCCACCAATCTCTTCCATTTGCATGTTTACATGCACCTATACCCCAATTCAATGTATCCGAAAACACAGTATCATTCTTACTTATAATAGCTCCTTTCCCATTGTCAAGTGACAAATCAATTTTCGTAAGAAACATTTGAAACGCCAAATATGAAATACCATCAAAATCGCTAGTGTGATGAATTAAAAAATATTTATTAGTATCACTATTAAACGACAAGAATATATTGGCATTATCTAACAACAACCCATTAGGATTACTATTCACCTCCGGTCCCGGGTTTAATCCACCTCCATTGAGCATCGTATCATTTGTGGCATTCGCAATCCATACTCCATTACTACTCATTAAAAAATTTCCGTTGCGATCGCTGATAGTAGCTTCGGTGCCTAATACTGCCATTTTACGAAACTCTTTTTGATAATTGTAAGAGGTTGAATCGAAAGTCATTCTTCCCTTATCAAACTGATAAAACTGATCACCTAACAACCAGATTGCATTCTCTCCTTGAGAGAATGCAATCATTGGTATAAACACCAAAATCCAGAATAACAACTTTCTCATTTTATTAAAGTTATTCTTTCATTAAACACTCCTGTATTCTTGCCGTTAAGTTTAAATTGGTATATACCATTGACAAGTGATGTAATATTCACTGAAGCCTCTGAGCCATCAATTTTCATTTTTGACTCAGCAACAATTTGTCCTGTA
>JAKPPP010000083.1 GCA_029547265.1 Bacteroidota bacterium
TATGTTATTATTGCCATTCATATTCCTGATACATTAAGAGTCAGTAAACTTTCTGAAGCCAATCTTCCGGCGAAATGGAATCAGTATCCGTATTCTTCTGCTACTCAAAAAGCGGGGAATGATTTTGTGAAACATGGGAAGTCGGCGATTTTAAAAGTACCGTCGGCAGTAGTAGAGGGCGATTATAATTATCTTATCAATCCTTATCATCCTGCAGCAATAAAAATCAGGATAAAAGAGATCAAAGCATTTCACTTCGACGCACGCTTATTTAAAAGATAATTACTCTATCCGCTTTAGCTTCAATCCTTCAATCGGCTTAACGATCAACGGAACTTTTTCTACAGTTACGGAGCTGGTATCAAGTCCGAAAGCACGCTCTTCCGGCAAAGAAACTTTCTTGAGTAAGAAATAGAAGTCCATGATAATTTTTTGCAACCATGGCAATTCATTATCGAGGCTCAAGAATTTCTCCATCACTACAAATCGGAAGTCGCCTACAAGACTGCGTTTATGTAAAGAAGGATAACGACTTAAGATATCGATCTCCTTATTATTAACCATATCGGTTACTACTTGACGGAACATTAAATTCACGCGAGGATCGATACGGAAACCGATACGAAAATCAACACGAATCAATTTCTCTTTCAACAACTCTGTTACTTTATATTCGAGTGTATAAGGCTCATCGAGTACATCAACGTGAACGAACCAATAAACATCGGCACGTTTTGGTTTTTTATGAAGGATGCTATTAAACACTTTCTCTTCAATCTCATTCATGTTGTTTGCACTGGTGAGATAAACAAGATGTGTTGCATACTTCGGAACCGACTGATCATTACTCAACGCATTAATAAGCGGGAGGTAGTCATCAATCACCACGAATTCTACTAAGCTATTCCTGATTTTACGAGAGTAATAAAGCACCATCATCACTGTAAATAAAATCGACGCAACCATTAGTGTTACCCATCCGCCATGCGAAAACTTGCTCAAGTTAGCTGCCAAGAAAGAGAACTCAATAGTAGAGAACAAGATTAACACACATGCGATTAATAAGACATGGAATTTATTCAGATAGAGGTAATAGCTCAACAATAAAGTAGTCATTACCATAGTAAGGATGATTGCTAATCCGTAAGCAGCCTCCATACCCGACGACTCTTTAAAATACAAAACGATTCCAACGCAACCGGCGAATAACAACCAGTTTACTGAAGGAATATATAATTGTCCACGGAGATCACTCGGATAAACCACCTTCACTTTAGGCCAGAAGTTCAGACGAATTGCCTCATTGATCAAAGTAAACGAACCGCTGATCAAAGCTTGACTGGCAATGATAGCTGCCATTGCTGCGATTGCGATACCGAAGGGCAAAAAGGCCGGCGACATCAACTCAAAGAAAGGATTTCTTCCTGCCAACAATTTACCTTGTTGACCTAAGAGCCACGCACCTTGTCCGAGGTAATTCAATACCAGCATAGCCTTCACAAAGATCCAAGAGATACGAATATTACTTCGTCCGCAATGTCCGAGATCGCTATATAATGCTTCAGCTCCGGTAGTACATAAGAACACCGCACCGAGCACCCAAAATCCGTCGGGGTACTGCGTAAGCAACTCAATTCCATAAACAGGATTTAGAGCAGCGAGGATATGCCAATGATCTGAAAGATGAGAAATCCCCAAGATACCGAGCATAGAAAACCATATCAGCATCATTGGTCCGAAGAACTTACCCACGAAATTTGTCCCGAAACGTTGAATAACAAACAACGCAGCTATAATCACCAATACAATAGGAATAGTTGGAATAGAAGGATTGATGGCTTCGAGGCCTTCAATCGCCGACGACACCGAAATGGGCGGAGTAATAATTCCATCGGCCAACAAAGTAGCGCCACCCAACATAGCAGGGAACACCAGCCAAGGAGTCTTTTTACGACGCACCAATGCATATAAAGAGAAGATACCACCCTCACCTTTATTATCGGCGCGCAAAGTCAGGATAACATATTTAACAGTTGTTTGTAGCGTGAGCGTCCAGAAAATAAGCGAAATACCGCCCAAGACGACCAATTCGTTAATCGGATTCTTCTCACCCACCACTGCCTTCATTACATATAAAGGAGAAGTACCGATATCGCCATAAATAATCCCCAGCGTCACCAGCAGGCCAGCTGCGGTGATTTTCTGCATGGAGGAATGATGTTGCACAACCAGAAATTTAGGCGGCAAAAGTACGGAAAGAAACAAGCAAGTGCAATGAAAGTAGGATAAACAATATAAATCCTTCATAATTAGCTGAAAAGTCGGGAAACAGGGAAGAATTTACCAATCTAAAAGACAAATAGAGGCAAACACTCATCCTGTTTAGTAGGCGAAAACAAGGATTTAGTGGCTAAATATACTTGTTTAAACTCTTAGTTTAACCCATTAAAACATGTTCATTCCCGTTCAAATACAATAAACTTGGGTTCAGCTTAAAAATCGTACAATTGGGCCAAAATCAGTTATATTTTGGCGAATGGCATTATTTTATTGGCGAATTTAGCGTCATCCAATTGTAATAAAACCAAAAGTCAATACTAATTATGAAAAAAACACTACTAACAGGGGTTAGCCTCTTAGTTACGGTAAGTTTGTCGATCTTATCGTATCAATCGTCAAGTAAAATTTCGGGAGCACCATCAGGTGTGGCAAACGACCCTGCGTCTGGAATGACTACATGTACCGATTGTCATAATGGTACAGCGACATCTGTATCAGGATGGATTACTTCGAACATTCCTGCAGCTGGATATACTCCGGGCCAAACATACACTATTACCGCTACAGCAACATCTGCAGGTAAATCAATCTTCGGATTTCAAATTTCACCACAAAACAGCACAGGAACTCAAAAAGGAAATTTGATAATCACGAGCACATCAACAACAAAAATCACAGGAACAAAATACGTAACACATACTTCAGGGGGCACCGCACCTTCTGCACCGGGATCAGGAACAAGATCATGGTCATTTAACTGGGTAGCACCGGCAGCAGGAACAGGAGCTGTTACATTCTACGGAGCGTTCTTAGGTGGAAATAACAACGGAAGTGAGTCAGGTGACTTAACGTACAAAACAACAACTATAGTAAATGAGGCAAGTCCTTGTACGGTAACAGCAGCAATCACAAGTTCTGCCGATACAATTTGCCCGCAAGACTCAGCAATTTTAACAGCGACAGGAGGCGTTTCGTATTTATGGTCGAACGGCGCAACAACAGCAACTATTAAAGTACCAGCTGGAACCTATACTGTTACTGCAACTGCGGCAGCAGGATGTACAGGGTCAAAAAGCAAGACAATCGTTTCTCGTGCATCTGTAGCTCCTACAGGATTAAATGCTTCAAATGTATTTGGGGTAAGTGTTAAAATTGGCTGGACAAAAAGCACATGCGCTACAGGATATAAAATCATGTACCATCCAATTAATACTGCTACTTGGAAGACAGCAACAGTTGCTGACACTAATGCAAAAACTATTAGCGCATTAACTCCTCTAACTACATATGAGTACAAAATGGCATCTGTTTATGGAACATTAGTGTCTGCTTACGGTACTGTTAAAACCTTCACAACCTTATGCAACTGCTCATTACCAGCACTAACAGTATCTGTTACTTCAAACAGCACTACTAATATCAGCTGGGTAGATGAATCATGTTCAGTAAAACATAAAGTACAATACAGAAAACTTGGAGCTACTGCTTGGATCTCTAAAATCGTTTACGATTCTACAGGTGTTACAAACCAATTATTGACCGGACTAACACCGAATACAACCTACCAATACAGAACTCGTTCAGAGTGTAATCTTGCAGGGACATTCAATTCAGGATGGACAGTTATCAGCACATTCGCAACTCCTTTACGTTTAGGAAGTTCAGTAGCTGAAGGATTCACTATCTATCCTAATCCTACTGAAGGTATCATTAACCTTTCAGGATCTAATGCAGGAACATTACGTATTTTTGATATGCTTGGACAACAAGTATTTGAGCAAGTAATTGAAGCTTCTGCAGAAACAAGAACTATCGATTTAAGTTCATTAGCAAAAGGCATGTACTTAGTACAAATGCAATCGGAAGAAGGAACCTTCACCGACAAAATCCAAATCATGAAGTAATTCGCGATTATAAATTTTGGAAGTCCCGGGATACCAATATCTCGGGACTTTCTTTTTGTATTTGGGGGAAAATAAATTTCCGGTTTTAGAAATATACATAAAGTCTTATCTTCGTTCCATTGTACGTAAGAATCCCCAAACTAAGGACATAATGAATCCATCGATTAAACCATTTTTAAACTGTAGTTTATTTCAGAATATTCCCGATAATATTATTGAGGAAGTACTCTCAGAAGCCGAGCAGACAATCTACAAGCCCGGACAAAAGCTCATTGAAAAAGGAACAGTACCCAGCGGGCTATTCATTATAGAATCAGGCACTGCAAGTATATACAACGAAGATATTCTGTTAGCCGAATTAGGATCAATGGCTATTATGGGCGAAAGTTTTTTGGCGGATGGAATTGCAACAGCAAC
>JAKPPP010000008.1 GCA_029547265.1 Bacteroidota bacterium
GTTTTAATGATCGATATCTCGCATAGCATGATCTTGTATGGAGAGGATAGAATTACTCCTGCAAAGAAAACTGCGATGGCGTTAGCGGAATTGATTAAAACAAGATATCCGAAAGATATGCTCGATATCGTTGTTTTTGGTGATGATGCTTGGCCGATAAGTATTAAAGACCTACCCTACCTTCAAGTCGGACCATATCATACTAATACTTCTGCAGGACTAGAACTTGCTATGGATTTGCTTCGAAGAAGAAAAACTCCCAACAAGCAAATATTTATGATCACTGATGGTAAGCCAAGTTGCATGAAGGTGGCTGGACAGTATTATAAAAACAGTTTCGGACTCGACAAAAAAATTTTAAATAATGTCTTAAACTTAGCAGGACAAGCTAGAAGATTAAATATTCCCATCACAACTTTCATGATCGCTCAAGATCCATACCTCCAACAATTTGTAAGAGATTTCACTCGCACAAATAATGGAAGAGCCTTTTATAGCTCGCTCAACGGATTGGGTGAATTCATGTTTGAAGATTACATTAAAAACCGCAAAAAAACAGTACGCTAATTGAAAAAGATAATCAAACCGGAAAGTATCGTTAACCTCGGACAGCTGAAGGCATCTGGATATAAACCCAGAACTATAAAGCAGGAATTACGAGAGAATTTAATTGATGCTTTAAAAAACAAGACCGTTCTCTTTAAAAATATTAAAGGTTACGAAGAAACAGTAATTCCTCAATTAGAGACTGCTATTTTATCGCAACACAACATTTTGTTATTAGGTCTTCGTGGACAAGCGAAAACAAAATTATCACGCATGATGATTCATCTGCTTGATGAATATGTCCCGGTAATTGAAGGAAGTGAATTAAACGAAGATCCTTTGAACCCCATATCTCACGCAGCTCATCAACTAATTAAAGAAGCCGGCGATGACACTCCTGTAACTTGGATGTCGAGAAACGATAGATATGTAGAGAAGTTGGCTACGCCGGATGTATCGGTAGCCGATCTTATTGGAGATCTTGATCCTATTAAAGCAGCTAACTTAAAATTGAGTTATGCTGACGAAAGAGTAATTCATTACGGACTAGTACCTCGTTCTCACAGAAGTATTTTCGTGATCAATGAACTTCCCGATTTACAAGCTAGAATTCAAGTAGCATTGTTTAATATCCTTCAAGAAGGAGATATACAAATTAGAGGTTTTAGAGTAAGATTGCCAATCGACCTTCAATTTGTATTCACTGCTAACCCTGAAGATTATACCAATAGAGGATCAATCGTTACTCCATTGAAAGATCGAATCGGTAGTCAAATATTAACGCATTATCCTAAATCCGTTGAGATATCTCAATCGATTACGAAGCAAGAAGCTCAATTAAGCGACGATCAAAGGAGCAGCATTACAGTGCCACCACTTATCGAAAAACTCCTCGAACAAATATCATTCGAAGCTAGAAAAAGTGAGTACATCGACCAGAAAAGCGGTGTTTCAGCTCGACTAACGATAAGTGCCTACGAAAATCTCGTAAGTGTTGTGCAAAGAAGAATGCTTTTAAATAATGAAACATCAGGAGTTGCAAGAATCAATGATCTTTACGGAGTAATTCCGGCAATAACAGGTAAAGTAGAATTGGTTTACGAAGGCGAATTGGAAGGAATTTCAAATGTTGCCTATACTTTGATCAGCAAAGCTATACGACACGAATTCATTAATTACTTCCCCGATCCTGAAAGAGCTAAAAAATCGAAACAAGGCAATGCTTATGCCGAAGTACTCGATTGGTTTAATGAAGGAAATGAAATTGATTTAATGCACTCCTCTTCAGAGAAAGAACATATTGCTCAAATTGATAAAATAAAAGCATTGACTACTGTTGTCAATAATTATCAGAAGAATCTCAGTAAAGCTGACAGTGTTTTACTTCGCGAGTTTATGCTGCACGGACTTGCTGAATATTCACAAATAAGTAAACGTCGTATGGAAAGTACAGTTCTATTCAGCGATTTGGTAGGATCAATCTTTAATCCCGGAAAAGAATAATTAAAATCAAACTAACATAAAACCCATAAAGCAATGTTCAATATCATTTTAAGCTTATTGCTGTTTGTTACAGCTCCTGCAAATATCTACGGATTTAAGATTAAATCGATCGATGGTAAAACAATCGATTTAACGCAGTACAAAGGAAAGAAAATCCTTATCGTTAATACTGCTTCTGAATGCGGTTACACTCCTCAATATGAGGCTTTGCAAAAGTTATCTGAGACGTATAAAGATAAATTGGTGGTGATTGGATTCCCTGCGAATAATTTCGGTGGACAAGAGCCGGGGTCTGATGCAGATATTAAAAGTTTCTGTACGAAATCATACAAGGTTACTTTCCCAATGGCATCAAAAGTATCGGTTAAAGGAAACGACATGAATGAACTATTTAAATGGTTAACATCTCAACCTAATCCCGATTTCACAGGCGATATCAACTGGAATTTCGAAAAGTTCTTGATCGATGAAAATGGAAAGTTGGTGAGAAGATATCGTTCTAAAGTACGTCCGATGGACGCAGATATTATCAATGCTCTTTAAAAAATATTTCGAATCAGGTTATTGATTTATCAATAACCTGATTCCTTTTCCATGCAAAGTAACAATTTCAATGCGCGGATCTTTCTTCAAATATTTTCTAAGCTTGGTAATAAAAACATCCATACTTCTCCCATTGAAATAATTATCGTCGCCCCAAATTAGTTTTAAGGCTTTTTGTCGAGGGAGTAAATCATTTTGATGAACGCATAGTAATCGTAACAACTCGGCTTCTTTTGGAGATAAATTTACAATTTCCTCCCCTTCGTGAATCTTCCTGAGTTTATAATCGAATTTATAAATCCCGATATCGAAATCTGTTTTGTCTTCCATCTCTACAATTCCCATCGAGCGACGAAGTATAACATTAATCTTATGAAGAAGCACATCCGTATCGAATGGCTTAGTTAAATAATCATCAGCTCCGGCATTATAACCTTTAAGCATATCTTCTTTCATTCCTTTTGCAGTTAAGAAGATAATAGGTACTTTTTTATCGCGTTCACGAATGGCTGCGGCCACCGAGAATCCATCCATTTTCGGCATCATCACATCCAAAATCACCAAATCGAAACTCTTGCCATCAAAAGCTTCATTGCCGGCAACGCCGTCGCGCGCAAGTGTAACATGATATTCATCCAGCTCAAGGAAGCTCTTCAAGACATTCCCGAAGTTTACATCGTCTTCCACTAAAAGAATTTTTGCCTTCATAAATCAACTGATATTTTTTAATGGTAAATAAACAGTGAAAGTACTTCCTTCACCGGGATTAGATACAACCTCAACAGTACCTCCATGCGCTTCCACAATTGCCTTTACATAACTTAGTCCAAGTCCGAAACCTTTAACATCGTGAATATTGCCAGTTGTGGCACGGTAAAAAGTATCGAATATTTTTCGCTGCGTCTCCTTGCTCATTCCTATTCCCTTATCGCTAATACTAATCGCTACTTGATCATTACTACGATTTATGGCAATTGTTATTTTAGGAGATTCGGGAGAGTACTTATTAGCATTATCAATTAGGTTGGTAAATACATTCAGCAAGTGATTACCGTCGCCTATAAAAGGAATTACACCTTCGGTAGATTCATAAATCAACTTACCATCGCGTTGCTCAACAGTAAGCTTCGCACTAGCTATTGCATGTTCAACAACATCTTTAATATCAATCTCCGATTTACTGAGTTTCAATTCACCTTTATCAATCTGCGCCATCTGTAGTACAGCTTCCACTTGTTTCAGCATTCGTTGATTTTCATCTCTGATTACATTGGTGTAATAATCCATTTTATCGGCATTCGTATATACCTTCGGATTTTTAATCGACTCGTTTGCAATTTGAATCGTAGCTATCGGCGTTTTAAATTCATGCGTCATATTATTAATGAAATCACTCTTCACAATTGCTAATTTTTTCTGACGCAACACTACTCTCATCACATAGATAAATCCTAAGATCATTATCAAAGTAAAAACGACTGAACTAAAAATCAACGGCCACATTTCTGAAATGAGATAATTGAATTTATTAGGAAATGATATTTCCAATTGCTCATTGCGCTTAAAAATATCATTCGGAAACAAAGTAATCGAATAATTCATTTTCGTTAAAGCAACGGAATCGGAACCGGGTTTGATGTATAAATAACCTCTATGATCAGCCTTGGTTATGCCGTAATCACAGTTAGCTTCAATATTCCTATTCGTGAATTCAGTTTTGATAATCGTATCAAGCACTTTAGGGGGGATTCGGTCGAGTAGATTTCTGCTTCTGTCACTTATCTGAAAAGTAAGCTTACGCATCATCGTGTTCAATTTACTGAACTTCGACTCCATTCGCTTAGCCGTTTCTTGCTCTATAGAATCGATTAAGTCGGCTTCATTGTGGACAGTTATTGCCACCACTTCTTTTTGCTGAACATCCTTTTCGATACGAATGTCCACCGTTGAATCCATGATCAATGGAAATCCACCTTCACGATGCGGATCATTTCTTTGCTTACGAAGTTCTTGAACTCGGTTCATCAATGCTCCGGAAATCTGAGCATACTCCCCGGGAGGAGGTGGCGGCGGAGGTGGTAATGGAGCATCTACAATTGACGCCAGCTGATCATATAAACTATCCTTTAAGTGAGCATCGTTGGTAGACGAATCGCCATTCGTGATATAATTCTGAACAACAATTTTCATGTTCTCTTGCTGCTCAACCTTCGCTACTATATCATTCATAGCCATCATTACCGATTGGTCAAATTGCTGCTCACGGACCTGCAAATCGTGCATGATCCAATAAGCCTGCAAGCTGATTAACCCGGCTAGGGCTAAACTCATTAAAACGACAACTAAACGGAATTGTGATCTGTTCATCGAGTCAAATTTATCAAATCGCACAATGTCATAACAAGCATTAACCGTAAATTAACGGTAATTAACGAGCCCTTAACCCTTATTCGATTAAATACATGTTATCATTGCATCTCAAACTACCGAAAAAATGAACCTAAACAAGTTAACCATCTTCGCGCTCTTGCTTTCAGCGGGAAGCGTAAAGAGTATGGCTCAGTCGAAAGACAATGAACCAAAAGGAGATAAGAAAATCAGTTTGATGATAGTGACCGAAGAAAACGGACAAAAAACAATCATCGATACCACATTCACTACTGCTGATGAGGAGACAATGAGGAATTACCTTAAAAGTCGAGGAGTCAAAGATTTCGATATGAACTTCCCACCTCCTCCTCCGCCACCTGCTCCACCGGCTCCGGGAACTCCTCCGCCACCACCACCTCCTCCTCATCCGGGAGATGACAGAGAAGTAGCTTATCAATATGAATACAGAATTAAAGATGGCACAAAGGGCAAACATGATGACGAAAAAGAAATCCATGTTGTTGTCGATAATAAAGAATTAGATTCTGCTATCGAAGAAGCCAGAAAACAATTAGAAAGTTCACTTAAAAAGACTTCTAAGTTAACAAAGGATGAAATCAAAAAAATTACTGATGAGTTCGATGATAACATGAAAGATCTTAAATCGAAAGCTAAAGAGGAGAAAAAAGTTATAATTATTGAGACCGATAAAAAGAAAATCGACAAATAGTTTCTCATTACTTTTTTGTTTCTTTGAAACATGCATTCATTAGTGGCATACATCAAAGAAATAAGATTGAAGCAAGTTAAGCGTGAGCTGTCTGCTTTAGGACTAATTTATACTATCGCTATTACTGCAGTTTTAGTTATCGGAATTAAAGTAGCTATTGTATCGCTTACAACATTTAAATCACAATTGATATTTAGTTTGATATGGTCGGCATTATTGCCGACCATTCATTTTTCTAGAAAAGACATTCGATTTCTCCAGATTACTAAAGAAAGTACTTTTAAGTTCTTATTCACCGACTACTTTCTTTTGAGCTTAATTCCAATTTGCATTCTTTGCTATAGCGGAGGTTTTTTAGCTGCGGGAGTCCTCTTGATTATTGCTATCACAATTTGTTTCATACCTGTTTCTCGAAAATCAAGGAAATCAACTTTCGCCGAATCTAACTTCATTCCAAATTACTTGATTGAGTGGAAATCGGGGATCAGAAAAAGTAATAAGTACTTCTTTCTTGCATTATACATTTTAGGATTAACGTTATCTTTTTTGCCCTTTTTCAGTCTGTTTGCATGCTGGATAATAACCGGAATAATTTGCGGATTTTATCAATCCTTTGAACCTCGAAATCAACTTCGGTTTCATCATTCAGATGCTAAAACTTATCTGAATTATAAAATAAAAGTTGCGGCAATTAGCTATTTGAAAATTATCGCTCCTCTAATGTTCGTATATCTTCTTTTTCATCCCGAACACAGGATAATTATTATTACAGCAATGTTCTTATTCCTTTGCATTTTGGTATTCACTTTGGTAGCTAAATATGCTTATTATAGCCCGGGAGAAACTTCGGGACCACATCAGATCTACTTCACCATCGGACTCCTATCATTGTTTATTCC
>JAKPPP010000096.1 GCA_029547265.1 Bacteroidota bacterium
GAAGAACTCTTCTTCGAATGTGAACTGCCTGCCGATTTCACTGCGGTAGTCGACAAGTGGAGGAACTACATCAGCAACCGCACCGCATTCGATAATCAAAACCAAGAATAGTTGGTTTTTGATAAGTAAGCACAACGCTCACTTTACAAGAATTCGCAATCTAAGCGTGGGGTACAGCTAGTTCCCTCCCTAATTAAAATTACAAAAAAATCTCCAAATAGTCGGGAGTTAAACGCTTACAAACGGATAAGTTTGAATGATTTGTATAAGAGTATTTTTACTATAAACAATATACCACCCTTCTATAGGCAACTATAATATTTAAATATTATTAATTCATGATTATTATCATTTCGAATAAGCAATATATTTGAAATGCAATGAGTTGTGAAATACGCAAAAATATATTTCGTAGAGTTGGTTGTTATTTTGCTTACACTTGCTTAGTAATTAATTGAATTTGGTTGAATTGTATTGTAAATTTGAATGGAATGAATAGTGGATTGTATTTATTCGTTTTTCGCCAAAAATCAACATTGAAAACTGTTAAATTTATCATCAAATAATTTGTTGTTATGAAAAAGACAAACATATTCATTATTATATTTATGCTCCTTAATTTATATGCTATTGGTCAATCTTACCCCTACGGAATAAGTGTAGATTCCTTTTCTATTGTTGATCGCAGGCCAGGATTTTTTTCAGGTTCGCTTACATATTTTACTCGATTTACGGTATATAAACCAATAAATTTTGATTCTACTTCAAGCCCACTTTTAATAGGGATACATGGGTCAGGTGATGATGGTACACACACAATTTCGCGTTTGCAAGCCATCGCTGATAGAAGAAACTGTTTGGTTGTTGCTCCTAATATGGCGTCAGCTTGTATTCTCTCCAATGAAGCTATTTGTTCGTGGATAGATACAATTGAGGTTAAAGGTGTTCTTGAGCCAGCTTCAATACAAATGAAGGATTTATACGATCACATTAAAAGTAAGGAAGGTAGAGATTCTATACCTACGTATATGATCGGTTTTTCAGCCGGTGGGCAATTTGTAAGTCGTTATTTACTGACAAGGCAATTGTACATCGATTCTATTCCTTTACGAATGGCCGTTTCAGCCGACCCATATTTTTACACATTTCCAACCGATACATTTAATGGCGTAGCAATGCCTTGGATGTGCGGTTTTATTCCTGTCCAGCATAATGCTTTTGGAGCAGGCTATTTACCATATGCAGACAGTCTTTATTCTTTTTTTTGCAATGATAACGCACTACAATACTACAATGAAAACTACGGTGTATTGATTGGAACAGGAGATACTATAGCCTTTACGGATGGTCCTTGTGGTATGATTCAAGGTTCAAATCGTTACGAAAGAGCTCAAACATTTTATGCGTTTTGCGATAGTAATGCTGTGAATCGAGGAACTACTTTAAAATGGGCTTATGCCGAAGTTCCTGGTATAGGGCATGATGAAAATGGATTATATAATACCAAAGCATCTCCAGCCGATTCGAGTACTATTGCCGAAACATTATTATTTGATACACCCTATCATACACCTATAAATATAGCTCCAGTCGCCAATTTCACAGTAGATACTACGCTAATTAATGCGGGAGATTCAGTGCTGTTTACAAATTTAAGTGTTAATGCCAATAATTATTTTTGGTATTTCGGTGATAGTACATATAGCACGCAAGTTAATCCATATCATGTGTATAATACAGCCGGTCGGTATAATGTTGCCATGTCGGCTTATAGTACTACCGGCTGCAATGGTTGGAGGGAAATTAGACATATGGTGAAAGTTATTGGAACTGTACCCGTCACTCAACTATTCGTAAATAACATATCAATTTCAGTTGCGCCAAATCCAGCTCACGAATCTTGTGAAGTCACTTTTAATAATCTATTCACTAACACAAAATGGTCAGCTGAATTGTATAGCTTAGATGGTCGAAAAATAAATTCATTGTTCAACGAAATTCAAATACCATCAACAACTTACAAGTATTCTTTGCAATTAAAAAATACAGCCCCCGGAATTTATTTCATTAAAATATCTTGCAATGGAGGGTATAAAACGCAAAAATTGGTGGTGTATTAATCTTCAGTAGAAATTAGTAGATTCTATAAACATATTGTAATAATGTAGGGCGTATTGGTATTTGGTAAGTTTGTGGCAAAGAAGGGCTGTGCGGTTTTAGCTGTCGTTGTTTATGGTTTAGAGTTTACGGCTCGCTCCTTTTGCGTTTAGGGCTTTACAATGTGATCAGTTACAGTCTTCATGTTTTAGCTACGGTTATCGAGCGAAGCCGAGATACGGTTATTGAGCTTGTCGAAATATCGAGTGGAGGTCATCGAGCGGCGGTTATCGAGCGGAGCCGAGATAAGTCGAAATGAGTCGAGACAAGTCGAGATGTGGTCATCGAGCGAAGTCGAGATGCCCAACCCTCACGAATGAAATCGTTCGTGAAATGCCGCCTCTAAGCGTTCACGATCGTCGGGGTGCGCAATGTTGATTAATGCTTTTGCTCGCTGTCGTAGGTTCTTCCCAAATAGAAATGCTGCGCCAAACTCTGTCACCACATAATGTACATGCGCTCTCGTTGTAACAACGCCGGCACCTTGATTTAAGAATGGTGTGATGCGCGATACTCCTTTGTTTGTTCGTGAGGTAAGCGCAATAATCGGTTTCCCGCCTTTTGATAGGGCCGCACCTCGCATAAAGTCCATTTGTCCCCCAACACCTGAGTATTGGTACGTACCAATGGAGTCAGAACAAACTTGTCCCGTTAGGTCTATTTCAATACAACTATTAATCGCCACTACCTTCGGATTCATCTTAATTACCGAAGCATCGTTTACGTAATCGATGTCCAAAAATGCGAATGCAGGATTATCATCAATATAATCGTATAGTTTATGTGTTCCCAAACAGAAGCCGGTAACGGTCCTGCCCGGGTGACGAGCTTTCATCGAATTATTGATGGTTCCGTTTTCGATCAGCGGAATAATGCCATCCGAAAACATTTCGGTATGAACTCCTAAGTTTTTATGGTTGGTTAGCGATTTCAGAACAGCATCGGGAATCGAGCCAATCCCCATTTGCAGGGTGCTGCCGTCTTCAATTAGTCCTGCAATATGATTTCCGATTTTAATATCCTCAACAGAAGGGTGAGCCGCATAATCCACTTCATGAAGATCGTGGTCGGCATGCACCATCGCTTCAAAGCGACTTACGTGAATCATTCCGTCGCCATGCGTTCGAGGCATTTTGGGATTCACCTGAGCAATAATTTTCTTGGTATTATTAACGGCGGCACGCGCAATATCGACCGAAGTACCTAAAGTGCAATAACCATGATCGTCGGGCATCGAAACCTGAACAATGGCCACATCTAAAGGAAGGATGCCGTTTCTGAAAAGATCCGGAATCTCGCTCAAAAACACGGGAACATAGTCGCCATGACCTTCTTTAATCGCTGATCGAACGGGAGTTGATACAAATAAGGCGTTTATTTTGAAGGAATCCTTTAAACGGGCATCGGCTACGGGGAAGTCGCCAAGGACGCTAATGAAAACGAGCTCAACATTACTTAACTCGGGACCTTTTTCGGCCAATTTTTGAACAAGATAGGTAGGGGTAGCGGAGCTGCCATGGATAAAAACGCGGTCGTTCGATTTAATTAGACTTAAAGCGTTTTCTGCGGAAGTGAAATTGTATTTGGAAGTCATAATAAAGGTATACGATGCAAAAATACGGAAGGCTGCGAACGTGGGGTTGACAATTATCAAAACCGACTTTACATTTCTCATAATAAAACCTGCGAAACGTCAGTTAACCCATTATATCGAGTTTATTTAATTGAAATACAAGCAGATAAGAATAAAAATCGGCAAAATCCTCAAAACCGACATGAATCCCACCAACAATTGACAAAATGTCACCTTTCCAAAATGAAAACCGGAACTTAAGACAACATTTAATTAATTCATTAAATGCGACTTATTAACAATATCGGCAAAAAAAGAAGAAAAGTAGGGAGGGTATGAAAGGGGGGTGAATAGTACTTAAAATATTGATATTCAGCGACAAAAAATTATTCTACAACAGTATCCAACGAATCTTAATAAGCCTGTTGGCAGATCTTTTCGAAATTATTTACAGTTATGCCTTGCTTTAATGAGAATGATTTGTATCTTTGCGCTCCCTTTTTAGGGGTATAGTGTATTTATTTGAACCGATTCTGAACCAGAAATTACTGCAAGAATGCCTACAATACAGCAGTTAGTACGTAAAGGCCGCGAGCAACTCATCGATAAGAGTAAGTCGCCAGCATTAACATCATGTCCGCAACGCCGTGGCGTTTGCACACGTGTTTATACAACAACACCAAAGAAGCCGAACTCGGCTATGCGTAAGGTTGCCCGTGTGCGTCTTACAAACGGATTCGAGGTTACAGCTTACATTCCGGGTGAAGGTCACAATTTGCAAGAGCACTCGATCGTAATGATCCGTGGTGGTCGTGTGAAAGACTTACCGGGTGTACGTTACCACATCATTCGTGGAGCTTTGGATACTTCCGGAGTTGACGGTCGTAATCAGCGTCGTTCGAAATATGGAACTAAACGTCCTAAACCAGGACAGGCAGCTGCCACAACTAAGAAGAAAAAATAATTAAGTAAAATCATTCGTAGCGATAATCTCTCATGAGGAAGTCAAAACCAAAAAAAAGAATCCTTCTTCCGGATCCTAAATTCAATGATCCGTTGGTAACACGTTTCGTTAACAATCTAATGTACTCAGGAAAAAAAGGAACCGGTTTCCAAATTTTCTATGATGCACTTGATAAAGTTGAGGCACGTACAAAAGAAAACGGTCTTGAGACCTGGAGAACAGCTTTAAACAATGTAATGCCGGCAGTAGAAGTAAAAAGCCGTCGTGTGGGTGGAGCAACATTCCAGATTCCTTCTGAAGTTCGTCCTGACAGAAAAATTTCTGTCGGAATCAAATGGATGATTCTTTATGCAAGAAAGAGAAATGAAAAAAGCTTTGCAGATAAGTTAGCGGGAGAAATCATCGCTGCTGCAAAAGGTGAAGGTGCTGCTGTTAAGAAGAGAGATGATACTCACCGTATGGCTGATGCTAACAAAGCATTCTCACACTTTAGAGCATAATAAGTAAATTAAATTTAAAAGAAAAGAGAAATTCCCAATACAATGGCGGAAGTTAGAGACCTCAGATATGTTAGAAATATCGGTATCGCAGCACATATTGATGCCGGTAAGACGACTACTACAGAGCGTATTTTATATTACACTGGAGTAAACCACAAAATTGGTGAGGTGCACGAAGGTGCAGCTACAATGGACTGGATGGTTCAGGAGCAGGAGCGAGGTATCACAATTACTTCAGCGGCTACTACTTGTTTTTGGAATTACCGTAACAATAACTACAAAATTAACATCATCGATACACCGGGTCACGTGGATTTTACGGTTGAGGTAAATCGTTCACTTCGTGTATTAGATGGTCTAGTGTTCTTGTTTTCTTCAGTTGATGGTGTTGAGCCTCAGTCTGAAACAAACTGGAGACTTGCAAATAATTATAATGTAACTCGTATCGGTTTCGTTAATAAAATGGATCGTGCAGGTGCTGACTTCTTAAACGTTGTTAAGCAAGTACGTGAAGTATTAGGCGGAAATCCATTACCATTACAATTACCAATCGGTGCTGAAGATAGCTTCAAAGGCGTAGTTGACTTGATCAACAACCGTGGTATCGTATGGAATGAGCACGATAAAGGAATGACTTTCCAAGAAGTTCCTATTCCTGCTGATATGGTTGAAGAAACTAAAGAGTGGAGAGAGAAACTTCTTGAATCTATCGCTGAATTCGACGATAAATTAATGGAGAAATATTTCGAAGATCCAAACTCAATTTCGGAAGGAGAAATTTTAGCTGCATTACGTCAAGCTTGTATCGCTAACAAAGTGGTACCTATGTTATGCGGATCTTCTTTCAAAAACAAGGGAGTTCAAACGATGTTGGATTATGTAATGGAGTTAATGCCATCTCCAATGGATAAAAACAACATTATCGGAACTAACCCTGATACTGAAGAAGAAGTTCAACGTCGCCCTGATGTTAAAGAACCATTCACAGCATTAGCATTCAAAATCGCTACCGATCCTTATGTAGGACGTTTAGCATACTTCCGTTGCTACTCAGGTAAGTTAGATGCAGGTTCTTATGTATTGAACACACGTTCAGGACAAAAAGAGCGTATCTCTCGTATATTCCAAATGCACGCTAATAAGCAAAATCAAATTCCTTTTATCGAGGCAGGTGATATCGGAGCAGCAGTAGGATTTAAAGATATTAAAACAGGAGATACTTTATGTGCTGAAAACGCACCTATCGTACTCGAAGCAATGAACTTCCCTGAGCCGGTTATCGGGTTAGCTATCGAGCCTAAAGCTCAAGCTGACGTAGATAAATTAGGAGTTGCTCTAGGTAAACTTGCTGAAGAGGATCCAACATTCCGCGTGAAGTCTGATGACGAAACTGGTCAAACAGTAATCAGCGGTATGGGTGAGCTTCACTTAGAGATCATCGTTGACCGTTTACGTCGCGAGTTCAAAGTAGAAGTTAACCAAGGAGCTCCTCAAGTAAACTATAAAGAAGCTATCAACGGTACTGTAGAGCACCGTGAGGTTTATAAGAAACAAACGGGTGGTCGCGGTAAGTTCGCAGATATCAAATTCTTTGTATCGCCGGCTGACGAAACGTTTGAACCAACAGACAAAAACGGAGGATTACAATTCGTTAATGAGATTACAGGTGGTAACATTCCTCGTGAATTTATCCCTTCAGTAGAGAAAGGATTCCGTCAAGCAATGGTAAACGGTGTATTAGCCGGATTCCCAATGCAAACGATGAAAATTCGCTTAGTAGACGGATCTTACCATACTGTCGATTCAGATTCATTATCATTCGAAATCGCTGCTAGAACAGCATTCCGTGAAGCATTACCAAAAGCAAAACCTGTTCTTCTTGAGCCAATCATGAAATTAGAGGTTATCACTCCGGAGCAAAACATGGGTGATGTGGTAGGTGACCTTAACCGTCGCCGTGGACAAATGGAAGGAATGGATAGCCGTGCAGGAGCTCAAGTTGTTAAAGCAAAAGTTCCACTTTCTGAAATGTTCGGATATGTAACTGTGTTACGTACTATCACTTCAGGTCGTGCATCATCAACAATGGAATTCTCTCACTATGCTGAGGCTCCAAGAAACGTTGCTGAAGAAGTAATCGCAAAAGCAAAAGGTAAAGCTGCTACTAACGCGTAATAGCTAACTACCTCTCAATATTACCATATATCGTTCTTTAAATAATATGAGCCAGAGAATCCGAATAAAATTAAAGTCATACGATTACAACTTAGTCGACAAGTCAGCTGAGAAAATCGTAAAAACTGTAAAACCTACAGGAGCAGTAGTGAATGGACCAATTCCATTACCTACAGAGAAGAAGATTTATACGGTACTTCGTTCCCCACACGTTAACAAAAAAGCAAGAGAGCAGTTCCAATTATGCAGCTACAAGCGATTATTGGATATCTACAGCTCAACAGCAAAAACAGTTGACGCTCTAATGAAATTAGAGTTACCAAGTGGAGTAGAAGTAGAGATCAAAGTTTAGTTATCTCAACAGTTCGTTCTTTAAAAGAATTCATTTCAACCGATCACGATCAATAGATCGTATAGGAATATAATAATCAAATTAAGACCAAAACAACTAATAATAGTTAAGATGGCAGGTATCATCGGAAAGAAAATCGGCATGACCAGCATCTTCGATGCAGAGGGAAGAAATATCCCATGCACCGTAGTTGAGGCCGGACCATGTGTTGTAACACAGGTAAAGACGGTTAACACGGATGGCTATTCAGCAATCCAACTCGCCTTTGGTGAGAAAAAAGAAAAAAATACGCCCGCTCCAATGCAGGGCCATTTTAAGAAAGCAAACACAACGCCTAAGCGTAAGCTTATTGAGTTCACTGATTTTGAGCAGGACCTCAATTTAGGTGATGTTGTTAACTGCGACATTTTCCAAGAAGGCGATTTTTGCGAAGTAGTTGGTACTTCTAAAGGAAAAGGTTTTCAAGGAGTAGTTAAGCGTCACAACTTTGGTGGAGTAGGTGGATCTACACACGGTCAGCACGATCGTCAAAGAGCACCGGGTTCATTAGGTGCGTCATCTTGGCCTTCACGTGTAATGCCGGGAATGAGAATGGCAGGTCACTTAGGAAACGTGCGCGTTAAACTTCAAAATTTACAAGTAGTAAAGGTGCTTCCTGAACAAAATTTATTGTTCATCAAAGGAGCAATCCCAGGTCATAAAGGTTCAATTGTAACGGTGTTGAAATAATCATGGAATTAGCTGTATATAACATATCCGGTAAAGAGACAGGTCGTAAGGCAGTTCTTAACGATCAGATCTTTGGCATTGAGCCGAATGATCATGCAATTTATCTTGACGTAAAACAATATCATGCGAATCAACGTCAAGGTACGCATAAGTCTAAAGAGCGTAACGAAGTTTCTGGTACAACCAAGAAGCTAAAACGCCAAAAAGGTACAGGTGGAGCCCGCGCGGGTTCAATGAAATCACCTGTATTCGTAGGTGGAGGACGTATTTTCGGACCACGTCCGAGAAATTACTCTTTCGATTTGAATAAAAAATTAAAGAGACTTGCACGTAAGTCAGCTTTAGCGTATAAAGCTCAGGCTAACGGAATTACAGTGCTTGAGGACCTTAATTTCGCAGCTCCGAAAACGAAGCAAATGATTGAATTGGTAAATAATTTGAATTTATCAGATAAAAAAACATTAATTGTTGTTGCTCAATCAAATAAAAACGTATATTTGTCGTCCCGAAATTTGGAGCGCAATAAAGTTGTAACCGCTTCGGATTTAAATACTTACGATATTCTGCATGCTCAGAACCTAATTGTAACAGAAGGTTCACTTTCAGTAATCGAAAGTACATTGCTCAAATAAATCACGTTTTGACTTAATAATAAGGTAAGTTAAGTCATTTGAAAGTTTAATAATTAAGTGCTCTGGCACGATAAACCAAGAGAAGAATAAAATGGAAATTCTGAAGAAGCCGGTCGTTACCGAAAAGATGAACCGGATCACGGAAAAACAGCCTCGCTACGGCTTTATAGTAGACAAACGCGCTAACAAGATTGATATTAAGGTAGCGGTTGAGTCTATGTACGGTGTGAACGTTGAATCTGTGAATACAATGGTGTTCCGCGGAAAATCAAAATCACGTTATACAAAAACGGGATTTGTTACCGGAGCTAAACCAAATTACAAGAAAGCTATTGTGACCTTGAAACAAGGTGAAATCATTGACTTCTTTAGTAACATTTAATCGAGAGAAAAAGAGCAATGGGAACAAGAAAACTCAGACCAATGACCCCTGGTCAGCGTCACAAAGTTAGTAATGACTACGCAGAAATTACTACAAATCAGCCGGAGAAGTCACTAATCGTTTCGATTAAACGTAGTGGCGGACGTAACCATAGTGGTAAAATGACTATGCGTTATATCGGTGGTGGTCATAAAAAAGCATACCGTATTGTCGATTTTAAACGCGACAAAGAAAATATCCCTGGAAAGGTAATGTCGGTTGAGTACGATCCAAACCGTACTTCTTTTATCGCATTAGTAAACTATTCAGACGGAGAAAAAAGATACATCATTGCACCAAACGGTTTAAAAGTTGGACAAGATGTAATGTCAGGAGCAAATGCAGCACCGGAAGTTGGAAATGCAATGCAACTGAAAGATATTCCTTTAGGAACTTTAGTACACAATATTGAAATGCGTCCCGGACAGGGTGCTAAGATTGCACGTAGTGCAGGATCTTACGCTCAGTTGGCGGCACGTGATGGAAAATATGCGACTATCAAAATGCCTTCAGGTGAAACCAGAATGATTTTGGTTAACTGTATGGCGTCTATTGGAACAGTATCCAATTCAGATCATAACAAGGTTAGTAGTGGTAAAGCGGGACGTAATCGCTGGAAAGGAAGACGTCCGCGCGTACGAGGTGTAGCTATGAATCCGGTAGATCACCCTATGGGTGGAGGTGAAGGACGTGCATCAGGAGGACATCCTCGTTCACGTAAAGGACTTCTTGCAAAAGGATACAAAACACGTAAAAAGAGTAACCCGACGGATAAGTATATCATTGAACGTCGTAAGAAATAATTGATTAAAGATCACCAAGATCAATACACATGAGCCGTTCGCTTAAAAAAGGACCGTACATCGATTACAAGCTCGAGCAAAAAGTGCTCGCGATGAACGATAGTCAAAAGAAAACAGTGATCAAGACCTGGTCTCGCCGGTCAATGATTTCTCCAGAGTTTGTAAACCACACATTCGCTGTGCATAATGGAAATAAATTTATTCCTGTTTATGTAACTGAAAATATGGTAGGACATAAATTAGGTGAATTTGCCCCTACTAGAAATTTTAGAGGACATTCCGGAAGTAAAGATAAAGGTAAGAAGTAATCATGGGAGCTAGAAAACGTAACGCAGCAGATGCTCGCAAAGCTGCTCAAAAAGAGGTGGCTTTTGCCAAACTTAACAACTGCCCTACATCACCGCGTAAAATGCGTCTTGTAGTAGATATGATTCGTGGCAAACGAGTTGATCACGCTTTAGCTATGCTTCGTTTCAGTACGAAGGAAGCGGCGGGTCGCTTAGAGAAGCTTCTCTTATCTGCACTTGCTAACTGGCAAGCTAAGAATGAAGGAAAACGAATCGAAGATCAAGAATTGATTGTTAGTGAAATCAATGTTGACAGCGGAAGAATGTTAAAACGTCTTCGTCCTGCACCTCAAGGTCGCGGATACAGAATTCGTAAACGTTCGAACCATATTACAATCTTAGTTGATACTAAGAAAACTGGAAAAAAAGAATCAACCGAAACTACAGCATAACGAGTAATGGGACAAAAAGCACACCCGATTGGTAATCGTTTAGGGATTATACGTGGATGGGATTCAAACTGGTTTGGAGGCAAAAATTATGCTGACAAACTTGTAGAAGACGAAAAAATCCGCAAATATTTACTTGCGCGTCTTGCGAAAGGAGGAGTATCTCGTATCGTAATTGAGCGTACCCTAAAATTAATCACAGTAACTATTCACACTGCTCGTCCGGGTATTGTTATCGGAAAAGGCGGATCTGAGGTTGATAAGCTTAAAGAAGAGATTAAGAAACTGACTCGTAAAGATGTACAGATCAATATCTTCGAAATTAAGCGCCCTGAAATGGATGCTCAGTTAGTAGCAGACGGAATTGCTCGTCAGTTAGAAGCGCGTATCTCTTTCCGTCGTGCAATGAAGCAATCAGTAGCTTCAACGATGAGAGTTGGTGCTGATGGAATTAAAGTAGTTTGTTCAGGTCGTTTAGGCGGTGCAGAAATGGCAAGAACAGAACAATATAAAGACGGTCGTGTGCCTCTTCATACTTTCCGTGCGGATATCGATTATGCAGTTTCGGAAGCGAATACTACATATGGTATCATCGGAGTTAAAGTTTGGATTTGCAAAGGTGAAGTTTACGGTAAGAGAGATCTTTCTCCAAACGTAGGATCTAATGCAAGTACAAGCGGAAACGCACCGAAAGGAAGAGAAGGACGTGATGATCGTGGCGGACGTGGAGATCGTGGAGACCGTAAAGGTGGACGCGGTGGACGTGGAAATAACAACCGCGGCGGTAACAAAGACTGATTAACCCGACCCAATTAACAATTATTATTAACCAGAACAGCTTTAGCTGAAGATTATATAGCTCAAAAGAGTCATGTTACAGCCGAAAAAGACAAAGTTCCGTAAGCAGCACAAAATGGTTCCTAGCGGAACTGCCACGCGCGGTACTTCATTAGCCTTCGGTTCCTTTGGAATCAAATCGCTTGAAACTTGTTGGATCACATCCCGCCAGATAGAAGCAGCTCGTGTAGCGGTAACCCGTTACATGAAGCGTGAAGGTCAAATTTGGATCAGAATTTTCCCTGATAAACCAATTACACGTAAGCCATTAGAAGTACGTATGGGTAAAGGTAAAGGAGCTCCTGAATTTTGGGTGGCAACTGTGAAACCCGGAACTGTAATCTTCGAAGCTGAAGGTGTTCCAATGGATGTGGCGAAGGAAGCCCTCCGACTTGCAGCTCAAAAACTGCCGGTTACTACTAAATTCGTAGTTCGTCCTGACTATCAAGCATAATTAAAAAGAACAACATCGCCATGAAACAGGACATCGTAAAAGACCTGACTACAGACGAAATCCGAGATAAAATCAAGGAGGAGCGTGCCGGATATGTTAAAATGAAAATGGCCCACGCTGTTTCCCCGATTGAAAACCCAATGAAGCTACGTGCTGCACGCCGTGTAGTGGCACGCTTAGAAACTGAGCTTCGTAAAAGATTGACACAACAACAAGCTGCCCAATAATGATCATGGAAGAAAGAGCGCTTCGTAAGGAACGTATAGGTGTCGTTACTAGCACAAAAATGGATAAGTCTATTGTAGTGTCAGTAGAGCGACGTGAAAAACATCCTAAGTACGGAAAATTCATCAAGAAGACCAAAAAGTTTATGGCTCACGATGACAAAAATGAGTGCGGAGTAGGAGACACCGTACGTATAATGGAAACAAGACCAATGAGCAAGCTTAAACGCTGGAGAATGGTCGAAATTTTAGAAAAAGCCAAATAATCTGTATCCGGCTGTCGCGATTAATTTACTTTGACAGCCATACAACCTGATAACGGACTGAGAATATGATACAGCAAGAGTCAAGGCTCATAGTAGCCGATAACAGTGGTGCCAAAGAGGTACTATGTATCCGTGTGCTGGGCGGAACAGCGAAGCGCTATGCATCGCTTGGAGATAAAATAGTAGTTTCTGTAAAGAGCGCTATCCCTAGTGGTAACGTGAAAAAAGGAACAGTTTCCAAAGCAGTAGTGGTTCGTGTTGCCAAAGAAGTACGCCGCAACGACGGATCTTATATTAGATTCGATGATAACGCAGTAGTATTGCTGAATAATCAAGATGAAATGCGCGGTACCCGTATCTTCGGACCGGTAGCTCGCGAACTACGTGAAAAACAATTTATGAAGATTGTATCATTAGCACCGGAGGTGATCTAGAAATGGAACGTAAATACAATAAACAACCAAAGCTTCACATTCGCAAAGGCGATCAGGTGAAGGTACTCGCCGGAGGATCAAAAGGTCAGCAAGGTAAAGTGTTAGAGGTTTTCCCTTTAACTCGTACAGCTATCGTTGAAAAGGTGAACATGGTTTCTAAACATACGAGACCAAACGCTCAGAATACTCAGGGCGGAATTATAAAACAAGAAGCTCCTATTAATATTTCGAATCTTCAAGTGATCGATCCTAAATCAGGAAAAGGCACAAGAATCGGCCGTAAATTGGTCGACGGAAAATTAGTACGTATCGCTAAAAAATCTGGGGAGGTTATCAAGTAATGAGTTACGAACCACGTTTAAAAGCTAAATATCATAACGATATTAAGAAGGCACTACAGGAAAAATTCCAGTACAAAAGCAGTATGCAAGTGCCTCGTCTTACTAAAATCTGTTTAAACCAGGGATTAGGAGATGCTGTAGCAGATAAAAAATTAATCGAAGCAGGAATTACTGAGATGACTACCATCACAGGTCAAAAGGCTGTTTCAACAAAATCACGTAAAGATATCTCTAACTTCAAGTTACGTGCAGGTGTTCCAATTGGTGTTCGTGTAACACTTCGTGGCGACAGAATGTACGAATTCCTTGATCGTTTGATCGCTGTTTCTTTACCTCGTATCCGCGATTTCCGTGGAGTTAACGATAAAGGTTTCGACGGCCGTGGTAATTATACTTTAGGAGTTACTGAGCAAATTATCTTCCCTGAAATCGACATCGATAAAGTGAACAAAATCCAAGGTATGGACATTACTTTCGTAACTACGGCTACTAAAGATAATGAGGCTATGGAACTATTAAAAGAGTTTGGTATTCCTTTTAAGAATCAGAATAAATAATCTTTCGAACGATGTCAAAAGAATCGATCAAAGCGCGTGAATTGAAACGCATCCGCGCGGTTGAAAAATATGCTGAAAAGCGTAAAGAATTAAAAGAAGCAGGTGACTATGAAGCATTACAAAAGCTTCCTAGAAATGCTAGCCCTTCTAGAGTTCGCAATCGTTGTAAATTAACCGGACGTCCACGTGGATATATGCGTCAGTTCGGAATTTCAAGGGTAATGTTTAGAAAACTTGCACTTGAAGGGAAAATTGCCGGTGTAACTAAAGCTAGCTGGTAATTTACCGAAGGAAATCAACTTATCTAATCCCGTTGAATTAACAATCCATGTATACAGATCCTATCGCTGATTACCTTACGAGAATCCGCAACGCGGCTAAGGCCAATCACCGTGTTGTAGAGGTGCCTGCTTCAAATATGAAGAAGGAAATGACCAAAATTCTCTATGACAAAGGTTTTATTTCGAATTATAAGTTCGAAGAATCAGAAAATAAACAAGGCTTAATTAAAATCGCCTTGAAGTATAACCCAGTTACAAAGATGCCGGCAATTAATACGATTCGTCGTGTTAGTAAACCAGGTCTTCGTAAATATGTAAACGCAGAAAAGCTTCCAAGAGTAATCAATGGTCTTGGTATCGCTATCGTTTCTACCTCTCGCGGTTTAATGACCGATAAAGAGGCACGTCAACTTCATGTTGGTGGAGAGGTAATCTGCTATGTTTCTTAATATTAAATTAGACTAATAAGATGTCACGCGTAGGAAAACTACCCATTCAGATACCCGGAGGAGTACAAGTAAGTGTAAATGGCACTGAAGTATCCGTTAAAGGACCAAAAGGCACCTTAGTTCAAAAAATCGACGATGGAATCAATGTAAATGTTGATGGATCAGAGATCGTTTTGACTCGTGCAACTGAGCAGAAACGTCATCGTGCAATGCACGGATTATACCGCGCATTAATCAATAATATGGTTACCGGTGTTTCTACAGGATATAAAATCGAACAAGAGTTAGTCGGTGTTGGTTACCGTGCTACTAATCAAGGTAATACTCTTGACTTAGTATTAGGTTATTCTCACCACGTAGTGTTCGAACTACCTGAAGAGATTAAAGTAGCTACTCGTCAGGATAAAGGTCAGAACCCGATCATTACCTTAGAGAGTCATGATAAGCAATTATTAGGACAAGTTGCAGCGAAAATCAGATCACTTCGTACTCCTGAGCCTTACAAAGGAAAAGGTATTAAGTTCGTTGGTGAGACGTTACGCCGCAAAGCTGGTAAATCAGCCTCTAAAAAATAATTTCATTCAGAACCTAATTAAGTGGTTATTTGAACCATGCAAGATCAAAAACTATTACGCAGGACTAAGATACGCGCTCGTATTCGTAAGTCTATAAAAGGTACTCCAGAGTGCCCTAGATTATCAGTATTTCGTTCTAATAAAGCGATCTATGCTCAGATAATCGATGATTTAAAAGGTCATACAATCGTTGCCGCTTCTTCAATGGAAAGTGGTGTTGATGCAAAATCAACTAAGGTTGAACAAGCTATTGCTGTAGGTAAAATTGTGGCTCAAAAAGCTGCTGCTGTTGGAGTATCAACTGTAGTATTTGATCGCGGTGGTTACTTATATCATGGCCGTGTGAAAGCTTTGGCTGATGGTGCTAGAGAAGCAGGACTTAAATTTTAATATTAGAAAACGTTAGACATCTTCATAATACGATGATTCAGAACAGTAAACGCGTAAAGTCTACCGATACAGAACTTCACGACAAATTGGTGGCCGTAAATCGTGTTACCAAAGTAACAAAAGGTGGTCGCGCATTCGGATTCGCAGCAATAGTTGTTGTTGGTGACGAAAAAGGAGTCGTGGGTCATGGCCTAGGGAAAGCAAAAGAGGTATCTGATGCAGTAACTAAAGCTATCGACGATGCTAAAAAGAATTTGGTACGTGTACCGGTTCATAGAGGCACAGTTCCACATGAACAAGATGGTAAATTTGGCGGAGCTCGCGTATTCCTTAAGCCTGCCGCTCCCGGAACAGGAGTAATTGCAGGTGGTGCGATGCGTTCAGTTTTAGAAAGCGTTGGTATTACTGATGTACTTGCTAAATCGAAAGGTTCGTCAAACCCACATAACGTGGTAAAAGCGACTATCGATGCTTTAATCAAAATGAGAGATCCTCGTGCTGTTGCATTACAAAGAGGTGTCGATCTTTCTAAAGTGTTTAACGGTTAATTATTCGTATAAAATTCGCGCTATCTGACTATGGCAAAGGTATCAATCACTCAGGTTAAAAGCGGCATCGACCGTAATGAAAACCAAAAGAGAACATTAAAGGCTTTAGGTCTTCGCATGCATAAAACAGTAGAAGTTGAAGCTACTCCGCAAATCCGCGGCATGATTGCAAAAGTGTCTCACTTAGTAACAATAGAAGAAAAATAATCCGGTTGTTTAAAACGGGAAATATTATCTCAATATGGAATTGAATAAATTAAAGCCGGCTACAGGCGCGGTTAAAAATAGAAAAAGAATTGGTCGCGGTGCTGGATCAGGACATGGTGGAACTTCTACTCGTGGACATAAAGGTGCCGGATCTCGTAGCGGTAACAGCAGAAAAATCGGCTTCGAAGGAGGTCAGATGCCTTTGCAACGTCGTCTTCCTAAATTCGGGTTCAAAAACATTAACCGTGTTGAGTATACCGGAATTAACTTAGACGTATTGCATACTTTAGCTACTGAACAATCTATCACAGATTTCACTCAGGAACTATTTGTATCTAAAGGTCTTGCGTCGAAAAATGATCGTATCAAGATTCTTGGTCGCGGTGAATTATCGGCAAAAGTTAACGTATCAGCTCACGCATTCTCTGCTACAGCTAAAGAAGCAATTGAAAAGGTAGGCGGAACAACCGCAACTCTATAAGCGCTTATGAAGAACCTTATCCAAACACTCCGTAACATCTTCAAAATTGATGATCTTAAAACAAGAATCATCAATACGATGGTGTTTCTATTGGTTTACCGACTCGCAGCTCATGTGATTCTGCCGGGAGTGGACCCAACTCAACTTGCCGGTCTGAAATCTCAGACTTCAGGTGGTATCATGGGACTACTTGATATGTTTGCCGGTGGTGCATTCTCCCAAGCTTCTATCGTGGCTTTGGGTATTATGCCTTATATCTCGGCATCTATCGTTGTTCAGTTACTGGGTATTGCTGTTCCTTATTTCCAGAAACTTCAAAAAGAAGGTGAAAGCGGTCGTAAAAAATTGAACCAATTTACTCGTATCTTAACAGTTATCGTAGTAATGTTTCAAGCTCCGGGTTACTTAATTAACCTTAAGACTCAATCTCCGGGCGCTATCATCGCTTATTCTAATCCTGATGTAATTTCTCCTGCTTTCTTTATGGTAATGGCTACGCTAATTATCATTGCAGGTACTTTATTCGTAATGTGGTTAGGAGAACGTATCACTGAAAAAGGTATCGGTAACGGTATCTCTTTGATTATCATGACCGGTATCATCGCAAGATTACCTTTCGCTTTAAAAGATGAGTTCTTCTCTCGTTTGAATGAGCAGGGTGGTGGATTGGTTATCTTCTTATTAGAAATTGTCGCGTTATTCGCTGTTGTTATCGCTGTTATTCTCCTTGTTCAAGGTACTCGTAAAATTCCGGTACAGTTTGCAAAGAAAATTGTTGGTAATAAACAATATGGTGGAGCTCGTCAGTATATCCCATTGAAAGTCAATGCAGCAGGTGTAATGCCAATCGTATTTGCTCAGGCAATTATGTTTATCCCGGCTTATATCGCTCAGTTCTTCCCTGAATCTGATTCTTGGAGAGGTTTTGCAGCTAACTTAACTGACTTCCATTCACCTCTTTACAATATCGTGTTTGCTACTTTGATTATCCTATTTACTTACTTCTATACAGCTATCGCTGTGAATCCTAGTCAGATGGCTGATGATATGAAGAAGAATGGAGGATTTATCCCAGGAGTTAAACCTGGACGTAAAACATCTGAGTTTATCGATGATGTTATGTCTAAAATTACCCTTCCGGGTTCTATTTTCTTGGCTTTAGTAGCAATTCTTCCAACTTTTGCTAAAATTGCCGGAGTAAATACTAACTTTGCACAATTCTACGGCGGCACCTCATTATTGATTATTGTGGGTGTTGTATTAGATACATTACAACAAATTGAAAGTCATTTGCTAATGCGTCACTACGACGGCTTAATGAAGTCGGGTCGCATTAAAGGCCGCTCTACGCCTGCAACTGCCTAATTTAGAACTTAATACACTAGCTTGAAAGATGAGTGCGGGTGCTATAGTGTATAAGTCTAAAGAAGAAATAGAGTTATTAAGAATTAGTTCTTTACTTGTTGGAAAGACACTAGCTGAGGTCGCTAGTCATTTGAAACCCGGTGTTACAACCATTGAATTGGATACAATTGCTGAGCAATTTCTCCGAGATCATGGCGCTGAACCATCGTTTAAAGGGTATCATGGATTTAAACATTCCTTATGTATTTCGGTAAATGAGGAAGTTGTTCACGGTATCCCGGGAAGCAGAGTCATCATGGATGGCGATGTGGTTTCCATCGACTGTGGTGCGTACAAAAATGGATTTCATGGAGATTCTGCTTATACGTTTCCCGTTGGTGTTGTGAACGAAGATGTTCTGAATTTGTTACGTGTTACGAAAACTTCCTTACTGAAAGGTATCGAAAAGGCTCGAAACGGTAATAGAGTAGGTGATATCAGTGCCGCTGTTCAGGATTATGCCGAGTCATTCGGATATGGAGTTGTTCGTGAATTAGTAGGACACGGAGTTGGTAGAAAACTACATGAACGCCCCGAAGTGCCGAACTATGGTAAGAAAGGTTCCGGTCCCGTTTTAAAGGAAGGAATGACAATCGCCATAGAACCCATGATTAATATGGGTGCGCGACATATTCGCCAGATGAAAGATGGTTGGACAATCATAACACTTGATAAACAACCGGCTGCTCACTTCGAACATACCATTTGTATCACGGAGAATCAACCTGATATCTTGAGCTCTTTCCAAGAAATTGAAAATGCAATTAGTAAAAATAAAAATATTACAGAGGTAGTATTAACTCTGAACTGATCTATGTCAAAACAACCAGCAATCGAGCAAGACGGGACAATTGTAGAAGCCCTATCTAACGCAACTTTCCGCGTAGAACTCGAAAACGGTCATGAGATTATAGCTCATATCTCGGGAAAAATGAGAATGAATTATATTAAAATTCTTCCCGGAGATAAAGTGAAAGTAGAAATGTCTCCGTACGACTTGTCAAAAGGTCGTATTACATATCGATACAAATAACAAGGTGTGGTTAATTCCACCGACTAGTAGAAAAGAACATGAAAGTACGCCCATCTTTGAAGAAGCGCAGCGCGGATTGTAAAATCGTTCGTCGTAAAGGCCGCCTCTATGTGATTAACAAAAAGAATCCACGCTATAAAATGCGTCAGGGTTAATCATTTACAATTAAGTCAAACACAAAGTAATTATATCCTTCAATGGCTCGTATATCTGGTATAGATTTACCAAAGAATAAAAGAGGTGAGATCGGTCTTACCTACATTTACGGAATCGGTCGTTCGTCAGCTCAGCAAATTCTAACCGAAGCAGGTGTGAGTTTTGATAAAAAAGTTCAAGAGTGGAACGACGATGAGTTAACTAAAATCCGTGTAATTATCAATGAGAATTACAAGGTAGAAGGTGCTCTTCGATCTGAGACTCAACTAAACATTAAGCGTTTGATGGACATCGGTTGCTACCGAGGCGTACGTCATCGTTTAGGCCTTCCTGTACGTGGTCAACGTACTAAAAACAACTGTCGTACCCGTAAAGGTAAACGTAAGACAGTTGCTAATAAAAAGAAGGTAACTAAATAATAATTGAATTCTGATAATTAATATATCCATTCTGAAAAATGGCTAAACAGACAAAAGCGGTAAAGAAGAAAATTGTAAAAGTTGAAGCGGTAGGCGAAGCGCATATCAATGCAACTTTTAACAACATCATTATCAGCTTAACAAACTCCGCAGGACAAGTTATTTCTTGGGCATCTGCAGGAAAAATGGGATTTAGAGGTTCTAAAAAGAACACTCCTTATGCTGCTCAGCTTGCTGCTGCTGATTGTTCAAAAGTGGCTTTTGATTTAGGTCTTCGTAAAGTGAAGGTATTTGTTAAAGGACCTGGTTCAGGACGTGAGTCTGCTATCAGAACTTTACATACTTCAGGTATCGAGGTTACTGAAATCATGGACATCACACCAATCCCACACAATGGTTGTCGTCCTCCTAAGAAACGTAGAATCTAATCTTAGGTAAAGTTTAATTTAGTTCAAACAATTACAGCGAATAAGCAACAATGGCAAGATATATAGGCCCAAAAACCAGGATCTCCAGAAAATTCCGTGAGCCAATCTTCGGTCCTGATAAGAATTTCGAAAAACGTAGTTATCCTCCTGGACAACACGGAAATAATAAAAAACGTGCAAAGGTTTCTGAGTATGCAGTTCAGTTAATGGAAAAGCAGAAAGTGAAATACATGTACGGAATTCTAGAACGTCAGTTTGCGAAGATCTTTGATCGCGCATCACGTATGGAAGGAATCACAGGTGAGAACCTTTTAAAATTAATTGAGTCTCGTTTAGATAATGTGGTTTACCGTATGGGAATCGCTCCTACACGTTCTGCTGCTCGTCAGTTAGTTGGTCACCGTCATATTACTGTTAATGGTGAAGTTGTAAATATCTCTTCTTATACTTTACGTTCAGGTGATGTTGTTGCCGTTCGTGAAAAATCTAAATCTTTACCTGCTATTAACGACTCTCTTGCTTCAAGAATGGGTAAGTATGGCTGGATAGAGTGGGATGGAAGTAAGATGGCAGGTAAGTTCCTTAACCCTCCTTCTCGTGAAGAATTAACAGAGAATATTAAGGAGCAATTAATCGTCGAATTATATTCGAAGTAATCCTGAGTCCTGATTGTTGGCCCTTCGGCATCTTCAATCAACTTATAGTTCAACAGGAATATTTAAAACTCAAAAACCACAACAGAAAACATGGCAATATTAGCTTTTCAGCAACCGGACAAAGTGATCATGAATCATGCTACCGAAACTTTCGGGCAATTCGAGTTCCGTCCGTTAGAGCCGGGATATGGTATTACGGTTGGAAATGCATTGCGCAGAATTCTGCTAAGTTCGTTAGAAGGTTATGCTATTACTTCGGTTAAAATTTCCGGAGTAGATCATGAGTTCTCTACGATCAAAGGAGTAATCGAAGATATGACTGAGATTATCCTTAACTTAAAGCAAGTTCGTTTTAAACGTCAAATAGAAGGTACCGAGTCTGAAAAAGTACACGTTACGGTAAATGGTAAAGAAACTTTCAATGCAGGTGATATCGCAAAACATACTACCGCATTCCAAGTTTTGAATCCTGATTTCGTAATCTGTAATATGGATCCTAGTGTTAAAATTCAAATGGATGTCACTATCGAAAAAGGTAGAGGTTATGTTCCATCTGAAGAAAATAGAACTAGCACAGCTCCTATCGGAACGATCTTCCTTGATGCAATTTATACTCCAATCCGCAACGTAAAATATTTTATCGAGAACTATCGTGTCGAGCAAAAAACTGACTACGAAAAATTAGTTGTCGAAATTACTTCCGATGGTTCAATTCATCCTAAAGATGCATTGAAAGAGGCTGCAGAAATCTTGATTCATCACTTCATGTTATTCTCTGATGAGAAAATCACGTTGGAATCAAAACCTAAGCAACCGGCTGAGGAATTGGATGAGGCTACCTTACATATGCGTCAGTTATTGAAAACCAAATTGGTTGATATGGACTTAAGCGTTCGTGCATTAAATTGCTTGAAAGCTGCTGATGTTGAAACGTTAGGTGACTTAGTAAGTTATACTAAGGCTGATTTATTGAAATTCAGAAACTTTGGTAAGAAATCTCTTACTGAGTTAGAAGAATTAGTAAGAAGTAAAAACCTGAGCTTCGGTATGAATGTATCGAAATATATGCTCGATAAAGATTAATTTAAACATTGATAACATTCCTTGTGAAAGGAAAGTTGATAAAAGTAATTCCTATCAAAAATGCGTCACGGTAAGAAAAATAACCATTTAGGCCGTAAGGAAGGGCATCGTTATGCGTTGCTTAGTAACTTGGCAATCTCTTTGATTACGCACAAGCGTATCTTTACAACTGTTGCGAAAGCAAAAGCTCTTCGTGTATTCGTTGAGCCGATTATCACTCGTTCAAAAGCTGATTCTACGCACTCTCGTCGTATGGTTTTCGCTGATCTACAGAATAAAGAGGCTGTGGCTGAATTGTTCCGTGAAGTAGCTGTGAAAGTTGCTGATCGCCCGGGTGGATATACTCGTATCATCAAAACCGGAAATCGTCCCGGTGATGCTGCTGAAATGTGTATGATCGAATTAGTTGACTTCAACGAAAACTTATTGAAAGATAAGTCTTCTAAGAAAGCTGCTAAAACTACTCGTCGTCGTGGTGGTAAGAAGGCTGCACCTAAAGCAGGTGAGTCTGATTCTTCTGCTGCAGAGTAATTCTTTCGAGCTCTATAAAATAAAAGGCTGCTTCTTACGAGGCAGCCTTTCTTGTTTTTGCTATTTTACTTCTAACGCTTTCTTTTTTTGTCAGCTCTTCGCTGCTGTATCCTAAGACCAATTGGCATTAAGAAACTCCACATTGGTGGTAAGAATGCTAAATTCGGATCTTCTATGAAGTAGTTCGTGGCTAGCGTTAAAACTATTACGACTGAAAATAGTACTACCGAGAATTTCCTTTTTTCATAGTCAATTAAAAATTTTTCTATCGGATGATCATTACGTAGTTCCGGCTTCTTTATTAGTATGTAGTTCTCAATTAGTGTTACCGCTCCCAAGCATAGTAAGATGATCGATAGGTATATCATTAATGGTACTATCCCATTTTTTGGTCCTCGCGATACTACGGTTGCCGCAAATGGGAATAGCCCAACAAAGAATAGTAATATTAAGTTGCGAATAACAAGTCCATTGTCGAATCTCTTCAATAACGAAAAGATTTTTAAATGTTGATGCCATACAACTCCAATAAAGGTGAAGCTGATCGCATAGGCTAGGAGTATCGGCGTTACGTGTTTTAATCCATTGTAAAACTCTTCTGTTGTTAGCGATAAACCATGAGTTTCCGGTAACTGAATCTCTATCGCCATTAGCGT
>JAKPPP010000112.1 GCA_029547265.1 Bacteroidota bacterium
GCATTAATAGTAATATAACTGCTTTTAATTTCTATATGTTGACAGCCGTATGCGCTGGTTGCAATCAGTTTTACATTATATACACCTGGATCGGTGTAAGTATGAGTTGGATTCGCCAAAGTTGACGACGAGCCATCTCCAAAGTCCCACGTATACGTGGCTGCATTAGAAGAACTATTAGTGAAAGTAATAACATTCACATCTTCACAAGCTGATAACGGAGAAGCTGTAAAAGCAGCTATCGGGTCGTTAACAACATTGATAGTATGAGTAATCGAATCTTTAACTCCACCTGCGCCAATAGCGATAAGCTTAACTGTATAAGTACCCGGAGTTAGGAAAACCGTACTTGGGTTTGGAGCAGTTGAAGTATTTGAGTTTCCGAAATTCCACTGATATGATAATGCACCGGTTGAAGTATTCGTAAAATTCACCATTAAAGGTGCGCAGCCGGTCGTTTTATCGGAACTAAACGACGCTACGGGCGTTTGGGCCCGTAACGTAAACGTTTGTAGAATTAATATTGCCGCGAAAACTACACGAATCATTCGATATGTAACGGCATGGCCCATTTTTGACCTTTATTATAATGTTTTGGTTGGTTGTTTTGGTTGGTTGTGCTGAGGTGAAAAGAAGATTATTTCTCTTCTTCGCCCTGAGCGTAGTTGTTAAAGTTGGAAGCCTGGTTAATCACAGAGTTCACTGCGCTATATAACTGGTTTCCTTCTTTAGTGATTTTTTTCACACGGTAGTATGAAAAACCTGCAGGAGGTGCTTGATCGATCCAGCTATAGTAAAGTTCTATTTCTGCTCCGATACCTTCTTTAACACCAACAGATGCAAAGTCTTTACCATTACCTGAACGTTCAACAACGTAAACGCAATCTTCAGGTTCGTTTTTAGATGTCCAGCTGATGAACACTTTTCCTGAATTATAAACGGTGTTATAATTGTAGATGTTCATGGCTCCTTGGGTACCTGCCGACATTACCATTGAGTTGTTAGGCGACGATTGTGCCATACTCGAGCCAGCGGCTGCCATCAAAATCAGAAACACTACGGTTTCAATTAAGAATAAGAATTTGAACGCGGAACCTTGTTGCTCATCTCTGTTGAAATAACGCTTAGGTTTCGAATACATCAACATCCTGTTTTCGCGGATTGTTTTGTAGAAGTCTTCGTTGTGGGCGGTGTGGTTCATTTTGTGATCCTCCTTAGAGTTTTTGGTCATTAGCAATTTACATGCATCTTAACGTAACATGGTTCCGAAAGGTTACACATCTTCCATTTGTAAGAATTAAGTCTTCGTTGCTCTTATTTATTAGGTATTTAGGCAATCGAAGTCGGTTCTTAAGTCTGAAGTAATGTTTTCGGTGCGTATAATAAGCGGTTAGTAGAATGTAAGATTTGATCCGTTTTATTGGAGTCGGTTCTCACATTTTTCTGCCGGTTACTAATGGCATTACATCATGCATCGGCCTTTTCATACGGAGGTTATTTAGGAAGGTTACATTTTGCCTATATGAGAGATGTTTACCCTCGTTTTTGAAAAAAAATCAAAATCAACCAGAACCTTACATCAACTTTTCACGTAAGAGGCACAAATCCCAGGTATTAAATTTAATCCCAAAAGACAAAATGGACATCCTCAGTAAAACCATCAAGAAATTATCGGAAGACGAATACCAACAGCTTCTAATGGAAGTGTCAGGCAAGAAAAAAAACAAACCTTTTTTGGTCCTCGAAACAACCCGATCACGTGATGTAGAAGACAGTGAAATGATGGAGATTCTTCAGGTGAATCCCAGTGCTTACTACACTTTAAAATCGCGATTAAATTCAAAAATCGCAGCAGTACTTAGCAAAAAAGTTCAAAACCCTATCCAAACTTTAATGGATGAGGTTTCTCGCGTTCCTGCACATTTATTCGGTAATAATCGTGAGTTTTCTGTAAGAGCATTGCGCGAATTGGAAAAACAATTAATCGAATATGATTTAAATGCAGAATTGATCTTAGTATATAAAACTCTTGCACAATTGCATTTGTATACCGAAGATTATGATTTTTATGAAAACAAATTCAGCAAGCATGTAGCTTTTTCATTAGCTGTATCTAAGGCTGAAAATTTATTCTTCCGCATGATTAAAAAAATCGGAGAATATCAATTAAATCAACGTGAATCTGATCTCGAAGAAGTGATTATGATGAAGCGCGAACTTGCAAATATTTGCGAGTTATACGATTCACATCGCTTGTTTGTATTGTACAATATCGCACGTGTTTATTATTTGTGTAATGTGCCTCATAAGATTGATGGATTAAAAGCGCGCGAATTAGAAATCGAGAATATTATTCAGAAGATGTCGCAGGTGTTCGAGAATTATCCGATGGATACTTTCTACCAAAACATCAAAGGTATTACTGACTTAATGTATTTCGAATACTATATCAGAACAGGAAATATTGTACGTGCCGATTATTATCTGCAACGCGTACACCAACAAATGCCTGATTTGATGGAGAAGCACATGATGCATTTCTTCTTAGTTCAATTCTTACGTTCTAAAGTGTTGAAGTATTTAATTGATGGTAATATGGATCACCTTCAATTCGGATACGAATCACTCGAAAAAGAAGTAGATGTTGACATGAATGAAGCGTATCATTATATCTCTTTAAAACGATTCCTTGCTACTGTGAAATATTATCAACGCGACTACCATGGTGCAGCGCGTAAGATGAACGAACTTAGAAATCAAATGTCGCTGAAGCATTTTATGGCTACCGATGTTGATTGCAAATTATTCCAAGCTCTTCAATATTGTATCCTCGGCGATGATAGCTTATGCATGCAAATCATCAGCAGCTTAAAACGTCAGGTGCGTGAACAAGAAGATGAGTTCGAATCAGCGAAGTTCTTTATGAAAATATTAAAGACTGCACTTAAGCCTGCCGACTATCGTCGTAAGGTTAAGAAGATTGCCGAAATGTGGCATGAATTCGAAGAGATGAATAAAGGAACTTTCCCTGTTCTTACTTATGTCCGCGCCGATGACAATGTACTTCGTCGCATGAGTAACCCAATTAAAGATTAATTCTGAAAAGAAATCTGTGATATAAAAAAGGGGCTGTCAGTAATGATAGCCCCTTTTCATTTATCCATTAATTCTAAAAGGTAATTGCGTCGAGATATTTTTCGCTCAATGGCTTATTTACGTATTTAAATACGTAAGTATTCGTTGACGCCTTGTTGATGTCTTCAGGACTGATTGAAGAAGAAAGGACAACAATTTTACACGCGCTTTTCAATTCCGTTGGCAATAATTCGAATTCAGCTAAAAAGCCAAACCCGTCTTTTACCGGCATATTCAAATCCAAAAACACAACTTCAGGGAAGTCGGCAGCATCTGATAACGATTGGAGATGAGATAACGCAGCGTCGGCTGAGTTTTTTACGACTACTTCTTCTGCAAAACGACTAGAAGTAATCATTCTTTCATTAATGAAATTGTCAATCTCATTATCGTCAATAAGCAAAACCTTACGGTAGCGTGCCTGTGAACTTTTCATGAGAATGTAGGCGTTAGTTAGAAAGAATTTTTGTGGTGATGGACGGGATCGAACCGCCGACACAAGGATTTTCAGTCCTTTGCTCTACCGACTGAGCTACATCACCTTAGTGAGGGCGCAAAAGTATAATATTTTCATTAAAACCAAGCTGATTTACTGCAGGAAATATTGAAATTTAGTAAATTATTTTGCTATTGCCTTATTTTCAATGCGCTACATTGACAGCAATTTACTTATTTTGCCTCGATGATTATAGCAGCCGATTTAGGTAATACCGCATTAAAACTGGGTGTATTTGACGATAATGGATTGATTGTCAGTAAGAAATTCGATTATTCGATGCAAAACGAGATCGAGAACTTCTTTCTTTCCAATTCTTGTGATCAGCTGGTATTTTCGACGGTTCGCGTTGTTCCGGAGCATTTTCAGTTGATAATGAATACGATAAAACGTTGCCTAGAGGTGAATTCTTCTACGCCGCTTCCGATCGTTAATAATTACGGTACTCCGCAAACGTTGGGAACCGATCGTATCGCGAACGCTGTTGCCGCTGCCGCCCTTTATCCCGGGAAACCGGTATTGGCAATCGATTGCGGTACTTGCCTGAAATTCGATTTCGTTCATCCCGATACGGGATACGAAGGGGGCGCCATCTCCCCCGGATTAAATATGCGTTTCAAAGCCTTGCATGAAAATACTGCTCGCCTTCCGCTGATTGCTTATCGCGATGATAGCCCATTAATCGGGAAAAATACCGAAGAATCGATCCTTTCGGGCGTGATTCATGGCATGTTGGCCGAGATTAAGGGAATATCAGCACAATATTCCGACAGGTTTCCCGATTTAATATGCGTTATTACGGGTGGCGACTATCTTCACTTTTATAATAGCCTTAAAACATTCATCTTTGCAGCCCCGGATCTGACATTAACCGGATTGCGGGAAATCTTGCGTTATAATCAATAATGAAGCTCAACATCATCAATAAAAAGGCAATACCGGCAATGATCGGTTTGTTATTGTCGTCAGGACTCTTTGCTCAAACCAGTACTTTGTCGCCTTATTCTCGTTTCGGAATCGGTGAAATGTTGTTCAGAGGATTCGCTCATCAGCGAGGAATGGGAGGAGTAGCTTATGGCGGAACATCGGCCGGAAGTTTAAACTTTTCGAATCCCGCTACCTATGCTTATGATTCGGTAATGGTAGTTGAATTCGGCCTCGATGCAGAAGTCATAAAACAAACGCAAGGCGACTTAAAAGTTCAAAAAACTAATTCGCGTTTAAATACACTTTCACTCGGATTTCCGCTGCTGAAGAATAAAATCGGATTAGCATTCGGTATTGTTCCCTATAGCGGAAAAGGATACGATATTAACTCGACAGAGAATGCCGGCATCGATACCTTAGGAACAACGTTAACATCGCATTACAAAGGTAGCGGAGGTTATACGCGTTACTTCCTCGGATTAGGTGCCAATATCACCAAAAACCTTTCTTTGGGAGTGAATGCCGATTATCTTTTTGGTACTGTAACTCGTCAACGACGCGCAGAATTTTCAAATACATTAATGTTCAACAATAACTATCAAGATGACTTAAACATCAGCGATTTTTATTTTGAAATGGGATTGCATTGGAAGCAAAAAATTAATGATAAAACTACTCTCGGAATCGGTATCGTTGGAGCTCCTGCGCAAGCAGTAAAAGCGAAGCGTACTTTATGGTGGGTAAATTACCGTATCGGATCTTCGGGAAGTGATATTTTGAAAGATACTATCCTCTATCAACCAGATGTAACAGGAACGGTAACATTACCTGCTTATGCCGGAATCGGTTTTAACTTAACCAGCGGAACTAAATGGCAAGCGGGAGTTGATTTCACGTACCAAGATTGGAGTTCATATAAGTCATTCGGGTCTACCGACACCCTTAAAAACAGCATGGGAATTTCCTTGGGCGGAAGCTTAACTCCTGATCTAACATCAACGAGTTATTTCAATCGCGTAGTTTATCGTGCGGGAGTATATTACAACCAAACATCACTCGAATTAAGAGGCAATCAATTGAACGAATACGGAGTATCATTAGGAGTAGGTTTGCCGCTTCGTAAATCGTTGCAATCGGCTGTAAACATTGCGTTCGAATTCGGGCAACGTGGTACGACAACTGATAATTTGATTAAAGAACAATATGCACGCGTAGTACTCGGACTAACCTTCAATGAAGTGTGGTTCCAAAAGCGTAAATACGATTAATACCGGTGATGCCGAAGCGCCTAATTTATACTGTTTTACTCGCAACGGCGACTGTCGCAGTCTGCTTTTTAAGCTCCTGTGAAAACGATAATGCCGAGATTGCCAGAGTAACGGCAACGGTGAACGATCCGATAGAGGAAATTAAAGGGCTGGAAACCCTTTACAGCGACTCGGGTATGGTAAAAGTGAAGGTAACGGCCTTGTCGATGTTAAAGAAAATTCGTCCGAAGGCAGTAACCGAATTGCCCGGAGGGATGGTGATTGAATTTTTCGATCAAAACAAGAAAGTCACCTCACGTTTATCGGCCAAATATGCTATACATTACGAGTTGGAGCACCGTTGGGAGGCCAAAAATGATGTAGAAGTGATCAACGAGAAGGGCGAAAAGCTAAATACTGAAAAGTTAATTTGGGACGAAAGGAAAGAACTCTTATCTTCCGATCAATTTGTTAAGATAACCACCCCTGAAGAAATCATTATGGGGAAAGGATTTGAAGCAAATCAGGACTTCAGCAGGTATAAAATCTTCAATGTAACCGGCAGGATTACCGTAAAGCAATAAACGATGCTTCGCATATTGGAAATATCATGGATGATCATCGCCCTATTGGGAGCGGGGATGGGTGTTTTTAAACTAACGACCGATTCGTTGGCATCTGCTATCTGGTTTTTCCTATTTACGCTGGTGGCCACCATCTTTTGGTTGGTTCGTAGGAAGCAAAGAATCACCATGCAAAAACACCGTTCAGCCCGAAATTGAGGTAAAAACAGGCTGTTTTTATAATTCTATTGAAAATCAACCAACTATTTTCTTGTTTCGAACCCTCGAACCCTTTCCTCGTACAAAATAGAGTCGTATATTCGCACCCTTAATAAGAAATTCAAAGTACTATGGCAGTTATTGAAAAAATCAGGAATAGAGCAGGCCTACTGATAGGTTTCGTAGGATTCAGCTTGTTTGCATTTATTCTTGGTGATTTATTCTCTTCGAGTAAAGGTATCTTCAGCAAAAACGAAACTTCGGTTGGTGTTATCGCCGGGAAGAAGATAAATGTGATGGATTTTGAAAGTCGCGTCCAAGAGATGGCGAACAATTACAAAGTTCAGAACAACACCGAATCAATTGATCAAGCTACGATGGATCAAATCCGTGAGCAAGCTTGGAACCAATTGGTAAATGATGAGGTGATGGGAACTCAGTATAATAAACTGGGCTTAACTGTATCTTCTGATGAGTTGTTCGACATGGTTCAAGGTAAGAACATCCATCCTCAAGTTCGTCAGGCTTTCACTGATCCTAAAACAGGTCAATTTAACCCTTCAAGTGTGTTAACGTTCCTTAAGAACATGGATAATGATCCTACAGGAAAAACGAAAGCACAATGGGTGATCTTCGAAAAAGCTATGCGTCAAGAGCGTATGCAACAGAAATATAATGATCTTGTAAAAGGAGGTCTTTATGTTACTACTGCTGAAGCGAAAGAAGATTTCATGGCTAAGAATCGTACTGCTTCTTTGAAGTATGTAATGATCCCTTATTCAACAATTGTTGACAGTACAATCGAAGTAAGCGATGCTGATTTAAAAGCAGTATACAACGAGAACTTAAAGAAATATAAGCAAGTTGCTAGTCGCGCAATCGACTATGTAACATTCGATGTTAATCCTTCTGATGTAGATCGTCAGGCGGCAGCAAACGATATCGCTAAAATTACTGAAGGCTTTAAAACGGCAACTAACGATTCAGCTTTCGTAGCTGCGAATTCAGATTCTCCGTTTGATGCATCATTCCACAAAAAAGGAACTCTTCCTTTCAACATCGACTCTATTATGTTTGCTGCTCCGGTAGGAACTGTAGTAGGGCCGTTTGAAGAAAATGGAACATACCGTTTATCGAAGTTAACAGCATCTAAAATGATGGCTGACTCGGTAAAAGCTCGTCACATTTTATTGAAAATGGATCCTGCTAAAGATGCAGAAATCAGAGGTCGTGCCGACAGTATTAAAACAGCTTTAAAAGGCGGTGCTAAATTTGAGGTGTTAGCTAATCAGTATTCTACTGACCAAGCTGCAAATCAAAAAGGTGGCGACTTAGGTTGGTTCAATTCACAAATGATGGTGAAAGAATTCAGCGATGCTTGTTTCGGAGCTAAGAAAGGAGAAATCGTAATCGTTCAAACACAATTCGGTTTACATATTGCAGAAGTAGAAGATATCAGCGCAGCATCTCGTCAAGTACAAGTGGCTAACGTTACTAAACGTATCGAGCCAAGTACAAAAACAATGCAAATGGTATTTACAAAAGCTAATGAGTTCGCAAACAAAAATGCAAATGCAGATGCTTTCGATAAAGCGGTAAAAGATCAAAACTTAACGAAGTTAACAGAACAAAATATCGTTGAAAATGCTCGTCAAGTAGGTGCACTAGAAAACTCACGTGAATTAGTACGTTGGTCATTTGGCGCTAAAGTGGGAGATATCTCTAAAGCATTCGAATTCGGAAATCGTTTCGTTATTGCGAAGCTTACTGATATCCGCGAAAAAGGATTCTCTACATTAGAGCAAGTTAAAGATCAAGTAACATACGAAGCTCGTCGCGATAAAAAAGCACAACAGTTAATCGAGAAATTAAGCAAAGCAGGTAGCAATATTGATGCTATTGGTGCAGCAGTACAACAACCGGTTAATCCTGCTGAAAACGTTTCTTTCGCTTCTCCATTCTTAGGAAATGCAGGAAATGAAGGTGCAGTAGTTGGAACGGCAATGACATTAAAAGCAGGACAAGTATCTGCTCCAATCAAAGGTGTTAGCGGAGTTTATGTTGTTGTTGTAAACAGCTTCAACGAACCTCAAATGCCAAAAGATTTCAAAGATGCTGCTAACCAATTACGTCAACAATTAGCGGGACGTTCACAATACGAAGTATTCAATGCACTTCGTGAAAAAGCAAACATCGACGATAACAGAGGTAAGTTTTATTAATCCTTTGTAAGATCATATTCAAAAGCCCTGACGATAAATGTCAGGGCTTTTTTGTTTTTTATGGCTTTTCTAATCCCGTTTCCTGCTCTGCCAAAGGCGGAGCAAAATCCTCTTTAATCCATTACCCCAACGGGGTATCCTTTTAGCACTGACTGCGAAAGCACGTCGGTGCGAATCAGCGTTCCTCCTTAAGCGCGTCAGCCTCACTTTGCTTCGCGCCATTTAAAATTCAAAATCCCTAATTCAAAATTTACTTTTATCTTCGGCAATACATTATGAATCTGAAACACATTCAACGATCGTCGCAGTGTTTAAACTGTAATCATCCGCTCGATGCCGGAGCCGATAATTTTTGTCCGCATTGCGGACAGGTGAATAATGTTCGTAAAGAAAAAGCGCATGAGCTGTTAAGCGAGTTAGCAGGCGATTTCCTGCATCTTGATTCCAAAGTGATGGGAAGCATTATCCCTTTACTATTTAAGCCCGGAACGCTTACCGTTCAGTACAATGAAGGAAAGAGAGCGAGATTCTTGCATCCTGTGAGAATGTTTATCAGCATCATGATCATTTTCGTAATTGTAATGGGAATAACGAATGGTAAGGATCATGAGAGTTCAGAGAAAGTAAAAAAGTTAAACGATAGCACTGAAGTAGTAAACTTCACAGGGATACACAACAAAAACGGAAAAGTAAGTTTAGGTGAGGTAATCGATACCATCAGCAAGGAAGATCAATCGCTTAAGATTGAAATGGAGAAAACCGATTTTGCTGATTCCGTAAAACTTTGTTTCGATAAAGGAATAACCGATCCCGAAGCTGTGCTAAACGAATTACATCATGAGCATACTTGGTGGAATAAATTCAAAGTAACACAAGCATATAAGGTATATAAATTTAATACCGAAAACGGTGCTGAAGGATTCGGAGAATATTTATTGCATAAGTTACCATGGATTATTTTCTCAATGCTTCCCGTATTTGCATTCTTGATGTACTTATTATATTACCGAAGAAAAATTCTGTATGTTGATCATTTGATCTATGCATTTCATGTCCATACTTTTTTCTTTTTGTTTCTATCAGTCTTTATGCTGTTAGATCAATACTGCGGATCACTACCCGTATATTATCTCTTGCTTTATATCCCAGTTTATTTTTATCTCGCTATGCGAAAAGTCTATGGCCAAAGACGATCTAAAACTCTTTTTAAGATGTGTGTATTGTCGGTGATGTATTCGGTTGCGGTGGTGTTTGTGTTTTTGTTTGCAGCTGTGATATTGTTTTTGATGTATTAGGATTTTGGATTTTGAATTTTGGATTTTGAATTTTGGATTTGGAATTTCGCGAAGCGGATAGCGAGTTCAAAGTTTAAATAAAATTGTTCTTAACCCATCAAATGAGCTTCGCTCCATTAGCCCGAGCTTGGCTCTCTTTTTCAAATCATCACGCCTTCAAATCACCAAATTTTCAAATCCCCCTCATTTCCACAAATTCTTCTGCTCCAGCTTTACTTTTCCTTTAAAGAAAATTTTTGTGCTTTGCTCGAAGGCAGGAGTGAAGTCGGAAATAAAGAATCGATGTTTTTTGGTGCTTCCGCTATTGAATAAATTGTTTTCGTCGAGAAGCCATTGAACATGATGTGCAACGATTCGCGCTGTGTCGAATATCGTTACTTTGCCTTTGTAAAATTGTTCGATCTCCGGACGAATCAAAGGGTAGTGCGTGCAGCCTAAAATTAAACTGTCGATGTTCTTTAACTTAGGACGCGATAAATAATCGTTGATGATTGTTTTCGAAATTTTATTATTGAAAAATCCTTCTTCAATCATTGGTGCCAGTAGGGGAGTGGCAAGCGAGTTAACGGTCAGTTTTTTATTTCTGTCTTTTAACTTTGATGCATAAATATCGGTCTTGATGGTAGCTTTTGTACCGATTACTCCAACATGCTTTAAAGCGGCTTGATTTACTACATATTCTACCACGGGATCAATTACATTCACTACAATCGCTTTCGATCCTATATGCTTCTTAACGGTGTCGTAGGCAACCGATGAAATGCTATTGCACGCAATCACTATCATCTTGCAATTGTGCGTCATTAAAAAGTCGCTTATGGCTACCGACCATTTCTTAATCGCTTCCGGCGATTTATCGCCATACGGTAAATGTGCAGTATCGCCGAAGTAAACCAAATTCTCATCCGGTAATAATTCGTGTATTGCATTCGCAACTGTTAGTCCTCCGATTCCTGAATCAAAAATCCCCAAAGGACGATTTCCCGGTTTTGATTTTGTGGCCATAAAGCAAAGATGAAAAGAATTTAGCTTATACCGAAAAAGTTAGTGGGTTATTAATCATTACCCCAAACTTCATAGCGCAGAAATTTATCCAACCACGAAGTATTGAAATTCAAGAAAAACCGAAGAGATAAAATAATAATCAAGGGTGGAGATAATAACCTCTCTAAATATGATTTAACGTTTTAGTTATAAATTATCGGGCAAACAGGAGCCTTCTGGTCTTTGTGGGGTAAAATGTATTGAAAACAAATTTGTCAATGGTAGAAACTCGGGAGTAATCGAAATACTCTTCCAACGCGCTGTAGCCGCGCGACGGCTCTTACTTTTTCCTGCAGTCGAAAAAGTAAGCAAAAAGACCGCCGCTGTAAATTTTTTAGCGGGAACGATTTCAACTCCAACGGAAAGAAACAAACTCGCCATGAATCGTCTCCTGCGTCGACACTTCATGTCTCGGGCAGTGTTTCTTTCTATCGTTGTCGTTCTCATCGTTCTATCCGCAAAAATTTAAGGCGGACGATCCGCTTCGAATAGAAATTCTGATATACCGTTCGACAATAATAATGTAGCTAGAAAAAGATAAAATTGGGTTCTTAATAGAGAACGAAGTCACCAAGAATAAACTATTTAATCTGATGGGGAACTTATTTCAGAATTGGATTTAAACTAAAGTTAGTTAACCTAGATTAAATGAACAAGAAAAAAAAAGCCCTGACGGTAAACGTCAGGGCTTTCGATTTTCTTTAAGATCTAATAATTATTTCAATCCTAACTTCGTTTTCACGATCGGAAGAATATCGTCAGAGTCTTGTGCAAACAACACAGCTCCTACGCTTGTATCAAAAATATAAGAGTAGCTTTTCTCTTTTGCAATTTGATTGATAGCATCTTCTGCTTTCTTAATGATAGGAGAGTATAACTCTTCTTTTTTCTTTTGCATTGATGTTTGAGCCGACTCTTGGAATGCTTGAATGCGTTCTTCTAAATCACTAATTTCTTTCATCTTTGCATCACGAATTGGATCAGCCATTGAAGCTTCTTTCGTTTTGAAGTCTGCAATTTTATTTTGATACTCGGCAGTCATTGTTTTTAACTGACTTTCAAGTGATGCACCGAATTTCTGAAGTGTAGAATCAGCGTTTTTTGTTTCAGGCATTAAACTTAAAAGTTGTGTTGAGTTTATGTGTCCGAATTTAAGTGTGTTTTGTGCATTTACAGTAGTCGCGAAACTTAGCAGTACACCACATGCGATGGCAAATAATTTATTCATAATGAATGATGATGGGTTTGTGATATTGTTGTAGTATGATCCTTATTCCGGATTAAATATTATTTTCTTTCTTCTGAAGGAGTGCCTCCCGATTTAGTATCGGTACCGCTTCCGCTTCCTGCTCCGGGCTTGCTTCCGCCGTCGCTTTTGTTTCCTGCTTTGTATCCCATTGATGCAAGTACTTCGTCACTCTTATCGTATTTAGGGTTGGTGTAAAGCATAATTAAATCGCCCGACTTATCGAAGATTACTGCGTAGCTTTGATCTGTTGCGATTTTCTTAACAGCGTTGTAGATTTTATCTTGAAGCGGCTTAATCAATTCTTGTTTTTTCTTGAACAACTCACCTTCGTATCCGAATTTCGATTTTTGAAATTCTTTTACTTCTTTTTCTTTAGTAGTGATTTCTTGCTCACGTTTCTTTTTCATTTCTTCCGTGAGGAGAATTTGTTCTGCTTGATAGTCTTTATATAACTTATCGATAACCGCATATTTCGACTCGATTTCTTTTTGCCAGTTAATGCTTAACTGATCGAGTTGTTGTTGTGCTGCTTTGTATTCAGAAATATTATCTAAGATGTACTGACTGTCGATAAACGCATATTTCTGTGCGAATGCAGGTGAAAAGGCCATTAATGCGAAGGCCATTAAGAAGGATGCAATTGTCTTTTTCATAGTAGGGTAATTTTTAGAAGTCCCCAATTAATATTCGTGCCAAAGTTATCCAATTTTAGCGAGCTTACAAGGGGATTCGCGTTTAGGCTTCTCCTTACAGCGAGCTTTGGGACTGATTTTGAGAGTGTAACCCCTAATGGGCTGTGTTTTTGCGGGCTTAGCTTCTCCAATCGGAATCGATAAATCTTCTTCCAATCTTCATGTTGAGCCTCTAGAACTGTTGTCCGATAGTGAAGTGGAAGTTAGCTCCGCTATTGGCTTTCGATCCTTCAATATCATCAAATCCGTATCCCCAGTCAAGTCCGAGTAATCCGAACATCGGTAAGAAAATCCTTACCCCCATACCCGCTGATCTTTTTAACGATGTAGGGTTGAAGTTCTTCATTCCCATGAAGTTATTACCGCCTTCAACAAATCCTAAGGCATATATTGTTGCTGAAGGATTTAAAGAAATCGGGAATCGTAATTCCATGGTGAACTTATCGTAGGCTGTTCCTCCAACCGTATTTCCGTTGATTTTCGGAGTAACTGAGTTGTTTTGGTACCCTCTTAGGGCGATGATTTCACGTCCATCGAGCGAGTATCCGGATAGTCCGTCACCACCTAGGTAGAACCTTTCGAACGGACTTTGTCCGATATCGTTGTTATAATATCCTAAGAACCCGAATTGTGCTTTATTATACAATACGAACTTCCCTAAGCTCTTATACCACGCTCCGCTGAATTTCCACTTGTGGTATTCAATCCACTTGTACTTCACATTATATGAAGCCGTAGCATAGTCAGTCTTTTTATCTAAAAGCGAGAATGGAGGAGTTAATTGAAGCGTCATCGATAACTGAGATCCGCTTCTGATCCAAATAAATCCGTCGACCGAATTTCTCGAGATCGTTTGTTGGAAGCTTAGGTTATTCGATGATCCATCGGTAAACAAGAATGTTCCCGACCATTGATTCAATGCATAATTCTGGAATGAAATCTCATGGTATAATGTGAAGAAGTCATCCGGCCATTTTAAGCGTCGTCCTAGTCCTACCGATGCTCCGCTGATAGTTAAGTCGGAACGAGCAGGATCGTCTTTCTTTAATCCGTCGGTTTGCACTGAGCGGAAAACCGATACACTTAATGAATTCGGTTTTTTACCTCCTAGCCAAGGCTCGGTAAACGACATGTTATAACTCTGGAAATAGCGACCGTTAGATTGGAAACGGATGCTTAGCTTTTGTCCGTCGCCCGATGGCAATGGAGTCCATGTATTTTTCTTCGGAATATTTCTCAACGAGAAATTATTGAAGCTTACACCTAAGGTTCCTACCACGCCGGCGCCACCGCCCCAGCCACCTGAAAGTTCAAGTTGATCAGAAGGGCGTTCTTCAACGATGTATTCGATATCTACTGTTCCGTCGGCAGGGTTCGGCTTCGGATTAACATTCAATTTTTCTTGATCGAAATATCCTAACTGCGCTAACTCACGTTGAGTTCTGATGATGTCGGAACGATTGAATAATTGTCCCGGTTGAGTTCTGATTTCTCGCAATACAACTTTATCGTTCGTCTTGGTGTTTCCAATAACGGTTACCTTATTTACGATAGCTTGTTTTCCCTCGTAAATACGCATCTCAACGTCGATAGAGTCGCCCGTAACTAATACTTCAACAGGAGTAACAGAGAAGAAAAGATAACCATCATCCATGTATAAAGACGATACATCTCTACCACTTTGGCTGAGGTATAAACCTTCCTCCATTTTTTGCTGATTATAAATATCACCTTTCGAAATATTTAAAATCTGCTTTAATGTTTCGGTTGAATATTTAGTGTTTCCGATCCAAGAAATATTTCTGAAATAGTACTTATGACCTTCTTCAATATTTACATAAAGATCGATCGACTTTTTATTATGTTTTACGATGCTATCTGAAACAACGGCCGCATCTCTAAATCCTTTTGCATTATAAGAAGCAACAATTTTTTCTTTATCCTTCTCTAATGCTTCATCACTATATTTCGAAGAAGTAAATATTTTATACCAAGCGCGTTCTTTGCTGCCTTTCATTTTGCGCTTCAACTTTTTATCGCTGAATTCTTTATTTCCTGAAAGGATAACCTCATTAATTTTAATACGATGTTTGTTGCTTACGCTGATGCGCATCATTTGAGAGTTTGCGCCTCCGGTAGTATCTTTTTCAGTCGTGATTTTTACATCAACGAATAAATATCCTTTATCGATAAAGTGATTTTTCACTTGGTTTATCGACATCTGGATTAGGTTTTCTGTAACTACTTTTCCTTTTACCAGTTGTAATTTCTCACGTAGTTTATCAGCTTCACCTTTACTCACTCCCTCGAATGAAAATTTCGAAAGGCGAGGACGTTCTTGCAATCTGAATTCAAGGAAAATTCTGTTATCAACGATTTTTGTTGCTACCACTTTCACATCTGAAAGCAATCCTTGTTTCCATAAGTTCTCGATAGCAGAAGAAATTTTATCGCCCGGAATTTTATACTTCTCTCCGATGTTTAATCCGGTAAGTGTAATGAGTACGCTCTCGTCGAGGTACTGAACTCCTGATACGGTAATTCCGCCCAATTCATATTCTTTGGGAGTGCTATAATCAATTAAGTCCTCATTGTTTCCCAATTGAATCTGGGCATATGAAGGCAGTGCAAATAGCAGCAACAACAGGCAGGCGAAGCTGCGGAAATTATTAAGCATGTTTTGGATTGAGTTGTTCGGATACTTTACCAAAGCGACGTTCACGACCCTGATAATCGACTATGGCTTCATAGAGATCTTCTTTGCGGAAGTCGGGCCATAATTTAGGGGTAAAGTATAATTCGGCGTAGGCAATTTGCCACAATAGATAATTGCTGATACGTGACTCGCCGCTGGTGCGGATCATCAGTTCAGGGTCAGGCCATCCTGCAGTGCAGAGGTGATCTGATATAGTTGCTTCATCAATCTTATCGGGATCGATGTCGCCGGCTTTCACTTTAGCAGCGATAGCTTTCACGGCACGTGTAATTTCCCATCTTGAGCTATAGCTCAATGCAAGTACTAAAGTCATTCTGGTATTTCCCGATGTTTCGTCGATTGCTTTTTGCAATTTCTTGTAAACGCCGGAAGGGAGGCTTTCAGTATCTCCGATGGTCGCTAATCTGATATTATTTTTCATCAGGGTAGCAGTTTCTTTCGAAATGGTTTGCACCAAAAGCGACATTAAAGCATCGATTTCGAATTTCGGGCGACTCCAGTTTTCGGTACTGAAGGCGTAAAGTGTCAGGAATTTAACTCCTATTTCTGCTGCTGCTTCTACGGTGTCGCGAACAGCGGTAACCCCATGCTGATGACCAAAGGTGCGGATCTTTCCTTGTTGCTTAGCCCAACGCCCGTTCCCATCCATAATGATGGCAATATGCGAAGGAAGTTTAGCGGCGTCGATTTGTTCTTTAGTAATCATAACTTATGAGGGGCACAAAGGTAATAAAACCATTACCTTTCGAGTTGATTTTGTCGCAATTAACCGTGGTTTAACCTCAAAAAATCACCAAAGCTTAATTCGGAACGGCCGACAGGAGTCGATATAGTGTTTCGAGAGCGTATAAGTGAACTGAACTCCGGTAAATACATACCAATCGCGCTGAGAGGTGTCGCCACGCTGACGCCCCACATTTCCACCCGGTGCCTTGCTGAACGAGCGGTCGGAGAGGATAGCTGCCGTCTTGCCATATTCTACTCGTATGGCATTCGGGTCGGCATATGTAGCATGCACATCGTCGACGTAGTCGGTATATGTTTTTCGTACTGCACTTTCGATGGTGCATCCCCAACGGCGGCCGAGCTTGAATTTCATTCCTCCTCCAAAAACAAAAGCGGCGGAAGTTCGGCGGTATAATTTTTCATCGGGACTGGCTGAAGTTCCTTGTCCTTCGGTGCCTAAAGGCTGAAGTTCAACGTATTCGCCATTATAAAGCGCTTTGGGATTAAAGTGAAACACCGAAAATCCCGCTAGAATATAAGGGGTAGCTTTTGTTGAAGGATTTGCTGTTTGATAAGGGAAAAAGTTGAACTCAAACTGTCCTGTCAACTCCAGAATATGGCTTTTGAAATTGAGATTTCTGTTTCTGCTGAATTCGTCCTTAGCATCAGCATCATCAGCAGTAATATGTCCGTAGTTTAATGCACCTTTAAATGCCCAGTGGTTGCTGTAACTTCTGCGGTATAAAAGTCCTATCGCCGGGCGATTATTTTTGGTGTCGTACATCTGAGGATGTAAGTCCCCTTTGTAGTTCATAACACCCAACATCACACCCATTTCCCTCGACTGAGAGAAAATTTTAAAGGGTAATGCCAGTAAAACAATAAAGGCAATCGAATATTTCAACATCTGCACATTAACGATTTTCATAGCAGTATATTGCCGAAAACCAGAGACAAAACCTATTAGAAAATAGGGAAGTTGGTTCTGCCGGTTCTTAATTTATAATGGATACTGAAAATCATGAACATGTATGCATCTTTATCGCTAGGGTCGCCACGTTGAGAACCAACATTAGTAGCAGGAGTTTCAACCAATGACGGATCAGCTAATGCAGCAGCTATTGGTCCGTTTGCTTGAGATATAGCGTCGTTGTCGTAGTAAGTCTTACTTACATCATCGATGTAGTCAGTAAATGTTTTGCGGATCCCGAATTCAAATCCCATACCCCAGCGACGGTTGAAGAAATATCGTCCACCGAAACCAATAGGGATACAAAGTTGAGTGCGTTTATATTTTGAACGAGCCGGTGAAATGCCTTGACCTTCAGTTCCTAACGGCTGTAGTTCATACCATTCTTTGTTCAATTCTCCCTTCGGGTTGAAGTGGAAAACACCAATTCCGGCGAATACATACATGGAAGCTTCGAAAGTGCTGTTTCTTTTCACACCACGTAATCGGTAGATACCTCCTTCACGAGAAGAAAGGAACGAGAACTCGAAATTGGTATTGAACTCGTAAATATTCGATTTGAAGTTCAGATTTCTGTTATGTCTGAACTGTTCAGTTGTCAATTTATCGTCGCCACGAACTTGACCGTATGTCAAATGCGAGTGAATGGCCATTACCGGGCTGATCTTATAACGCATTCCCACAGCTACTGAAGGACGAGTAGTGCTAATTTCCAAATCTTTGAAACCGTCGGTACCAATTTGATTGGCTCCGCCCAATTCTCCTAGGAAGTTAGATGCTCCGATTCCTGCGCTCCATTCATAGCGATACGCTTTCCAGCGAGCTCTAAGTCGTTGAGCCTCAGTTACTGACGAGGAAAATAATAGAATAAATAAGATTGCGAGTAGGTTCTTTTTCATAGGGTGACAATCAGGCCTAAGTACAAAAGTAATATTTTACATGAATCATAATCATGTAAAGGTGAATTTTCGTGCTAAAAAGTCTCAATTTCTCGTATCGAGACCCCAATTTAATTTCTTTCTGAGGGTGTCAAGGAAGTTATCATTTCCCATTCTAACCAAGTTTATGGTGAATTCAGCACGTCGAACTGCTAACGAAATCGACGAGTCGATGGTTACAGATCGTGAGTCGAGGGAAGCTAAGAAGTACTGAGATCTTCCTTGAACTTCCAACGAAATTACGTTTTCATCCGATACTACAATCGGTCGAACATTGAGGTTATGTGGTGCAATCGGGGTAATAACGAAATTGCCGGAGTAGGGAGCAACAATCGGTCCGCCGCAACTAAGCGAATAGCCCGTTGATCCTGTCGGGGTGGAGATGATTAGTCCGTCGGCCCAATAGGAGTTTAAATATTCTCCGTTCAAATAGGTATTAATGATAATCATACTCGAACTGTCCTTTTTGTGAATGGTCAATTCATTGAGTGCGAAGTTGGCTTCTCCGAAAATTTTTACGTTCGACTCGAGTCTTAATAGACGTCGTTTATCGAGCGAGAAATGCCCTTTCATTAAGCTTTCGATAGCACCTGCAATTTCTTCGGCAGCGATGCTGGAAAGGAATCCCAAGCGACCGATATTAATACCTAAAACCGGTATGCCGCTATCTTGAATTTGCGTTACTGTATCGAGAATGGTGCCATCACCTCCAATGCTAAACATAAAATCTACTTCTCCGCGAATTTCCGATCCTGAATTATAGATGTCGAATTTTCCTTTGTCGGGGAGAAGATGTTTAACCTGATTATAAAATGGTTGATAGACAATTAGTCGGCAGGAGTGTTTTATCAATTCATCAAACAGCCTTGCAATAAAGGGATGATGAGACTCAGATACCTGACGAGCGTAGAGGGCAATTTTCATTCAAACAATTTGATGTAAAAATACATTAATTGTGGAATTTAAGCCATGCTTTTTAGAAGGATGTTCCGATATGGAAAAATAATCCGCTTTCGTTAAGTCGATTTATAGCAAATTCGAATCTGAAAACTAAGTCGTAATACGTCACGTAATCATATCCGATTCCGTAGCTGTATTGCCATGAATTATTCAGTGGATTAAATTCAGCATATTGTCGATCGCTTACATATCCGGCATCAAAAAATGCATTGAGGTACATCGAAACCGGTATCAATCGGAATTTGTCGGAACGGATAATTGGCGCTTTATATACCTTGGTAGGCATTAATGTATATTTAAAGTTAGAGCGAAAGAGTGCAAAATTTTGTCCGTTCATCACATAATAATCATACCCTCTGATATAGTCATTTCCATATCCTAATGCTCGTTGATTCGAGTAAGGAGCATCGTCTCTTTGCACAACTCTTCCTTTCACCATTCCTGAAATATTGAATCGTTGCGCTATTGGTTGATACTTTCTGAATGCTAATGATAGTCCGATGAGATGAGGTTCGTTTTTTAATAATCCGAATCCCGTTTTATAAATATCAGCTTCGAATAAATATCCGCGTTGAGCATAAGCTTGGTAGTCGCGTTTATCGAGACGGAAATTCCACCCGATCGATAAGTACTGTTGTTGCGTTTTTCCGTCGATGAAAAAATCATTGTTCATTTCGAGAACGGTATCAACCGTAGATACTTTTTTGTACTCGAAAGTAGTATTGAAATACTGATATAATCCGTTGCGTTTTGTTACACGCACAAATGCCGAAAGATCACGACGAACATAGCGATCGGGATCTTTATAAAACAGCAATTTATTTTGATAAGTATTATAAGCGATTTCGTGATTACGTGTAGTGAAAACTCCTGCAGTAAATCCGAGATTTTGTTTACGATTGATGTAAGGAATAGTATATGCTAATCCTAGTCGTTGAGAGTAGCCAAGCAAGAATTGTACTTGTAAAATTTCATCACGTCCGCGGAAATTTTCTTGACGCACATACATGCCATAGTTCGTTCGACTCAAATCCTTTTTGCTGAACCATTCGTTAAAATTTCTATCGGCAATTTCGAAGATAGGCATAGGCCACAAATACCATCGTTCAGTAACTTGTATATGAACATCGGTATGTTCTCCTATACCTTGAAAATATTTAATATCAACGAAGTTGAACAAGCCGATATTCATTAGGTTTTCTCGGCTTTTTTCGATTGACGTTTCTAATACATATTTAGGTAAAGTATCGCCTTCGTGAAATAGTAATTCACGAGTGATAATATGCTCTTTGGTTTTGTTATTACCGGTGATGATAATTCGATCGATGATGCTCTCGCTATTCACTAAGCTGTCGCGATAATTTTGACCGAAGCTCAAAGCAGAGCTCAGTACAAAAAACAAAAAGAAAGACAGTTGTAAATGTTTAACCATCAGGATTCGGTTCAGCCGGATTGCCGATTACATATTCAAGTAATGCATCAATGAATCAAAACGATTTTTAAGATCATCGTTATGTTCACTTTGATGGTACGAAGCTACAACATTGTAGTTATAGCGGTAGAAAGAAGCCAGAATTCTGGATAAATCAACTTTATCTACCTTGATAGTTAACTCGATTTTCTGAGGATCATTAGTGGACGATATGCTGGCACTTAATAAATGAGCTCCGTCTGATTCAATAATCTGAGCAATTTGACTCATTGAATAATCTTTGAATCCCATTTCGAGAATGATAATCCCGCCCGGCATATATACACTCTTGCTCTCAGCAAAGTAAGCAACCAAGTCGTTAACCGTTACCAGTCCTGCGTACTCTTCTTCATTCGAAACAACAGGTACAAGGTCAAGCTTATGTAGTGAAGCTACTTTCGTAAGCTCGTAAACATGCTCGTTTTCATAAACGAAAACGCGATTTAAATGCGCTCCTGAATCTTTAATTGTTGTATTGGCTAAAGCAGGGTTGGTGACATCCAGTTTATTGATCAATCCCAAGTATTCTCTCCCGCTGATTACCGGCAAGGCATTCACACGCAACTCGTCCATCCACATCAAAGCTCGCCCGCAGGTATCTCCGGGTTTCAAGGGTGGTACGTTATCTCTTATTAGTCTTGCAGCAAACATATTATCTTTTTATACGGATTTTCCCGCATAATGGTTCTGATTGTTCGCAAACATAGTACTTTCGCAACACCCAAGCGGTTTTTTTCTGTTGATAGTTATTAACGTATAAAACCGTAAATAGTATTTGCATTGTTAAAAACTTATCCTATCGTGACAAAACTCAGTGTTAACATCAACAAAATAGCGACCATCCGAAATGCTCGTGGAGGCATGATTCCCAATGTAGTAGAGGCCGCTTTGAACATCGAAAAATATGGCGCTCATGGCATTACGGTGCACCCGCGTCCCGATGGCCGACATATCCGTTATTCAGATGTTATTGATTTGTCGAAGGTTTTGACAACAGAGTTCAACATTGAAGGGTATCCTCAGCAAGACTTTCTCGATTTATGTTTGCAGGTGAATCCGCATCAGGTGACTTTAGTTCCCGATCCTCCCGATGTGCTTACTTCGAATGCAGGGTGGGACACCATAAAAAACCGCGATTTCTTGAAAGAAGTGGTACAAACACTCAAAGCCAAAGGAATGAGAGTTTCTTTATTTGTTTGTGCCGATGTCGAAATGATTGAAAATGCCGTAGCTACAGGATGCGATCGCGTGGAACTTTATACCGAGTCATATGCATCGGAATATGCTCAAAATCGCGAAAAGGCCATTGCTCCCTTCGTGGAGGCGGCTAAAGCAGCGAATAGAGTAGGGTTGGGGCTGAATGCAGGACACGATTTGAGTCTCGAGAATTTGAAGTACTTCGCGAAGAATATTCCTGGGTTGTTGGAAGTCAGCATCGGACATGCACTTATCAGTGATGCTTTGTACTACGGACTAGAATCGACTGTAAAGAAATATTTAGATCAACTGAATTGATCGGGATACTTAATTTTCTTGAGGTTGGCGACAATCACAATGCTGATAATAACCAATAAAAACCAAGAACTGATTTTGCTTAAGTGAACCATATGCCAACCATGTTTTTGGTTAGGGTATTGCCATGCTCCAAAAAACGTAGAGATATTTTCTGCAATCCAGATAAAAAATCCGATCAACGCAAACGAGAGTAAAATTGGCATGCGATAAACATTTACTTTGCCAATGCCAATAGTATTTACTTTGAAAGTTACTGAAGAGCGAAAGAAAACGATAAAGAGTAAAAGTGTGATGATCCATCTGAAATCAGGCAGATAATGATGCGTGAAAAAGTTTAAATAAATCAGCGTAATAAGAGGATACGAAAGTTTGTTTTTAGGCCAGCTGACAAAGCGTAAGTCGAATCGTTTCCATGCTTGACAAATATAACTTGCAACACCGGCATACATAAATCCGCTGTAAAGAGGTACACCCGAAAACTTAGCATAGGCGAATTCGGGATAAGCCCATGAGCCCATTTTTACTTTGTAAAGCTCGAGGCATAATCCGATGATATGAAAGAGCGAAATTACTTTGAGCTCATCGAGTGATTCAAGCTTAAACGAAATCATGAAAACTTGAATCAACAAGCAAACAATCAAAATAAAATCATAGCGAGGCAGCCAAGGAATTGAAAGCTGCTTTGATAATGCAAGAGTAATAAAAATAGCTGCGGGGAAGATGCAACAGAGTGCTTGACGATAGCCGAAATGAATCAGCTTATAAATTGTTTCCTTCAAGAATACTACTTAAATAACTTCCATAAATCATTATAAAGTTCATTGCTGAACGATTTAACGAACGTAGTTCCGTTGGAATTATTGCTTTCTAAATGATGACCGGCATTTCCATAAATACGAATTTGAAGCAATGCTTTTTTAGCACTGAATTGTTGATCGAGTGCTTCTGCATTTTCTTTAACATTCATCACCACATCTTTCTCTCCGAAAAGAGCAATAATTGGAATGTTAAAGTTGCTTCTGTCGACATTGAAATTTGCATTCAAGTTCTTTGCCAGCGGGAATTTTTTGAGCGTCTCTTCGTTGGGTAATTCTTGAGGAAGACAATACGATCCCCATCCTTCTTGCCAAGCGTTATCAATTGCTTTCTGCACTTGTTGTCCTTCTTTTCCTGTTGTTAAATAAACGAATATGGCATTCCATACTTCTTTACAAGCTTCGGCCGATTCTGTTTTGGTATTCCGCATGTACAAATTACGAAGCGACTCTGTCGTAATTAATGATTGAAAAGAAGTGCACGGTGGAGAAATGGCGATTAAGTTTTTTATTTCAGCGTTATTCTTGATTAATTGATCAGCGACAAGATTTCCTATGCCGAAAGCTAAAACTGTTACCGGCAAATTTTCTTTCTTTATTTCTGCAATCACTTCTGCAGCTTCTTGTGCAGCTTTGTCATAGTCGATGTACAAATCTTCGTAATATGACTTCGCACCTGAAAAGTAATTTTGTTTGTAAGAATAAACCGCGATTCCTTTAGCTGCCGCTCGATATGCAAATTCATTGTAACCGTTGAGTCCGTTGATAGAAGGTTCTCCAATAATCAAAATAGCATTTTTAGCTTTTTCATTAGATGGCTTAACAACGTTACAATTGATTTTTGTCTTCGAAGTTTCAAAGTAGGAAGTGGAGGATGTTTTGTTGTTAGCAGGCGATGAATTCGACTTCTCTAAAGTAAAAGGAAATTTATTTTCATTCACAATGAATCCTTTCAGTTGATTGTTAATGATGTCGAATTGAATAGAGTATGGTGAACTGTTGTTAGTGAAATTTAAAACGGAATTTGTACTGTTGATACAACAAGAAGTAGCTTGCTCATGAACAATGGCACTATCGGCGGTAGTCATAAAAACATTGGTAGTTCCATTCTCTTTAACGAATGATAAACTAAATAATGCAGGCTTCCCGTTTAGGTCAGCTGTTCCGAAGTATTCTCCTTCTATGTTTGTTGGTTTTAAGTATTCGGCTAAGTCGATGCGAGTCATCGAGTAACTTACATTTTTATTTGGGAAAGTAAGTTGGACATTCGCTCCTGATTTTTTGTCGAAAACATATTTTATTTCTTCTCCGAAATCATGGTTCGCGAAGCGGAATGAATTCTCATAAACAGATTCGAGCAACCACTTCGATTTTCCTGATCGGAATTCAATAGTATTATCTTTTAATTCGATGAAGGAACTGTCGTTTTCGATGATTTGTCCGTTGCAAATATTGAAATTAATTCCTTTAAAATTACGATCATTTATTTTATACCATTGCTCATAAAAAACAGTATTTCCGGCTTGGCATTTCCAAGTATATTCAATCCAGTTAAATTGTTGAAACGAATTTTTGTCGAACGATGAATTGCATGAGAACAAAGCCAAACAAAATATCGCAAGTAAGTACTTAACGGCTTTCATTCTCTCTCGGAATTAGCACCAAAAATCGGTAGCCTACAATTAATACAATACCATAAACCAACCAACCTACGCTTTTCATCGGGTTATCGCGTAATATATCCGTGTAGGTTTGTAAATATTTTAGTCCCGCTGACACACCTGTAACGATCGCCAGGTAGATAATCCAGAAATATAATCTCTTTTTCGACATAATTTTATTGATCTATTCGTTTTTGAATTGCATTTAATGGGAATTCTTGAAACTTAATAAAGTGATAACATCAGCAAATTTACCATAATAGCATGATATAAATTGAAATGTCCGAAAAAACCAATTAAATCAAAAGTTGTTTAATTCGACATTTGAGTTTTTGCCTTTGTCAGCAACTGCATTAACTCCGGGTGAGGCGTAAATGAAAAAGGGTGATTTTTGATGTGTTTTTTGATATAGGTAATTCGGTCGGAAGTTACAGGGTGAGTACTAAGAAATCCCGGGATGTTTACTGAATGTTCTTTTTGGAGGATTTCGAAGAGATCAATCATGCCTTTGGGATTGATTTTATATTTTTCGAGAAGCTTTAATCCCGAAATATCAGCTTCTTCTTCGTAAGTTCGAGAGAACGATAGTTGTTGAAGATTATGTGCATTGTCGAGTATGATGGTCATTAATCCGTTTACATCATTCATCATTACACTCAACAATAAATAGCCTGAAAGGCTTTTGCAAAGAAGTCGCATTGAATGACGATTGGTTACATGCGAAATTTCATGAGAAAGTAGTCCGCTGAGTTCATCATCTGTTTTAATATGCCTCAACATCTTACTATAAATCACTATTTCGCCATTGGGCAGAGCAAATGCATTCAGTTCATCGCTTTTAACAACATTCAAATGATAATTTTTGTATTCATCAGGCATCATCTTTTTCAAGTACTCGTTCATCGTTAATGTTGCGACGCTATCAATCTCTTCTTCTGTAATCGATTGTTCGAATGCCATATCGCCTACTTTTTTATCGAAGCTGCGAGGAAGGATAGAAACAGCACTTTCGGCGATATAAGGGATGAAGTAGAAGTATGTGCCAAAGCAAAATCCAATGATGAGCAATGCCAATAATACATGGACTTTCCATCCTGCATTCAATAATTTGAAATAGGTAATGCCTTTTTTGCCTGAATGATTAATTTTTAAATAATGAGATCTGAATGATTCATCACGTACTTCAATAACTCTATTCGGATTTTTACCAAACGACAAAACGATTAATCCATTTTCACTATGCGTGATTGCAATATCACTAAAAGCGATTAAGATGGGAGTTTCTCCATCAACTTCTATGAGCAGTTGTTGTTTTTCGTCGAGCAGCGACACTTGCGCATCAATGGGCCTTGCACTTACTCCGTTATAAAATACTGCATCCATAGGTTGATGATTTAAAATGAAAAAGGATTCTCTTTCCCGAATGAGAAAAAGAATCCTTGATAGTATGTTGTTGTTAAACTACAAACCCGATGTCGAGCATATCCGACATGTCATCACCTGTAGCATCGGTGTAATTTTCTTCCGATTGAATTAAGTTATTGAAGTCGATATCACCTGTAATTTGAATTTTTGAGAAGATGAATCGTAATGAGCGAGCAACAATCCAAGGATATCCGATTCCTAAAGTAAAGATCAGAATCAAGAAATTCACGATTAATAATCCGAAGAAATCACCTCCCGTAGCAGTACTTTTAAATTCGATATTTTTATCGTCGTGCGATAATTTAAGGTTATCGATATAGTAATTGAAAATATCTTTTTGCCACCAGAAAGCATATATACCCAGAGTAACAATAGTGAGTAAATATCCTTTTACATTCATCCAAAAGAATTTCCCTCCATCACCATTGTAAGTGAATTGAGCGTTTCCGAATTTTATTTTACCTAGAATATAATTTCTTAAATTCATAGAAAACCAAGCTCCGTAAATACCAATAGTAACGATGGTAAGTAGAACTCCTTTTATAAAAATTTTGAATAGCTCATTTCTGTCACCACGATATCCGAAGCGAATTCCTCTCCATGATGTACGTGACATTCTGTATTTATAACTTCCATGAATAGCCAATGGAATAATTGCAAATAGTCCTAGATACATTACCAATATTCCAATGATTGGCATTCGCATGAATATGAATAAAAATGTTAATCCATAAAGCACGGTAATGATTAAAATGGCTTTAATAAAACCTTTAAACATTTCGGCTCCTGTACCGTGAAATTCAAAACGACTATCGTTGAATTCGGTAGTGCCATACAAGTATTGTAATTGACGAGCTTTCGACCAAGGATAATATAGTCCGAGGGTGATGATTGTTAAAAGTAGATTAACAATTGCTATTCCGAAATATTCGGACCCTTTTCCTTTGAAGGAGATAGGGTAAAATCGTTTGCCTACAGCATTTGGCTGATTAATAATTTCCATATAAGATTGAGGTTAGGTACGATAAAACTATGAAAAAATATTCAAATAGTCTATCCCTGCCAATATGCAATACTTCGGTTTAGTATAGATCGCGGGTACGTATCGTGTTTTTTACCTTTTTCAGCTCTCCCATCGCCTTAGAGCTGCTCTTTTTGTCGATGTCGAGTACCACATAACCGATTTCGCGATTTGTTTGCAGGTATTGGCCTAGGATATTTACTTTCATCTTCGATAATACCCCGTTCACTTGACTCAATACTCCGGGAACGTTGTGATGTATGTGCAAAATACGATGAGCGTTATTGAGCAATGGCAAGCTGATTTCAGGAACAGTTAATGATCCGTTGCTAGAACCGGTTTCAGTAAACGAAATAAGTTTTTCGGCAACATCTAATCCTATAGCTTCTTGTGCTTCCATAGTACTTCCACCGATATGGGGAGTGAGAATTACGTTCGGTAAATTTTGAAGTGGAGAAGAGAAAATATCTTTATTGCTTTGTGGTTCTTCAGGGAAAACGTCCACGCCTAATCCTCCGATTTGTTTCGAGATCAACGCTTCTTTTACTGCTTTAACATCCATCACATCTCCGCGACTAAGATTGATTAGGATTGCTCCCTTTTTCATCTTTTTTAACCGCGAATAATTAATTAGGTTTTTTGTTTCGTTATTGCCCGGCACATGCAATGAAACGATATCTGAATTCTTCAATAGTTCATCCATACTTCTGCAAGGAGTTGCATTGCCTAAACTCAATTTGGATGCAACATCATAGAAGATCACTTTCATTCCCATAGATTCAGCTAATACCGACACTTGAGAACCGATATGTCCGTAGCCGATGATACCTAAAGTTTTCCCTCTTACTTCAAAGCAACCGCTGCTTTCTTTCAACCATAAACCTTTGTGAGCACCTTCGTTTTTTTCGGTGATCCGACGCATCAAAATAATGCTGAGTCCTATTACTAATTCAGCAACTGAACGTGTATTCGAAAAAGGAGAATTGAAGACAGCGATACCTTCTCGTGTTGCCGATTTCATATCAATTTGATTGGTGCCGATGCAAAATGCTCCGACAGCCAATAGTTTCTCTGCTTTTTTAAGAATATTGTCGGTTAGCAATGTTTTGGAACGGATTCCTAAAATATGGACTTTCGAAATTTTGTCCATTAGTTCTTTTTCAGACAATGATCCGCTGTGGATTTCAATATCGGAATACCCGCTATTTTTGAACATTTTAACTGCTGAAGGATGAACGTTTTCAAGCAGCAGTACTTTTAATTTGTCTTTAGGGAATGAAGTAGGTCGCATTTTACAAGATTATCTTAAAATCAGCTTAATTTTTGATGTTTCACCTATGAATTTTGAACAATTTTATCAATAAAAATGACTGCTTTGAGAAAGCTGATTATTATCGGCTTTAAAATTTACTTTCTGAAACCTAATTTCATGATTTAGCGTATATCTTTGTAATCAAACCTAACACACATGTTTACTCACAAACCCATTCGTCGTTTTATTACTCTGGGACAGTTCATTATCGAACGTCAAACAGATTTCCCTTTTGCGAAAGGTGAACTTAGTCGCTTATTAAGAGATATCGGTATTGCCGCTAAATTGGTTAACCGCGAGGTAAATAAAGCGGGATTGGCTGATATTCTTGGCGATATGGGTGAGACGAATGTGCAAGGAGAAGATCAAAAGAAACTCGACGTTTACGCAAACGAACAATTTATTAATGCTCTTCGTTCAGGCGGAGAGTGTATGGCTATTGCGTCTGAAGAAAACGAAGATTTGATCGATATTGATAGCGCAGTTTCGAAAGATGCGAAGTACGTTGTTTGTATGGATCCATTAGATGGTTCTTCTAACATCGATGTGAATGTGAATATTGGAACAATTTTCTCTATTTACCGTCGCCCGGAGCATATTTCCGGACCTACTACTATCGATGATTTTATGCAAAAGGGTGTTGAACAAGTAGCGGCAGGATATGTTATCTACGGTTCAAGTACCATGTTGGTGTACACTACCGGAAAAGGTGTTAACGGATTTACTTTAGATCCTTCCATTGGTGAGTTCTGTTTATCGCATCCAGATATGATGATGCCTAAAGATGGTGCAATCTATAGCTTGAACGAAGGAAATCACTTACACTTCCCTGATGGAGTGAAGAAATATGTTAAGTATTGTCAAGAAATCGATAAGAGTACAAATCGTCCTTATTCTTCTCGTTACATTGGTTCTTTAGTTGCCGATTTTCATCGTAACTTGATCAAAGGCGGAATTTATATTTATCCTTCAACGCATAAATCTCCTAAAGGTAAACTTCGTTTATTGTATGAATGCAATCCTTTAGCGTTCATCGCTGAGCAAGCAGGAGGAAAGGCGAGCGACGGATTTAATCGTATTCTTGAATTACAACCAACTTCTTTGCATCAACGTACTCCTCTTTATATCGGCTCTGTAAATATGGTTGATAAAGCAGAAGAGATGATGCGTGTTTATTCAGCAGAAACAGCGAATCAATAAGATGTCAATTATAAAAATTTCCGGATCGAAGGGTGTATATACTTTTGATCCGGAAATTTCATTTTTACGAGAAGGGAAGTTTAGTGCTATTTACGTTGGTGTTGATGATAACAACTGCAAAGTGCTCATTAAGCAATTGCATTCGGATGCCGATGTTCACGAGTATTCTCTTCAATTTAATCATCCTTCTTTTGTTGCTTATACCGATTCATGTCTAGTAAATAATGTTACTTTTTTGATTCGCCCATTTATTGAAGGAGATAGTTTATGGGCATTAAGTAAATCGGGATTACTAAGGAAAAAAGGGGATCGCACTTTATTGATTAATATTATTCGTCAAGTAGGTGAGGCATTAAATTCTTTGCACGAATCCGGATTAATACATGGTGATGTCAGACCACACAATATTTTAGTGGCGCATCAAAATGAAAATATTTCGGAAGATGCTTCGATTAAAATTATTGACCTCGCAATGATGCGTAAATCCGGCACAGTCCCTCTTCAACCGGGATTTGCATTGATATATTCTCCGCCCGAATTAGTGTTGAAGAAATATGATTTAACAGGACCTGCTTCCGATCAATATTCATTAGCAATTTCAATATACGAGATTTTATCAGGCGCCATTCCTTTTAAACATATCAATCCTGAATTGTTGACGCATTTAATGTTGGTGCAACCCTTGAAAGTGGTAAGCGGAATTGATAAACCAACTTTAGTTGTATTGCAAAAGGCTAGTGCACGATATCCGTTTAAGAGTCCTCCGAAAAATTTACAAGACGCAGAATTGTCGTCGCAATTACAACAAGCAATCAACGAACGTTACACTAGTGTAAAAGAATTTTGTGAAGAGTTAATAGCGACTTTAGTAAATGAAAAGAAATCGTTTTTTAGTTTCTTCCGCTCTTAAGCTTGTTCGAGTTCCTTAATAGCCAGGTAAGCCATTAATCCCATTCCTGTTTTCAAAGATTCTTCTTCGATGTCGAAAGTAGGAGTGTGTACGCTGCTAACAATTCCTCTCGATTCGTTTCTTGTTCCAAGTCGGTAAAAGCAAGCACTCGCTTGTTGTGAGAAGAAAGCAAAGTCTTCCGCTGCCATCCAGATGTCAAGATCTAATACATTTTCCTGTCCTAGGTATTCAATAGCTCTAGCTTTTGATTTAGCGGTAAGCACTTCGTCGTTTACCAAAGCGGGATATCCTTTTCTTATTTCGAATTCTAATATGCCTCCCATCGATTGAACCAGTTGATGCGCTAATTCTTGCATATGTTGATGCGCTTCACTTCTCCATTCTTCATTTAATGTTCTAAAAGTTCCTTCGATGTATACTTCATTCGGAATAACATTCGTTGCTCCGTTAGCAATTACTTTTCCGAAGGAAAGAACACTTGGCATTGTTGGGTTAGCTACTCTGCTCACGATTTGTTGCATAGCAACGATTAAATGAGCAGTTATTAAAACAGGATCAATATTTAAGTGTGGCATTGCTCCGTGTCCGCCTTTGCCTTTCACACGAAGGTACAATTCATCGGTGCTGGCCATATAAATGCCACTTCTGAATCCTACTTTTCCACTCGGAATTAAAGGCATTACATGTTGTCCGATAACGGAATTAGGTTTCGGGTTTTCAAGCACTCCTTCTTTGATCATCAATGAAGCTCCTCCGGGAAGTTTTTCTTCTCCCGGTTGAAAAATCAATTTAATAGATCCTTCAAATTCTGATTTTAGTTCGTTAAGTATTCTGGCTGCACCTAAAAGTGACGCTGTATGTGCATCATGTCCGCAGGCATGCATCACGCCTTCGTTTTGCGATTTATATTCTACATTGTTTGCTTCAACAATTGGCAATGCATCCATGTCTGCACGTAAAGCAACAACTCGTTTCGAAGGATTTTTACCTTCTATTAATCCAACCACTCCGGTCCCTGCTACTTTTTCAGTAAAAGGGATATTCATCTCTTTCAATCGAGCAGCGACATAGGCCGATGTTTTGAATTCGTGAAATGATAATTCGGGGTTCATGTGTAAATCGCGACGAATACTCACGATATCACGGTGATGGCTATCCGAAAGTTGTTTGATGCGGTCGGCAATATTCATAACTGAGTTTATCAGAAATCAAGTCCTAATGAGAAATAGAAAATTCGTGGTTGTACAGCGCCGTCGTCAACTCCCCATGCCCAGTCGGCACGCATGAAATATCCAAGTAGACGAGTTCTTAATCCGAAGCCATAGCCTCCAACAATCGGCTCTACGTTTTTCGTTACAGAAATGCTGATTGGATTTCCGCTATAATCTTTTTTGAAAAGTGCGTTGTTCTTGCTGTATGGTGAAGTGCCTGTCCATGCAGTACCAATATCTCCGAATCCGATAATTTGGAAGTTGCGGAAGAAGTCGGAACGGATCGGCTTATTTATCAAATATTGGAAAATCGGGAATCTGATTTCACTATTGATCAATGCAAAGCTATTTCCATTGCGGATGTTTTGTACAAACCCTCTTAGGTTAGTAGCTACCGCCTGGAATGCATAATTCTGCGATTGATCTACTTGTATATCGTAATTGAAATTGTCGTTTGGTACGAATGAATTATCTGTTGATCCTAAGTAATACACCAACTTATTATTGCCAAACGAAGTGCTTGTTGCGAAGCGTGTCGCCCATATCAACTGACGATGTATTTTTAAATAGTAGCGGAAGTCGGCTCCTAATACTGTTAAATTTTTCTTCGATGCATCTACTTGATTAAAGTATTCTGCGAAGAGTTTAAATCGTAATCCGTTATAAAGATTTAATCCTGTGCTGATGGTATTGTCATACACATATTCCGCTCTAGCACTTCCCCAATTTTGAGAGTTGTTTTTCTCGATAAGGTTGGCAATATCAGTGCTTAAGTTAACTCTTCTGTCGTTTCTGTATGAAATAGATCCTCTGATACTCGCAAGATCATTTAACGGATAACGCGTAGCGTATTTTAATTCGTGAGTATTTATTTTATAATACGATTGACTAGTTACTTCTTCTCTCGATTGACGATAAAAACTTATTTGTTTGTCGACACGTTTTTTCAGATTCTCAAAACTTGCATAATATTCGTTGCTGTTTAAGTTTCCTGATAAACGCATCCCTCCAATAATTCGGTAATCGTCCATAAGGTCGTTTAAGCCGATTTTAAAGAGCGCATTAAGTCCCGGGTCAAAATATACTGCACCACCGGTGTACGATTGATAGGTCTCGTTTAATAACGAATTATCAAGTTGTGTAAGTAAGTATCCCGGCGAGAACGCAATTTCATAGTTACGTTGCTTCGGCATCTGATATGCAACACTGTCAGGTGTTACAGGCTTGCTGTCGGTTGAGTCAATAATTCCAACCGGTGCTTTTGCAATTGATGAATCCGTTGTTACCGGTGTTTGTTGTTTCTCCGGCTCCTGCGTTTTGTTTTTACGTTTCGGGAAGTCGGTTTGGAAAGAGTAGTTGTTGATATCGATTTTCGTAGAGTCGCCAACGTTAGTCTCACCCGATGGTTTCTTGCCCGGTTCAGGTAAAGTAATTGTTGGGGTCGACTTTATCTGTTTTACTTGCGGTAAAGGTGTCTTGTCGATTTTGAAACGCAGTGTAGTTTTCTTCAACGGTAATAATTCCGTAGAAGCACTATTGTTAAGCGGATTGAGATAAAGCTCAAATCGGTTATTGGCTTTGTATAATTCAGCCAATTTAGTTTTATACGGATTTACATCTTGCGAAAGAATGCTGCGTTGATAATCACTGGCCGGCTTAGAATTTACGATGTAACGATAATGTATCGTTGTGTCGATAAAAGCAATTGTGCTATCGAGTGTAGCAATGTATCGATTAACAATTCCGTTTTCATCACTCAAGAATGAGAAATGCGCGGAGTCTATCATCAATGGCATGGTTTCATTAACCAATGGTGTTGATGTAATTGCTATGAGCTTTTCCGATTTATTGAAATAGTCGTAAAGGTAAATATCGGTTGTTGGTGATGTTACGATATCTTCTTTTTGACGGAAGGTTGTCGATTTTAATGAATCTTCTGTTCGTGTAGAGTTGAAGATGATGTATTTGTCGTTTAATACAAATTTAGGATTAGCATCATCCCAACGATCTTTCGTTAGTTGTTGGTAAGTCTTTGTACGCGGATTAAACGTGTAAATATCCGATTGTCCTTTCTGAATTCCCGTTAATACAATTTCATTTCCTGAAGAAGAGTAGGAGAAGTCGAGTACTTTGTCGAAGTAGAAAAACTTGTTCGTTTCTCTCTTAATTCTTTTTCCGGGTGTGTAATAGTCGAGCCATACTTTGCCTTTCTTTTCTTTGATGGCAGCTACATATCTTCCTGTTGGATGCCATGCAAGAACCGGGAAGCTGTTATCGATATTTTGATTGACTGATTTATATCCTCCTTTTGCAAGTCGTTTACGTTTATGTGTTCTGATATCGTAAAGGTAAACGCGATATTTTCCTAAGTTATTTACTACGTAGGCTAGTTGATTTCCATCGGGACTAACTTTCACTTGACTTACAGTACGATTTGGTTTCTTTACCGTTACTACAGGCTTTCCCGAAGGAATAGAACGACTTTTATCTTCATTCAGATAATTACGTTGATAGTAATCGAGCCAATTTCTGGTGAGCTCTTTTAACGGTGAACCGATAACATAAACAAATCCGCTTTCTATATTTCTATTGATGCGTGTCATATAAATTAAGTTCGATACTGATGAGCTTCCGTATGTTTCTACAACATAATTCCAAAGTGATTGTCCTGCAAAAACAGCTTCATTGCCTGCTAAGCTATTGAATTTTTTATAGCGTCCGGTGTTAATGCCGTCGCGCATCCTGTTATCGTCTTCAATCGTCCATCCTTTAGCAACGTAAGAGATCAATCCTTGAACATACCAATCGGGAAGATTTAATAATACTGCACTTTGCAAACGATCTTTGATACTTCCTCCATACATCAACTGATTAATCATCACTTGTGCTACTCCTGCTCTGATTTGCTCTCTGAAATGGCGATAGTCACCATCAAAATAAATTAATACTTTACTTCCGATGATTTTCGTTAAGCCGCCGGTGTTAGTATTAGCTTCTTCGCCTTCTAGTCCGATATTACTTTGTTTAAAGTCGCTTAGCTTATTATAAATCACGAATTGAAATCTTCCGTTGATTCTATAGTCGAACAGTTGCTCTATCTCAGCAATTTCTTTGTCGGCCACGCGGCCTGTATATTGCGCAAGTTCTTGTCCTCCTAAATAGTAGTACGTATCGAAGTTTTTAAATCGATAGTAGGTCCACAAAAAATCATTGTACTGCACTCTGTTTTTGCCGAAGGTCATTTGGTAACCTCTGGTAAATTGAGCAAAGGCGCCGGTGCCGAAAAGGGATACCGACAACGTCAGACAAATCAACAGTTTTTGAAAACGGTTAAATGGCATAGGATTATAATCTATGCGAAGGTAACGAATTTGATTCCTTTCTGTTGCAAAAGATGCCATAGAAATGCCATATATTTTGGATTCCTTATTTTTGCCGAATAAATCTAAAAAATGCTCCTTTGCCGGGGCGACAGCAATATGTCAGATAATACAGTAGTAAAACAATCGAATATCAGCATCAACGTAGGCCTTAATGCCGAGAAGCATCCGGTTTCAATTGATTGGTCTGCCGAGGATTCGGGATTAGACGGAAAGAAAGATGCGAAAGCTTTCATGTTGGCTTTGTGGGACAAACCTGAGAAAAGCACGATGAGAATTGACCTTTGGACAACTGAAATGACGGTTGAAGAAATGCAGTTTTTTATGTACGAAACCTTAGCCAGTATGGCCGATTCTTACGAACGAGCTACCAACGACGCACCTACAACAAAGGCAATGCGCGATTTTGCTGCGAAATTCGGGAAGATGGCGAAAGTGCTGAAGTAATTAATTATTGAAAAGGGGAAGGCACTGTTTTATGTAATCCAGTACTTCCTCTTTTCCGAGTCTTTTCTCTGCTGAAGTGATGAAAATAGGAGGTAATTCCTCCCAAAACTCCAGTAATTTGTTTTTGTATTTTTCAGTGTGAATTCTCACTTGATTTGCCGTCAATTTATCTGATTTCGTGAATACAATCGAGAATGGAACTCCATTTTCTCCTAAGAAAGATATGAAATCGAGGTCGTTCTTTTGAGGTTCTAAGCGAAGATCAATCAATACAAAGGCATTCATCAAATTTTCGCGTGTGGTCAGGTATCTTTTCATCAATCCTTCCCATTCATCGCGCGTAGTTTGCGAAACTTTGGCAAAGCCATAACCGGGTAAATCTACCAAGTACCAGCTATCGTCGATTATAAAGTGGTTAAAGGTTTGGGTTTTCCCCGGACTACCCGATGTCTTCGCTAACCCTTTAACCGCGGTTAACATATTGATAAGCGATGATTTACCTACGTTACTTCGGCCGATAAATGCAAATTCGGGTTTGTTTACGGGAGGAAGCTGGTCGAGTTTAGCTGAACTTTTTACAAAAGTGGCGTTCATGATTAACGGAGTTAAACTCCTTTTTGGTAGGTTTTAATGTGTCGCTCTTTTTTAGAGTCGTAAATATCGTCGAGTTTAACCAATATTCCGGTTTCTTCAACCTCTCCGAAGTGATCATTTAATGCAGTGCCGAACGATCGCATAGTTGGAGAAAGATTCATGTATGCATTTACTAACGGAGGAATATTTTCACCTCGAGCACGTACGTTTTGGTTTAGGATTCTATGTCCTTCTTTGTAGTCTAATCCCTTGATTTCACTCTCAAAAGCTGTCATATCGTGAGTGATCTCCAGAGAATGAATCGGTGTTACTAATTTATCGGGATCGCTAAAGTAATGTTGCATAAAATGCAAGATCATATCGCGTGCTTCCGAGTTAAAATGACGGTACATAGTCACCTTTCCGAAGAAATAGCGAATGTTGGGATAATCGACATGAATTGCACCTAGTCCGTCCCATAAATTATCGAGAGAAAATAAGCCTTTTCTGTTCTCCGGACGAGGTTGGTATTTAGGTTGAACGAATGAACGGCCAAGCTCTATCGTGTAAGGCATATATTCATTGATGAACTTCTCAGAGAAGTTAAAAAGCTCAGACGTAGCTAGTAAATATCTGCCATTGGCATCTTTTCCTGCATCGCCGCAACAGATAAATCGGTATCCTCCAACAATTTCTTTGTCCTCGGGATTCCAAACGATAAGTTGCTCATAACACTTTTCGCAAGTATCGAATTCATCAAGGTCACAGTCGAGTCCGGTACCACCGCCCGCTTCTCTAAAAGTGACTTCGCGCAAGCGACCAATCTCTCTTAAAGTATGAGGAGCATTGTGGAAATTAATTATATATAATTTGTTGGAGCCATTATTAGATGTGCGTATAAAACGATCAGCTGTTAATTCGCTTTCGATCAAATGGGTCGATATTGGATCAATAACCGGTTTCATATTTTAAGAGCCTTTTCTCGCTATTCTAGTTGGTGTTGTTAATCAAAGATAATCTAAAAAACGGGGTAAACTATTTTAAAGATTAATATCAGTTCAATGGAAATCGACTGAGGGCTTTCCATCAACTAGAGAGTAGATATGCGATTTGACTTTTTGTGCCCACACTTGATCACTGAACTTATTGGTAAACACCGTATAACTAATGGGTTTGCCAAAGGTGATATGTATTTCTTTGTCTTTTTGATGATACATTTCGTCCATCAAATAAAACATTTCAATATTAGCTTTAATGCCAACTTTCTGACGAAGTTTTGCCAGATTATAAAAGAAATTCGAGTTGTTGCCTGAAATATGAACGGGGATAATGTCTTTTTTAAATTTCTTCGCTTTTACGATAAAACTTTTCTTCCATTCAAGGTCTTTAATAATCCCTTTTTCTTGTTTTCGCGAAACTAATCCCGCCGGAAATATTAATACTAATTGTTCGGAATTATAATAAGAGTCGATTAAATCAAGCGTCTGTGAACTGTTTTTTCCGTGCTTGTTTACACCAATAAATTCACTCTCAAAATTTTTAATATTTAGGAGTACATCATTCACGATAAACTTGATATCGCGACGTTTTTGTCCGACGGCGTTCATCAAAGCCATTGCGTCGAGTCCACCCAAAGGGTGATTTGCTGCTACTACGGCTCCGCCTGACGCAGGTAAATTCTCTAGTCCACTATAAGTAACAACAGGCTTAAATTCCTCAATAATAGCATCAACAAATTCGAAGGAAGTTTTGTGGCCATGAATTCGAATGAATTCGTTTACATGATCTTCATGAACTATGCGCTTAATATAAGATACAATGAATCGTGGTAAAACCTTTAATAATTGCGGGTTTTTACTCTTTATTACCTCTTCAATATCAATAAACTTCTTTTCCGGTACTGATGTCATACGTTGTAAAAATAAGTACTTCATCAGTAACAGCGCAAAAAATCGGGGTTGAGTGGTAAAAATGAAGCGATTTTCTGAAAATCGTACAGCTTTTGGTGTGGCGAAGTGGGAGATGCTTTTTTTTGAAAATTCCATAAATAATAACGTATATTATTGAAAGACAGAGCTTTTTGTTGAAGTCGCCCAATTTTTCCTTTTGTGGGAAAATGCGGAAGCGGATTTTAGTCTTTTTGGTCAATTGGTGGGAGGAAAATAAGGGGGGAAATTGGTTGAAATTGCCTGATTGTTATTAACCCTAGGTTGTTCGTATTTAATTTAAAAACAGCAAGATACAAGTAAAATCGAGTCTAGTTTTGTGGTATTAAAAGCTGCTAAAATGAGCATTAGTCAGCTTAATTATTTGTGGGTCGGAAATCCCTGCCGGCCGAAAAGTTTTTAACAAAGTGGGAGAAAGTGGTATAAAGTGGGAGAAATTGCATTATTTTTACATCCCGAATGCCCCCGGTGGGTAGTATTCGGAAAAAATGCAAACCATGACACAATTCTTAGGAGAATATGAATGTAAGCTTGACGCCAAAGGGCGTTTGAGTTTGCCGTCGGCTATCCGCAAGAAGGTGTCGCCGGAAGCAGCCGAGAAATTCGTGGTAAACCGCGGCTATGAAAACTGTCTCCATTTATATCCTATGGATGAGTGGATCAAGGCTAGTGCCGAGGTTAACAAGTTAAATCTGGATGTTAAAGACAATCGTTTGTATGCACGTTGGTTTTTCAGAGGTGCTACAGAAATTGAATTGGATGCGGCAGGAAGGATTTTGTTGCCGAAGACTTTGTGTGAGCATGCCGGCATCGATAAAGAAGTAATGTTATCTGCCTTCGGATCTAAGATTGAAATCTGGTCGAAGGAAAAATACAAAGAGATGATTTCTTCTGAGCCTGATGATATTTCCGAATTAGGTGAAAAGGTGATGGGTAAGCTAAACAAGGGAGGAGCAGATAGTGGCGTATCATGAACCCGTGATGCGTGACCTCTGTGTTGAGGGTTTAAACCTGAAGCAGGGCGGTGTTTATGTGGATGTAACGTTTGGCGGAGGAGGGCATTCCAAAGCGATTCTAGAAAAATTAAATGAAGGCAGATTGATTGCTTTCGATCAAGATAATGATGCATTGGCGAATGCACCTGATGATAAAAGGTTTTTGTTGATACACGACAACTTCCGAAATCTGAAAGAGCGTCTCAATGAAATAGGGGTCTTTGAAATTGATGGGTTATTAGCTGATTTGGGTGTTTCTTCTCATCAGTTCGACGAAGCGGAACGCGGATTTTCAATTCGCTTTAATGCTTCACTCGATATGAGAATGGATCAACGTGGCGATCTAACGGCGAGGGATATCCTAAATAACTACGATGAGTTGTCGTTGATTAAGGTGTTTCGCGAATACGGTGAGTTGAATAATGCTCGTCGCTTAGCTTATCTCATAGTTCAAGCTAGAGTTAATGCTCCGATAGAAACTGTTGATGAGTTGAAGAAAATAGCTTCAGCAGCAGCGCCAAGAGCAAAGGAAACTACCTTCTATGCTCAGCTATTTCAAGCACTGAGAATTGAAGTGAATGAAGAGCTGGATGTGTTGAAGTCGATGTTGATGCAAGCAGCCGATTTGTTAAAACCCGAAGGAAGATTGGTAGTGATGAGTTACCATTCTCTCGAAGATAGATTAGTAAAAAACCTGGTGAATACAGGTAATACCGATGGTGATTTGAAAAAAGATCTTTTCGGAAATATAGTAGGACTGAAGCTAAAGCCGGTAAATAAAAAACCTGTTGAGGCCGATGAGGAAGAAGTGAAATCGAATCCGCGTTCACGTAGCGCAAAACTAAGAGTAGCAGAAAGGATATGAATAAAGTTCGTAGTCAGCAGGAAGAACCTAAAGCGCCGGAGACAAAGTCTTCGAAGCGCTCAGGTGATGCAGGCACGAATCCTGCCGGAAAGATTATTAAAGCATTAAATGTTTTTAATCTTTTTAATCGCGAGTCGGTAGTGAATTATATGCCTTATGTAATGTTTCTGGTTGTGCTTGCCATGTTTTATATCTGGAATACTTACACAGTAGAAAAGACAGTTCGCGAAATCGATAAAACTGAAAAAGAATTAAAAGAGTTGCGCTCTGAGTTCATTACGGGGAAATCAGAGTTAATGTATAAAAGTAAATTGTCTGAAGTCGCGAATACAATTAAAAATTACGGATTGAAAGAATCAACTGTCGCTCCGAAAAAAATTGTAATCCGAAAGAAGAAAGAAAATAGCGAGGAGTAATCGAAAACGAGTGCCTAGTAAACAATCAATCAACCACCAACCAACAAACCGAATTTTTCTAACCCAATGGCCGAGAAGAAAAAAGATATTCTTTGGAGAGTATACCTTGTGTTTATAGGGTTTATTCTTTTCGCGCTGGCCATTATTGTTCAGGTGGGTCGACTGCAATTTGTTGAGGGCGACTATTGGAAGCGCAAGCAAGATAGCTTAACATTAAGATATTACAATATCGAACCAATGCGCGGAAATATTTATGCGTGTGATGGTTCGTTGCTAGCTACTTCTCTTCCTCGTTATGATGTTCATGTTGATTTAATGCCTGCGGGATTAAAGGCTGCTGTTTTCAATGATAACGTTGATTCATTAGCATTTTCTTTAAGTGCGCTCTTTAAGGATAAATCGAAAGCTGAATATAAACGTATTTTGCGTGAAGCTCGTCGCGATAAAAATCATTATTTTTTATTGAAGCGTAATATCTCGTTTAAAGAGCAAAAGGCTATTCGTACTTTCCCGATTTTCCGTTTGGGAAAAAATAAAGGCGGATTAATTATTACGCAGTTAAGTCGTCGTGAGAAACCATTTAAAAATCTCGCTTCTCGTACTATCGGATATAAACTCGATAATAAAGATGTTACTCCGGTGGGTATCGAAGGCGCTTTCAATAATTATTTACAAGGAACAAAAGGAAAACGTTTAATGCAACGTATTGCAGGAAATGTATGGAAGCCTGTAAATAATGATAATGAAATTGAACCGATGGATGGTAGTGATGTTGTTACTACTATCGACTTAAATATTCAAGATGTTGCAGAGAATGCTTTGATGAAGCAGTTAAGTATGCAAGGTGCTGATATGGGTTGCGCTATTTTAATGGAGGTAGCCACAGGTGAAATTAAAGCGATAGCGAATCTTAAGAAAACGGGTGAAGATACTTATGATGAAGTGTTAAACTTCGCTATCAGTCAAGCTGCTGAGCCGGGTTCTACTTTTAAACTTGCATCTTATATGGTGGCTATGGAGGATGGATACCTTGCTCCAGAAGATATCATCGATAGCTATGGTGGCGTTCATAATTTTGGTTCTTATACAATGCATGATTCTCACGAGGGTCTGCCGGCGAAAATTTCTGTGAAGGATGCTTTTGCTCATTCTTCGAATGTGAGTGTTGCTTCAGCAATAGTAAAGTCGTACCAGAAAAATCCTCAAGCTTTTATCGATGGCTTAAAGAAATTGCATATTGATGATGATTTGGGAATTCAAATCCAAGGCGCGAATAAAATTAAAATTAAAGACACTAAGAATAAAACATGGTCGGGATTGTCATTGCCTTTGATGTCAATTGGTTATGAAACTCAATTGTCGCCAATGCAAATCCTTACTTTTTATAATGCTGTTGCAAACAACGGTAAAATGATTCAACCTTTATTCGTTAAAGAAATTCGCAATAAAGGAACTCTTGTAAAAACGTTTAAGTCGAAAGTAATTGCTGATTCAATTTGCTCTCAAGCAACAATTGCTAAAGCTAAAATAATGTTAGAGGAAGTTGTTAAAACAGGAACAGCTTCTCATATCAAGCATGCTCAATATACTATCGCTGGTAAAACAGGAACTGCTCAAATTGCGAATGGTGCATTAGGTTTTAATAAACAAAATTATCAAGCTTCCTTCTGCGGATATTTCCCTGCTGATAAGCCACGCTATAGTTGTATCGTTGTGATTTATGCTCCAAGTAAAGGTGCTTATTATGGTGCTTCGGTTGCTTGTCCGGTGTTTAAAGAAATCGCCGATAAAGTGTATGCATTGAATGTTGATATGCACGACGAATTACAACGTTATCCTGATTCTACTTACGCAGGTAATCCTTTGTTTAAATCAGGAAGAAGTAATCCAACCTCTATTGCAGTAAAAAATTTATCACTGCCGGTTGAAACTCCTTCGGCAGGATGGAATAATCAATCACTTAAAGCTATTGAAATAACAGATAGTAAAGTTCCTAATGTAGTTGGCATGGGATTGCGTGATGCTATGTATTTACTCGAAGGGCAAGGTTTAATAGTAAAACCTGTGGGACGTGGAACAGTAATGCGTCAGTCTATTCAAGCAGGACAAAAAATTGAAAAGGGCAAACAAATTGTTATCGAATTAAGTTGATGAAAGCGCTTAAAGACATACTATATAAAACAGGAATTGAAGAAGTCGCGGGAAATACTTCCGTGATGATTCACTCTGTTGCTTTTGATTCACGTAAAGTGAGTGAGGGTTGCCTTTTTGTTGCAGTGCGTGGAACGAAAAGCGACGGACATCAGTTTATTGATGATGTAATTTCAAAAGGTGCAGTTGCTATCATTTGTGAAGAAATGCCTTCGACAATTCAGTCAGGAATTACTTATGTTAGAGTTCGTGATGCTGCAAATGCACTGGCGTTAATTTGTTCTAACTTTTTTGATCAGCCTTCAACTAAATTAAAACTGATTGGTGTTACAGGTACTAACGGTAAAACGACTACAGTAACATTGTTGCATTCTTTATTCACACGACTTGGATATACATGCGGTATGTTAAGTACTGTTCGTAACCTAATAGGTGATATTGAAATCCCTTCAACTCATACAACTCCGGATCCTTTGCAGTTGAATGAATTGTTGTCGAAAATGGTTGATGCAGGCTGTCAGTATTGCTTCATGGAAGTTAGTTCTCACGCAGTAGTTCAACAACGTGTGGCAGGACTCGAATTTGCCGGCGGACTATTTACAAATATTACTCGCGATCATTTAGATTATCATAAAACATTCGACGAATATATCCGTGCTAAAAAAGGGTTCTTCGATGTGCTGGGAGAAAATGCCTTTGCATTAGTGAATGCCGATGATAGAAACCATAAGATTATGGTTCAAAATACGAAAGCATCGGTAAAAACTTTTTCTCAAAAAGGAGTAGCTGATTTTAAAGTGAAAGTTCTTGAAAATACTTTCTCGGGATTGATGCTAAATATCGACGGTAACGATGTTTTATGTCGACTTGTAGGAAGCTTTAACGCCTATAATCTTTTAGGTGTTTATGCAACAGCATTGTTGTGCGGCGAAGAAAAGTTAAATGTCCTTACAGCATTAAGTGGCTTAACTCCTCCTGATGGACGTTTCGAATACATTACTTCTGAAAATGGAATCTTCGGAATTGTAGATTATGCTCATACTCCTGATGCTTTGCAAAATGTATTACTAACGATTAAGGATATCCGAACAGGAAACGAAAAGGTAATTACAATTATAGGATGTGGTGGTGATCGTGATGCAGGAAAGCGTCCGCAAATGTCGGCTATTGCTTGCGAGTACAGTGATAAAGTTATTCTCACGTCCGACAATCCTAGAAGTGAAGATCCTGAAAGTATTATTGCGCAAATGAAGGAAGGCGTTCCGCCTCAGTATTATAGAAAATCATTAGCGATTACCGATCGCAAAGAAGCTGTTAGAACAGCAGTGGCGCTAGCTCAACCCGGAGATATAATCTTATTAGCCGGCAAGGGACACGAAAAGTATCAAGAAATTAAAGGAGTGAAATATCCTTTCGACGACAAACAGATTTTAGCTGAATCCTTCCAATTAAGTTGATCATATGTTATATTATTTATTCTCATATCTAGATAGAGTTTACGATTTCCCGGGTGCCGGAGTATTTCGTTTCCTTTCCTTCCGCGCTGCAATGGCTATCATCACATCATTGGTGATTACTATGTTGTTGGGAAAAAGAATTATTGCCTTGTTATTGCGTATGCAAGTAGGTGAGACGATTCGCGACTTAGGACTAGAAGGGCAAAAAGAAAAACAAGGGACTCCTACCATGGGAGGGTTGATCATTATATCAGCGATTTTAATTCCAACAATTCTGTTTACTAAACTCGATAACGTATATATCGTAATTATGATCATTAGTACACTTTGGCTAGGGTTCATTGGTTTCCTCGATGATTATATCAAAGTATACAAAAAAGATAAAGAAGGGTTACGTGCAAAGTCAAAATTAATCGGGCAAGTTGGATTAGGAATAATCATCGGATCAATACTTTATTTTAATCCGAATGTTACTGTTCGTGAAAAAGCTACCAATACTCAACTTGTAGTATCTCAAAATGAAAATTTGATTGATCAAATTAGAAATAAAGAAGGAGTGTTGTTTTCGGGTGAAAATGTTAAGTCAACAAAAACAACAATTCCTTTCTTCAAAAACAATGAATTCGATTATGCTAACTTGATTAGTTGGTCAGGAGATAATGCAAAATGGCTTTTGCCAATCTTGTTTATTGCAATTGTTACTTTCATTATTACTGCTGTTTCTAATGGAGCCAATATTACTGATGGTATTGACGGATTAGCAACAGGTACTTCTGCTATTATAGGTACCACATTGGCAATCTTCGCTTATGTATCGGGTAATACAGTTTTCGCGAATTACTTGAACATTATGTATATCCCGAATACGGGTGAGCTAATGGTTTTCATGAGCGCATTTGTTGGTGCAACTGTTGGTTTCCTCTGGTATAATTCATATCCGGCTCAAGTGTTTATGGGTGATACAGGAAGTTTAGCGATAGGAGGAATTATAGCCGTTTTCGCTATAGCAGTACGTAAGGAATTGTTGATTCCAATTATCTGCGGAATCTTCTTGGTTGAAAATTTATCTGTAATGATGCAGGTAAGTTATTTCAAATACACGAAAAAGAAGTATGGTGAAGGAAGAAGGATATTAAAGATGTCTCCTTTACATCACCATTACCAAAAGTTAGGATACCACGAAGCGAAAATCGTTACGCGCTTTTGGATCATCGGAATTATGCTTGCAGTACTTAGCGTAGCTACATTGAAATTACGTTAATCAAAAAAGAAAAATATTAAATGAATACTTCAAAAAAAATAGTAATCCTGGGTGCCGCTGAAAGTGGCGTTGGATCGGCTGTTCTTGCTCAGAAATTGGGCATGGAAGTATTCGTTTCGGATGCAGGAAAAATTGCAGAGAAGTACAAAAAAGAATTGGTGTCGAGAGATATTCGCTTCGAAGAAGGTAGCCATACCGAGTCTGAAATTTTAAGTGCAAGCGAGATTATAAAAAGTCCGGGTATTCCTGATAAAGCTCCTCTTGTAAAGAAAGCTAAAGAACAAGGAATAAAAATTATTTCTGAAATCGAGTTCGCTGCTCGATATACAGATGCAAAAATTATTGCGATTACAGGAACGAACGGTAAAACAACTACTACCATGCTTACATATCATATTCTGCAAAAAGCAGGAATGAATGTTGGCCTCGGAGGAAATGTAGGAAAGAGTTTCGCTCGTCAAGTGGCTGAAGAAAATTTTGATCATTATGTTCTTGAGTTGAGCAGTTTTCAACTTGATGGATGTTATGAATTCAAAGCAGATATCGGCATCCTTACAAATATTACTCCCGATCACCTCGATCGTTACGAATACCAATTACAGAATTATGTCGATTCTAAATTCAGGATTTTGCAAAATCAAACTGCTGCAGATGCATTTATCTATTGCGCAGATGACGAGCTTACGATGAAAGAAATCGCCAAGTTAAATCCCGGAATGCAACTTTTCCCTTTTTCAATTTATAAGAAAGAAGGAATGAGCGCATGGGTAGAAGACGAACAACTATACATTCAAACCAATAACCAACAACTCAATATGTCTATTCACGATCTGGCTTTACAAGGCAAACACAACTTGTACAATTCAATGGCTTCAGGAATCGCTTCTCGTATACTTGATATACGTAAAGATGTAGTTCGCGAGAGCTTCTCTGATTTCGAAAACATTGAACACCGCCTCGAATTTGTTAATACTGTTCATGGTATCGACTTTATTAATGACTCAAAAGCAACGAATGTCAATTCTACTTGGTATGCTCTAGAGAGTATTCAAAATCCTATTGTATGGATTGCAGGTGGAGTAGATAAAGGAAACGATTATGATATGATTTCTGAGTTGGTGAAGTCGAGAGTGAAAGCTCTTGTCTGCATGGGAGTCGATAATATGAAATTAATCGAAGCATTTAAAGATGTAGTTCCGGTAATAGTTGAAGCTGGTTCTGCAGAAGAGGCTGTTCAAGCTGCTTACCGTTTAGGTAAGAAAGGAGATACAGTTTTATTGTCTCCGTGCTGCGCTTCTTTCGATTTATTCGAGAATTATGAAGACCGCGGACGTAAATTCAAAGCAGCAGTTCGCGCTTTGTAAAATAAAATTGAAGTTGTTTGGTTTATAGTATATAGTTCAATTCATCAGTTATAAAAATGACCTGGCTCGAGACACACTTTAAAGGCGACAGAACTATCTGGCTGATAGTAATTCTGTTGTCGTTTATAAGCACGCTGGCGGTATATAGTTCTACCGGCACGCTGGCTTATAAATATCAGTCGGGGAATACAGAGTATTATATTCTGAAACATGCTTTCATTTTAGCATTCGGTTTCGGACTAATGTATATGTTCCATTTAGCATCATATACTGTTTATGCCAGATTCGCCAGGTTGGCATTTATTATTACAGTGCCTTTGCTTATTCTAACACTATTTATGGGTACGAATATCAATGATGCAAATCGTTGGATTACTTTACCCATTATCGGTTTGTCGTTTCAAACTTCCGATTTAGCAAAGTTGTCGTTGATCTTGTATTTAGCTCGATTGATTTCAAAAAAGCAAGAGTCGATCAACGACTTTAAAGCTTCGTTTGTCCCTATCGTGATTCCGGTGTTTATTGTTTGCGGATTAATTCTTCCTGCTAACTTCTCTACAGCAGCAGTATTGTTTTCTACTTCGATGGTATTGATGTTCATAGGTAGAGTTCCGCTGAAATTTATTTTCGGTTTATTAGGTACTGCCGTATTAGCCTTTGCCTTGTTCATCGGCATCGCTAAGTTGGTAGGATATAATGGTCGTATTAGTACTTGGGGTTCTCGTATTGAAAATTTTAGGTCAAAAAAAAGTACCGACGAAGGTGACTACCAAGTGCAACAAGCAAAGATTGCAATTGCTACCGGTGGAATTTTCGGAAAAGGTCCCGGACAAAGTGCTCAAAGAAATTTCTTGCCGCATCCTTATTCCGATTTCATCTTCGCTATCATCATCGAAGAGTATGGTCTTGCCGGTGGTTGTTTCGTTGTGCTACTTTATCTAATGCTCTTCTATCGAGCAATTCAAATTGTTCGTCGGACCGAAAGAGCTTTCGCTGCAATGATTACCATTGGTTGCGCATTTAGCTTAGTGTTTCAAGCATTGATAAATATGGCTGTTGCAGTGCATATCTTCCCTGTTACAGGGCAGCCTCTGCCGATGTTAAGTATGGGTGGTACATCAATTTGGTTTACCAGCTTTGCCATCGGAATTATTTTAAGTGTAAGTAGTGAGATTGATAAAAAAGTAACTAATAAAACAGCAGAAGTTGCAGTCGCCTAATAACATAAAGGTAATCATCAGCGGTGGTGGTACAGGAGGACATATCTTTCCTGCTATTGCTATTGCAAACGCATTGAAGGCATTAAATCCTTCAATCGAGATTTTATTTGTAGGCGCAGAAGGCAAAATGGAAATGGAAAAAGTTCCTGCTGCCGGATATAAAATTGAAGGATTACCAATTGCAGGAATTAAAAGAGAATTGTCGCTTGATAATTTGTCGTTTCCTTTCAAACTTTTGAAGAGCTTGAATAAAGCAGGTTCTGTAATGAAGAATTTTAATCCCGATGTAGCTGTTGGAGTAGGTGGCTATGCCAGCGGACCAATGCTTTTTACTGCATCACGTAAGGGAGTGCCAACATTAATTCAAGAGCAAAATTCTTATCCCGGTATCACGAATAAAATTCTTTCGAAGAAAGCGGCGAAAGTATGTGTTGCTTATGAAAACATGGATCGCTTCTTTGAAGCCGATAAAATTATTTTTACAGGAAATCCTGTCCGCGAAGACATCAAGCATATTGATGGTAAGAAATTAGAAGCCTGTAGATTCTTTGGTCTTGATCCCGAAAAACCAACATTGTTAGTTGTCGGAGGAAGCCAAGGAGCGCGAAGTATTAACAGAGCGATGAAAGCAGGATTAAAGCAAATAAATGATGCAGGTGTTCAGTTGATTTGGCAAACAGGAAAATTGTTTTTTTCTGAGGCAAAAGAAGCTGTTGAATCATTAAATGTAACATCTTTGCACGCTTTTGATTTTATCAGTAAAATGGATCTTGCTTATGCTGCTGCCGATGTAGTGGTTGCTAGGGCGGGAGCAAGTACAGTTTCTGAATTGTGCATTGTTAAAAAACCAGCCATTCTAGTTCCACTTCCTACTGCTGCCGAAGATCATCAAACAAAAAATTGCATTGCATTAGTAGAAAGAAATGCGGCATTGTTGGTGAATGATAGTGAAGCATCAACGAAATTGGTAAACAATGCATTGGATTTAATTGCAAATGCATCTCAAAGAAAAAGTTTAAGTGACAATATAGCAGTGATGGCTCGTCCGGATGCTGCGCAACAAATTGCAAAAGAAGTTTTGCGCCTCGCAAGAAAATAAAATGAAGAACAGCATGCAGCATATACGTTATGTTTATCTCCTAGGAATAGGAGGTATAGGCATGAGTGCGCTTGCGCGTTACTTCAAAGCTGATGGCAAATCAGTTTCGGGATACGACAAAACTCCGACTCCGTTAACGCAAGCATTGTCAGATGAAGGAATTGAAATTCATTTCGACGATGATGTGAATCGTATTCCTGTGACTGTTCGAAATCTCGATAATAAGTCGCAAGTTCTTGTTATACTAACTCCTGCTGTTCCTGCCGATCATAGCGAACTCGCTTTCTTTAAAACGAACGGATATGAAATTGCAAAACGATCAAAAGTATTAGGAATGTTAACTGCCGATCATTTTACTTTGGCAGTAGCAGGTACTCATGGGAAAACAACAACATCAACTTTATTAGCACATATTCTCCATTCTGCGGGTATGAATTGCTCGGCATTTTTAGGAGGTATCAGTACTAACTTCGGATCGAACCTTTTAATTGGCGATTCATCGAAGCCCGATCATAAAGTGGTTGTGGAAGCCGATGAATTTGATCGTTCCTTCTTAACCTTGTTCCCTGAGTTGGCTATCATCACATCGATGGATGCCGATCATCTCGATATCTACGGCGATCCCAATGAAATGCAAAATACATACCGTGCATTCGCTGCTCAAGTGAAGCCAAACGGAATGCTGTTGCATAAAAAAGGATTGGAAGTAGGAAATACCGCTTGTCGCAGAATGACTTATTCGATAAAAGATAACGAAGCGGCTGATTTTAGAGGGGATAATATTCGAGTTGAAAATGGTGCATATAAATTCACTTTAGAAACACCATCAATAAAAATAGAAGGGTTGACTTTAGGGCTGCCAGGCCGACATAACATTGAAAATGCCGTGGCTGCATCAGGACTTGCATTAGAATGTGGTGTTAAACCTTCCGATCTGAAAGTTGCACTCGCATCATTCAAAGGAGCACAACGCCGATTTGAAGTGCATGTGAAAAATGATAATATAGTTTACATCGACGATTACGCTCATCACCCTGAAGAATTGAGGGCTGCGATTTCGTCGGCAAGAGAATTATATCCGAATAAAAAGATTGCAGGGATCTTTCAACCGCATCTTTTTAGTCGCACGCGCGACTTTGCCGATGGCTTTGCAGAAAGTTTAAGCTTGTTAGATACGTTGTACATGATCGAGCTTTATCCGGCACGCGAAAAGCCGATTCCGGGAGTGAATTCTCAAATGATTTTAGACAAAGTTTCTATCGCCGATAAGCATTTATTGTCGAGAGAAGACTTGTTAATAAAACTACAAAATGAAAAACCACAAGTGTTATTAACACTTGGAGCTGGTGATATCGATCAATTAGTGAAACCAATTGCGCAATTACTTTCAGCATAATGGAACTAAAACCGAAAGTAAAATCGATATTGATTCTGAGTACATGGATCATCACTGCAATCGGAATGATTGTATTGTTGGGCTTTGTAAATCAGCGTCAAGAGCAGTTGTTATGCAAGAAAATTACAATCGATATTGATGAGTCTGTATCGCATGATTTTATTGATAATACTGACATCATTCAACTCATCAACAGCAAGGGAAAAGTAGAGGGAAAAGCACTCGGTTCCATCAACACTTCACTGTTAGAAAAAATTATTCTAACCAACCCTTTCGTAGAGAGAGCTGAAGTATATTCATCGATTGATGGAAACCTACATGCCGACGTTTGGCAAAGGGATCCGATCGTAAGAATTGTAAACATGCACGACGAGCAATTTTATATCGACAAGAAGGGTGAATTTATGCCGGTTTCGGATAAATACACTCCTCCGGTTATTGTTGCCAATGGGTATATCTACAATACTTACACCGAGATGAAAATTACTACTCCGGTGCTTACGGATGATTCTTTGAAGAATGATTCATTGATGATTCCGCGTACGATCAATCAGGTGTATGCATTGGCGAAGTTTGTTGAGGCCGATACTTTCTGGACTGCAAACACAGAACAGATTTATGTGAACGAACACCAAGAGTTAGAGTTAATTCCGCGTGTCGGCAACCATCGAGTGTTGTTGGGCGACACCATAGATCTTCAGGATAAATTCCGGAGACTGATGATTTTCTACAAAGAAGGTCTCAGTAAAACCGGTTGGAATAATTACAGTGTGATCAACCTTAAGTTCCGCAATCAGGTGGTCTGCACGAAAAATTAATTTGTAAATGGAACATACAGGGATTATCGTCGGGTTGGATATCGGTACAACTAAAATTGCTGCGATTGTTGGTCGTCGTAATGAATTCGGGAAAGTAGAAATTCTCGGTAAAGGACGTTCCGAGTCGTTGGGAGTGATGCGCGGCATGGTGGCTAACATCGAGAAAACGGTAGCTTCCATTAAAGAAGCCGTTGCTGAAGCGGAAGCGATTTCAGGTGTTGAAATCAGCGACGTTCACGTGGGTATTGCGGGCCAGCATATCAAAAGTATGCAGCACCGTGGTATGATTACTCGTAACAGCACCGTCGACGAAATCGGCCAATCGGATATCGATAGTATTACCGAAGATATGTATCGCTTAGCGATGCCTCCGGGAGAAGAAATCATCCATGTGATTCCGCAAGAGTTTATCGTAGATAACGAACAGGGGATTAAAGATCCTATCGGCATGTCCGGTATTCGACTAGAAGCAAATTGTCATATCATTACCGGTTTGATTACTGCCGCTAACAATATTCAAAAATGCGTTTCTAAAGCAGGATTGAAAACGGTTGACTTAATCCTTGAACCTTTGGCGTCTGCTGAAGCTGTTCTTACGGAAGAAGAAAAAGAAGCCGGTGTTGTATTAGTAGATATCGGTGGTGGTACTACTGATGTTGCGATTTTTCAAGATGGAATTATTCGCCATACTGCCGTAATTCCTTTTGGCGGTAATGTGATTACTGATGATATTAAAGAAGGTTGTTCTATCATCCGTAACCAAGCTGAACTTCTGAAAGTGAAATTTGGTTCGGCATTGGCAAAACAAATGAAGGAAAATGAAATCGTTTCAATTCCGGGATTACGCGGACGTGAGCCGAAAGAGATTTCTGTGAAAAATCTTGCTGCTATCATCCAAGCAAGAATGGAAGAGATCATCGAGAATGTGTATTATGAAATTAAAAGTTCAGGTTTCGAGAAGAAGTTAATCGCCGGAATCGTAATCACAGGAGGAGGATCTCAACTTAAACATGTTACTCAACTAGTAGAATATATAACGGGTATGGATACCCGAATCGGTTATCCGAATGAACATTTGGGTAAGGGAATGGACGAAGTGAAAAGTCCGATGTATGCAACCGGAGTCGGTTTGGTAATAAAAGGTCTTCAAGATGTTGAACGCGAAATGAGAAGAGCGAAGAACACACTAAAACCATCTGAAAAGACTGAAACATCAGAGCCAACGCGAAAGAAAGGAAGATGGTTCGATATCTTCAAGAATACCATCAGTGATGAAGATGATGATCCGACAATGTAAAATTAATTTTAGTGCCATTTTATCAATTATAACCAGAAAATAAAAAAACCAACATAATCATGATTCAGCCAGAAAACCTAAATCAGCATCCTTCTCTATTTCAACTAGATCTTTCGAAGGACGTAACACCTACCATCAAAGTGATTGGTGTTGGTGGAGGCGGCAGCAACGCTGTTAACCACATGTACCGTATGGGTATCAAGGGAGTTGATTTCCTTGTTTGTAACACCGATGCACAAGCATTACAGGTGAGCCCGGTACCTACTAAAATTCAACTTGGACCGGGGCTTACTCAAGGTCGCGGAGCAGGTGCTATTCCTGAAGTAGGAAAAAATGCAGCTATCGAAAACGTAGATGAATTAAGAAATTTATTGAGTGATAATACAAGCATGGTGTTTGTTACCGCAGGTATGGGCGGCGGAACAGGAACAGGAGCTGCTCCAATCATCGCAGGTATCGCTCGCGAATTAGGAATTCTTACAGTTGGTATTGTTACTGTTCCTTTCGCTTTTGAAGGACGTAAACGTAAACAACAAGCTGAACTTGGTATCGAACAATTGAAAGGTAATGTTGATGCTTTGTTAATCATCTGTAATGATAAGTTACGTGAAATTTATGGCAACCTTAACTTAAGCAAGGCTTTCGGACATGCAGATGATGTACTATCAGTTGCTGCTAAAAGTATCGCTGAGGTTATCACGAATACAATGCATATCAATGTCGATTTTGCGGATATCCAAACCGTTATGAAAGACAGTGGTGTTGCAATTATGGGTTCTGCTTCTGCCGAAGGCGATAACCGCGCTGTACGTGCTGCAGAACTTGCTCTTGATTCTCCATTGTTAAATGACAATCATATTGAAGGCGCTCGCTACATCCTCTTAAATATTACAAGTGGTAATACTGAAGTTACAATGGATGAAGTAGGTGAGATCAATGATTTCATTCAAGCACAAGCAGGACAATCAGCTGAAATTATCATGGGTATTGGTAACGATGCTACTTTGGGTGATAAAGTAGGAGTTACAATTATTGCTACAGGATTTAAAACAAATCAGCAAGTTGCTTCTGAGCAACGTAAGCCTGAGAAAGTGGTTTTTAAACTCGAGGATGATAAAAATGCTGCTGTTGCCACTTCTTTAACAGAAGTTACGACTCCTCGCGTTGAAGAGAAAATAGCTATTGAGCCGGAAGTAGTTGATGCTATGGAACCGGTTTTAATCGTTCGCGATGAAGTAACACCTTCAGTTGATGAAGTTGTTTCTTTCTCTCCTGAGTCTTCTGAGAAAGTGATTTTTAATCTTGATTCAGATTTCCCTACTATCGAGATTAATAACGATTCAACTGAAGAGATGAATTTTGAAGTTGAGAATGAGCCTGTTGTTGCTTCGAATGATAACGATGTATTCAATTTCAGAATGGAAGCTGAAGCTATCGCTTTGAAAGACGAAGAGGAAAGCAGAATTATTGAAAACGAAACGAAGGAGGAAGTTTTAACTCCTGAGCAAGAAATGTTCCGTCGTTCACGTGAGCGTATCATGCGTTTGAAAGAACTAAGCTATAAAATGAATTCGCCTAATGGTATTTCAGATCTTGAGAAAGAACCTGCTTACAAACGTCGTAATGTTCGTTTAGAGAATGTTCCGAATTCAGCCGATTCTAGTGTTTCTCGTCTTACATTATCTGTTGATGATGCTGACCGTAAACCTGAGATACGTGCAAATAATTCTTTCTTACACGATCGCGTTGATTAATCTTTAATAAAGTATACCATGTCTCTCGAGCAAAAAATAATGCCTGAATTAAAGGCCGCAATGTTGGCTAAGGATGAAGCTAAACTTCGTGCCTTACGCGCTATCAAATCTGCTATCCTTCTTGCTAAAACAAGTGAAGCCGGTAAGGAAATGACAGAGGAAGATGAAACGAAGATGCTTCAGAAGTTGGTGAAACAACGTAAAGAGTCGATCGATATCTATATGCAGCAAAATCGTGCTGACCTCGCTAAAACCGAACAAGAAGAGGTTGCTGTTATTGAATTGTTCCTTCCGAAAATGATGAGCGAAGATGAAATTCGTGAAGCATTAAAAGGTATCATTGAAAGCGTAGGAGCTAAGTCTCCCGCTGAAATGGGAAAGGTAATGGGAGCTGCAACGAAACATTTTGCAGGTACCGCCGATAATAAAATAGTGTCAATGCTCGTTAAGCAGATGTTAGGCGCCTGATTGTATTACTCCTTATATATCAAGAAACCCTGTTCCCGTAAGAACAGGGTTTTTTTTTGCCTATTCTACCGGTAATTGCTGGTTTGAGGGCTTTTTTTCTTCCTTTTTATTGAGGCCGACATACGTTTTCGTAACAATCGATGTAAGATTTACGTAAGAAAAGGACCAAAAAGTGTCACACGACACCAAAAACCTTTCGTAATGTTGCGCAATTTTAAAGTGAATTTATTCACTGTACTCTCGCTGATACTCTTTATGAGTGTCAATTCTGCCGCTAATGCTCAGGCTCCTACAGCCGAGTTCGAGGCGAACGATACAATTGTTTGTCATGGGAATACCGTATCGTTTACAGATATGTCCACCCCTGGCGGTTCAGCTATCGCCTCTTGGGCATGGGACTTTGGTGATGGAGGAACTTCCTCCTCTCAAAATCCTAGCTATCTGTTCGCAAATGGTGGTAATTATATTGTTACTCTCATCGTCACCGACGGTGGAGGATCTAAGGATACAGTAACCCATACAATTTATGTTCTGAAAGCACAAGCTATTCAGAATGTGGTGCGTATTTGTTCTCCTCAAAATACTACCACAATCGCAGCTATAGACCCTAATGTACCTGGCGTTGCCGGTGTTTGGTTTACAGCTTCAAGTGCAGTTATTGCGAGCCCCGGAAATGATACTACTTCAGTGTCGAACTTGAATACCGGTTCGTACATTTTTTATTGGGTGGTTTCTGATGGCGGATGTAGCGATGCCGATCAAGTTACCGTTTTTGTTGATCAACCTGTTACAGTTAACGCAGGTCCCGATCAACAAATTTGTTCTACTCCGGGCACCGCAACAATGGCCGGAAGTAGTCCTTCACCGGGAACAGGTTTATGGTCAACAACAAGTACAGCAACAATTACTACTCCTTCAAATCGTAATACAACTATTACCGGCTTATCTTCTGCCGGTACTTATGTGTTTGTATGGACCGTTACTAATGGTTCTTGCGTAACTCGTGATACAATGCAAATTGTAGTGTCGAGTCCGGTAGCTTCTGCTGCAGGTTCCGATCAAACTGCTTGTTCTTCTCCCGGCACAATTACTTTAGCAGGTAATAGCCCTTCACCGGGAACAGGATTGTGGACGACTTCTTCTTCTGCTTCAATCACCACACCTACCAGTGCAACATCGGCCGTTTCAGGTTTGTCTACTGCCGGTACTTATAGTTTTATTTGGACTGTTACAAATGGCGCTTGCGTTAGTCGCGATACTATGCAAGTTGTTGTCTCTACTCCTGTAACTTCTAATGCAGGTAATAATATTCAAGTTTGTACTTCAACAGGAACAGGAACTTTAAATGGTAATAATCCTTCTCCCGGTACAGGTTTATGGACCGCTCTTAATGGAGGAACAATTACATCACCTACTTCAAGTACTACAACTATCACCGGATTAAGTACAGCCGGGTTCTATAACTTTGTTTGGACAATAACTAACGGTGCTTGCGTAACTCGCGATACCGTTGCGATTATTGTTCGTGCTCCTATAACAGCTAATGCAGGCGCCGATCAGTCATTCTGTAATTTAACTACAGCAACTTTAACAGGTAATAGCCCGTCTCCGGGTGCCGCAGCTTGGACTACAACAGGATCTTCAACTATTGCTACACCTTCAACTGCAACTACTAATGTAAGTAACCTTGCAGTAGGAAATAATACTTTCATTTATTCTATTACTTATGGTGCATGCGTTACACGCGATACGGTAGTCGTTCGTCGCGATTCACTTGTTGCTGCAAATGCAGGCCCTGATCAGTTAATTTGTGAGTCTCAAACTACGGTAACACTCGCAGGAAATACACCGACTCCGGGTACCGGAGTGTGGACAAAATTAAACGGTGGAACAATTACAACTCCATCGAGTCCAACTACTACTGTTACAGGTTTAACAGCAGGTACACATAGCTTTATTTGGACTGTTACTAATGGAACATGTACTAGTAAAGATACAGTTCAAATTGTTGTTAGTGTTCAAGTAGCATCCAATGCCGGTCTCGATGATCAAGTTTGTCAAGGAGGCACAGGATCGTTATCAGCGAATGATCCTTCCCCTGCAATTGGACTATGGACAACTACTTCTTCTGCTTCTATCAACACTCCTTCTTCTGCAGATATTTTAGTAACGAATCTTACTAACGTTGGTGTATATACGTTTGTGTGGACTGTCACTAATGGTGGTTGCGTGCAAAGAGATACTGCAAGAATTAGTGTCGACTCTTTAGTTGTTTCTAATGCCGGCGCAGATCAAAGTCTTTGTGCTTTAACTTCTGCTTCTCTTACAGCAAATGCTGCAACTCCGGGAACAGGATTATGGACATCACTTGGTACTGCAACATTGTCGAATGCTTTAAATGCATCAACAACTGCTTTAAATTTAGCTTACGGAAATAATACTTTTGTTTGGGAAATCACAAACGGATTTTGTTTTTCTAGTGATACCGTTGTCATAAAAAGAGATAGTACCGTAAATTCTTCTGCAGGTTCTGATCAATCTTTATGTATTGGTTCTCCAATTGTAATGGCTGCAAATAGCCCTTCACCGGGAACAGGTTTATGGACCGCGCTTTCAAGTGGGACAATAACTACACCAACTTCAGCGACAACTACAATAACCGGATTATCATCTGCTGGTACTTACAATTTTGTATGGACCATCACAAACGGAAGTTGTGTAAGCAGAGATACAGTTAGTATAACGGTAAGTAGTACCGTAGTTGCAAATGCAGGATCCGATCAAGGGATTTGTGCTGCAACAACAGCAACCCTTGCGGGAAATGCAGCAGCGCCGGGAACAGGAGCATGGACTTCTTTAGGAACAGCACTAGTTACAACTCCTTCAAGTGCAACTTCAGGTGTTACGGCATTAGCAAATGGCGCAAATACTTTTGTATGGACAATTTCAAACGGAGCATGCGTTTCACGTGATACCGTTGTAATTACTGTAAGTACACTTGTAGCTTCCGCAGCAGGTGCTGATCAATCTTTATGTATTGGTTCTCCAATCATAATGGCTGCAAATAGCCCTTCACCGGGAACAGGTTTATGGACCGCGCTTTCAAGTGGGACAATAACTACACCAACTTCATCTACATCAACAATAACTGGTTTATCTACTGCCGGTACTTACAATTTTGTATGGACAATCACGAACGGAAGTTGTGTGAGCAGAGATACTGTTAGTATAACGGTAAGCAGTACCGTAGTTGCAAACGCAGGGTCCGATCAAGGAATTTGCGCTTCAACAACTGCAACGCTTGCAGGAAATGCAGCAGCGCCGGGAACAGGAGCATGGTCTTCTTTGGGAACAGCACTAGTTACAACTCCTTCAAGTGCAATTTCAGGTGTTACAGCATTAGCAAATGGTGCAAATACTTTCGTGTGGACAATCACTAATGGAGCTTGTGTTACTCGCGATACTGTTGTTATTACAGTTAGTGCATTGGTAGCTTCCGCAGCAGGTGCTGATCAGTCGTTGTGTATTGGCTCACCAATTACAATGGCTGCTAATAGCCCGTCACCGGGAACAGGATTGTGGACAGCACTTTCAAGTGGTACAATTACTACACCAACATCAGCAACAACAACAATCACAGGATTATCATCTGCCGGAACATATAACTTCGTTTGGACAATTACAAACGGAAGTTGCGTGAGCCGCGATACTGTTGCAATAACAGTTAATGATGTAATTACTCCTGATGCAGGTTTCGATATTCAGTTATGTAATACGTTTACAACTGTTCTTAATTCAAATGATCCTACTCCTGGCGTAGGCGCTTGGTCATCACCTTCAGGTGCTACCATTGCTTCGCCAAATATTCCTTCTACAACAGTAAGTAATATGGTGCTGGGAGATAATATTTTTGTGTGGACAATCACTAATGGAAGTTGTGTAGCTTCAGATACTATTCATGTTTTTGTTGATTCAGTTATCGTTCCTGATGCAGGTATCGATCAAACAGTTTGTAGTGGTACTTCGTCTGTATTAATGGCGAATGATCCTACTCCCGGAACTGGACTTTGGACAACCACATCAACAGCTAATATCACAATTCCTAATTTAGAAAATACTCCTGTGGATAATTTAGTTGATGCAGGAGCGCAAATGTTTATCTGGACAATCACTAATGGCGTTTGTACTAGTAGCGATACCGTTTATATTAATGTAGATAGTTTAATAGTTGCCGACGCAGGTAGCGATCAACAATTATGTGAAACATTTACAACTACTCTTAAAAGTAATGATGTTACACCGGGTACAGGAACTTGGAGTACATTGGGCTCAGCAACTTTTGTTGATGTGAACGATCCAATGACTGCAGTTAGCAATCTCGATTATGGTGATAACTTATTTATATGGTCTGTAACGAATGGCACTTGCTCATCTGAAGATACTTTAATTATTCGCGTTGACAGCATTATTAATCCTTTAGCGGGAGCAGATCAAACAATTTGTTCTTCTGTTGGTCAAGTGGTGTTGGCTGCGAATGATCCTACTCCTGGAATAGGAGTGTGGACTACTTCGTCGACAGCGGTATTCTCTGATTCAAGTCAAGCTGCAACTACTGCGGCAGGATTAATCTATGCAGGCACTTATGAACTTGTTTGGACTATTGAAAATGGAACTTGTATCGCTAGTGATACAGTTGTAATCACTGTCGATAGTAATGATGTAGCCATAGCCGGTCCTGATCAACAGTTCTGTGAAACTACAACTTCAACAAATCTTGCTGGAACAGCTGCTACTATCGGAACAGGCGTATGGTCAACAACAGGAACATCAACTATCGTAGATGTGAATGATCCGGCAACTGAAGTGAATTCTTTAGCATACGGCGATAATATTTATGTGTGGACCATCACGAACGGAACATGTATAACTTCGGATACAGTAATTGTACATGTAGATTCTTTGGTGAATGCTACTGCAGGCGCTGATCAAACAATTTGTTCTTCCGTAGGACAAGTAGTTCTTGCTGCTAATGATCCAATTCCGGGAATCGGTGCTTGGTCAACTTCTTCATCGGCAGTATTTGCAGATGCAAGTCAAGCAGGAACAACTGCAACCGGATTGTCAATTTCAGGTAACTATGATTTAATATGGACTATCACGAATGGTACATGTATCAGTTCTGATACTTTAACAATCACTGTCGATAGTAATGATGTAGCCATCGCCGGTCCTGATCAACAGTTCTGTGAAACTACTACTTCAACAAATCTTGCTGCAACAGCTGCTACTATCGGAACAGGCGTTTGGTCAACACCAGGAACATCAACTATCGTAGATGTGAATGATCCGGCAACTGAAGTAAATACTTTAGTATACGGCGACAATATTTATGTGTGGACTATCACGAATGGAACATGTATAACTTCTGATACAGTAATCGTGCATGTAGATTCTTTGGTAAATGCTACAGCAGGCGCTGATCAAACAATTTGCTCTTCTGTAGGACAAGTAGTTCTTGCTGCTAATGATCCAACTCCGGGAATCGGTGCTTGGTCAACTTCTTCATCGGCAGTATTTGCAGATGCAAGTCAAGCAGGAACAACAGCTTCAGGGTTGTCAATTGCAGGTAACTACGACTTAATATGGACAATCACGAACGGTACATGTATCAGTTCTGATACTTTAACAATCACTGTCGATAGTAATGATGTAGCCATCGCCGGTCCTGATCAACAGTTCTGTGAAACTACAACTTCAACAAATCTTACTGCAACAGCTGCTACTATTGGAACAGGCGTATGGTCAACAACAGGAACATCAACAATCGTTGATGTGAATGACCCTGCAACTGAAGTAAATACTTTAGCTTACGGCGATAATATTTATGTGTGGACAATCACAAATGGAACTTGTACAACTTCTGATACTGTAATTGTTCATGTTGATTCTTTAGTAAATGCAACAGCAGGCGCTGATCAAACAATTTGTTCTTCTGTTGGTCAAGTAGTGCTTGCTGCTAATGATCCAACTCCGGGAATCGGTACTTGGTCAACTTCTTCTACTGCAGTATTTGCAGATTCAAGTCAAGCAGGAACAACAGCTTCAGGATTGTCAATTGCAGGTAACTACGATTTAATATGGACTATCACAAACGGTACATGTATCAGTTCTGATACATTGACAATTACTGTTGATAGTAATGATGTAGCTGTGGCCGGTCCCGATCAACAACTTTGCGAAACAATATCGTCAACGAATTTATCAGCAACTCCTGCAACAATTGGAACTGGTGTTTGGTCAACAACAAGTGCTGCAATAATTACTGATGTTAATGATCCCGCAACTTCTGTTTCAGGCTTGGTAATCGGCGATAATATTTTTGTATGGACTATCACTTCCGGAACTTGTGTTACTATTGATACAATTGATGTTGTAATCTCACAACAAACAGATCCCGCAAATGCAGGAAGTGATCAAAATGTTTGTTCGTCGTTAGCCTCTGCAACTATATCGGGAAATACTCCATTAGTAGGAACAGGAAGTTGGACATCGTTGGGGACAGCAGTAGTTGATACTGCATCTTCGGTAACGACTACCGTTAGTAATCTTTCTTTAGGATCTAATCTCTTCGTTTATACAATTACAAATGGAGCATGTAGCTCTTCTGATACTGTTGATGTAGTAATGTTTGCTAATCCGACTGCTGATGCAGGTGTTGATCAATTTACAACTTCCGGAACTCCGGTAACAATAGGTGGAAGCCCGGTTGCATCCGGTGGTACTGCCCCATATGTTTATACATGGAATCCGGGTACTGTGCTTGACGATAGTTTAATTGCTAATCCTCTTGCAACAGTTATTGCTACAACTACATTTATCATAACTATAACCGATTCTATCGGATGTAATGCTCAAGATACTGTTGTAGTTTGGATTAATAATCCTCCGGTACTTCAAAATGATACTCTAACAATTGACGAAGATTCAACAGTGGTAATTTATCCGTTGTTAAATGATTCTGATCCTGATAATAACCTAAATCTAGGAACACTAGCTATTCTTAATGGACCATTTTATGGTACTGCTACGGTAGATACTATGACAGGTACTATTACTTATGTGCCTAATGCAAATTACTATGGTCAAGATTCTATCATGTATACTTTATGTGATAGCGGGATGCCTGTGTATTGTGATACGGCTTGGATTTACTTAAATCTTAATCCGATTAACGATGCTCCTTTAGCTATTGATGATGTTGATTCAACAGTGGAGGATTCATGTATACAAATTGCAGTACTTGCAAATGATACTGATGTTGAAAATGCAATCATAGTAGGTTCGTTGGTTACATTCAATGGTCCATCTAATGGTACTCTTTCACTCGATACTTTAACAGGAATTATTACTTATTGTCCAGATTCGAACTTTGCAGGTGTTGATACTTTCTACTACGCAATTTGTGATAGCGGTTACCCGGCACCGGGATTATGCGATACTGCAATGGTAATTATTACCGTAAATTCTAAAAATGATCCTCCGATTGCACTCAATGATTCTGTCGCAGTGTGCGCGAATGATAGCATTCTAATTGCAGTCTTAACAAATGATGTTGATCAAGAAGGAGATCCTTTATCGGTGTCAGTAACATTAGGGCCTAATTATGGAACTTCTTCAGTAGATCTGGCGGGTAATATTATGTATGTTCCTGATCCAACTTATTCCGGACTCGATTCGCTTCAATATACTGTTTGCGATAATCAATCGCCGGCAGGATGTGATACCGCTTGGGTGTTTGTTGATGTGAGAGGAGTTCCGGTGCTGGCGTCTGTTGTTTCTAACAATAAATGTTATGAAGATTCTTTAGGAACTATTGATTTAACAATAACCGGAAATGGCGGATTCACAGTTTCATGGGATAACGGTTCTGTGGAAGAGGATTTAGATAGCCTCGCTTCAGGAATTTATACTGTTACTGTTGTTGATACTTTAGGATGTAGCGTTTCAAGATCAGATACAATTTTCGGACCTGCGTTACCGTTAGACGGAATTATGAACTTACAACCAGTATTATGTCATGCTGATACTTCAGGTGCAATCGACTTACAACCATCAGGCGGTACCGCTCCATACTATTTCTCGTGGAGTAATGGTAGCACCGATGAAGACATTGATTCACTTGCTGCAGGCGAATATACTGTAATACTTTCAGATACGAATGGATGTCAAATTTCTATCACTGATACAATCTTGCAACCTGATAGTGCTCTTACTGCTTCCATTACAGTTACAGACATCACTTGTGCCGGAGATAGTACAGGTAGCATTTTAGTCATTCCGGCAGGTGGAACAGCATCATATACTTACTTATGGAATAATGGAGTTGTTGCTGATTCGTTAACTGCAATTCCTGCAGGATTATATTCTGTAACCGTGAAAGATAGTAACGGTTGTCTTATTACTCTTGCAGATTCTGTGATGGAATTAAATGCTCCGATTGTACTCGATTCTATAGTGGTTCAACCTTATTGCTTAGATAATATATGGGGTAGCGTTGAAATAATTCCTTCAGGTGGATTGTCTCCTTTCCAATATGCTTGGTCAAACGGCGATACTCTTTCTGTAATTGATACGCTTACTGCCGGTGCTTACAATGTTCAAGTTACGGATGCTAATGGATGTAGTAAATCATTTGCAACTGTACTAAGTGATACATCAAATATTTCTATTCAAGTAACAGGTGCAACTACTTTCTGTAGCGGCGATAGTGTTACCTTATTAGCTACGAACTCGGCGTATGTTACATATCAATGGACATACTCCGGCGCTCCTCTAGCTGATACGCTAAATGCTATTACAGTCTATTCAAGTGGTGATTATGCAGTGACAGCTACAGCAGTCTGTGGTCTATTTACTGCGGGACCAGTAACAGTTGTCGAGAATGCACTGCCTATAGCAGCCGTTGATCCTGATATGACTATTCATTGTGATTCCTCAGTTGTGCTTACTGCAACCGGTGGAAATACATACTTGTGGTCTCCGTCGAATCTGGTGAGCGATTCAGTTGCTTCTGTGGTAACAATAAATCTTCAATCTACTACCACGTTCATCGTAACTGCAATTTCAGCTGAAGGATGTACTGCAAATGATACCGTTGTGGTAACTGTTGTTTGTGATACTTTATTCATCCCTGGTGGATTCTCTCCTAATGGTGATGGCGTAAATGATTATTTCGTAATCAGCGATATAAACAGATATCCCGATGCAGTATTGAAAATATTCAACCGTTGGGGAGACCTGGTTTATACTAAGGAACATTATGATAATAGCTGGAACGGATTCTCTAATACAGATATGGCAATAATGGGCGATGTGCTTCCAAATGGTACTTACTACTATGTCTTTGAGCCTGGTAATGGCGAGGACGGAAGGTCGGGATACGTAATTTTACGTCGATAATCGTCACTATAAAATTTGCAGGGCCATCCTTAGGGATGGCTTTCTGCTTTTTAATAACTTTGCAGCCTTATAGTACTTAATTATGAAGATCTCTTATAACTGGCTAAAACAGTTTATTAATACTGATAAAACTCCTCAAGAGCTTTCGGCTTTACTTACAGGCTGCGGCTTGGAGGTTGAACACCTCGAAAATTGGGTGAGCCTCAAGGGCGGATTGAAAGATATCGTGGTAGGGCATGTCCTTACCTGCGATCGCCACCCTAATGCCGATCGTTTAAGTGTTACTACCGTTGATGCAGGAGATGGTGTGGTTCGACAAATTGTTTGTGGGGCACCTAATGTTGCCGCAGGACAAAAAGTGATTGTCGCGTTGCCCGGAGCAATAATGTATCCGTCAGAAGGAGATCCTTTTGAAATTAAAAAGTCTAAAATTAGAGGCGAGGCTTCTGAAGGTATGATTTGTGCAGAAGACGAGATCGGTTTAGGTACTTCTCATGCTGGAATTATGATTCTGCCTGAGGACACAAAACCCGGTATGCCTGCGGCTGATTATTTCGGAATAGAAAACGATTGGGTATTTGAAATCGGATTGACACCAAATCGTGCCGATGCTGCTTCTCATCTAGGTGTAGCACGTGATCTTGTAGCATTACTTTCTGACGAAAATGCTAAATTGAATTTTACTTCTGCACAAGTTTCTAATACTGGAAATAAGTCAGGAAGTATTTCTGTCGAAGTAAAAAATGCAGAAGGATGTAAACGCTATTCCGGAGTAACAATCACAGGGGTGAAAGTTCAAGATTCACCTGATTGGTTGAAGAATAAATTGAAGGCTATCGGGGTTCGACCGATTAATAATATCGTTGATGCAACGAATTATATTTTACATGACCTAGGTCAACCTTTACATGCTTTTGATGCTGATAAAATTTCAGGAGGAAAAATTATCGTAAGCTCACTTCCTGAAGGAACAGTGTTTAAAACTCTCGATGAGGTGGAACGCAAATTATCAGGAAGTGAATTGATGATTGCTGATGCTTCGGGCGGATTATGTATCGCAGGAGTGTTTGGAGGTATAAACTCAGGCGTTACTGCTGATACAGTTAATATATTCTTAGAGAGTGCTTATTTCGATTCAGTAATGGTTCGTAAGGCCGCCCGCTTCCACGGATTACATACCGATTCTTCTTTCCGCTTTGAAAGAGGTACAGATCCTGAAATGACTATCACTGCACTTCAAAAAGCTGTGACTTTGATAACTGATATTGCAGGAGGAAAGGCAGAGACAGCATTTGTAGATATCTATCCGGTAAAAGTCGAAAGAAAGCTAATCGATCTGTCATTTACTTATTTGAATACCTTGGCAGGAAATAACATTCCAACAGACACTGTAAAGCGTATTTTAAACGATTTACAGATCGAAACAGTGAAAGAGAAGGGCGATGTGCTTAATTTGAGCGTACCGGCCTTTAAAGTGGATGTAACTCGTCCTGCCGACTTAGTCGAAGAAGTTATTCGCATCTACGGATATAACGCTATCGAATTACCGAAAAAAATGTCGGTGAGTATTGCGCCTGCTCGTAAACCTGATGTCGATGCAGTGGTGAATAGAATGGGTGCTTGGTTAGTTGATAATGGATTTAATGAGATATTAAATAACTCTCTCACTAGAATTTCAAATATGGATGTTATTCCACTTGCTGAGAACAAAGAGGGAGTGACTGTATTAAATCCATTAAGTAATGATCTAGGCATGTTGCGTCATGATATGTTAATCCCTGGATTAGATGCTGTGGCTTATAATATCAATCGTAAACAAAAAGAACTTAAGTTTTTTGAAACAGGTAAGACTTATGTAAAGTCAGGCCCCGTATATTCTGAAAGTCGCCATTTAGCAATATGGATTACAGGAGATCTTCATGGAGAACATTGGAGAGATAAATCTCCTAAGTCTGATATCTATTTCTTGAAATCAGTTGTAAATGCTTTGCTTGAAGTGGTTGGCGTGAATATAAAAGCTCGTCTTAATCAACTGGAAGGTGATCACGCTTGTTTGAATTCATGTATCGCATTGATGGCTAAGAAAAATAGAGTAGCATTGATGGGTGAGGTGAATAAAAAGACGCTGAAGCTGATGGATATTAATCAGCCCGTTTTTTATGCTGAATTTAATCTCGATTACTTATTGCGTCTTGTGCCTACTGCAGATGAATCAGCTCCCGAACCTCCGAAATTCCCTGAAGTGCGTCGCGATTTATCAATGATGTTAGATAAACAAGTGAGCTATCAAGAAGTAGAGAAATTGGCTTATGCTACTGAACCAAAGTTGTTGAAGAATGTTAATCTATTCGATGTTTACGAAGGTGAAAAAATCGAAGCAGGCAAAAAGTCATATGCACTTAGCTTTATGTTGCGCGATGAACAAGCTACCTTGCAAGACAAACAAATTGATCAAGTGATGGATAAATTGATGAAGCAGTTCGAGCAAAAATTAAATGCTACTATACGACGTCAATAAAAGTTTTAATGAAAATAAATAAAAGGCAACCCGGATTATCTGATGATGATTCGGGTTGTTAGTTTTTGACCTTCTAGGAATAAAGTAGCTAAATAACTTCCTGCTTCTAATTTGGATTCAGGAGTTATTAATTCTAATGCAGTGTGATTTTCGTCTCCGGAAATATTTCTTTCTAATACCGGTCTTCCTAAAATATCCGTAATTACAAATGTTGCGTTTTCAGATAGTCCGTTAACTTTTAATATCATTTGTTCTCCAGTAGAAGGATTAGGGTATATCGTCATTTGTAAATCATGCAAATTGTTTCTGCGCAAGCTGATGATATGACTTAATGTGTACGTCCCATCATAGTCAGTTTGACGTAATCGATAGTAAAGAATCGGTTCGCCATTGTCAATGTCGCGATAGCTATAATATTGAGGGATATTAATTGTTCCTCCTCCTTGTACTCGAGCTACATTTTTGAACTCTAAACCGTTTATACTTCTTTCAATAGTGAAGTAGTCGTTCTCTTTTTCGGTAAGTGTGATCCATTTTAAATCAACATGACCTTTCGTGCGAATTCCTTCAAAACTTAAAAGTGAAATTGGTAATGGAGTGGGGATGATTATATAAATCCAAGCAGTATCACATAATGGTAAATTATCGCAACTAACATAACGTAAACTGTCAATACCACTAAATCCAGATCCTAATGTATAACGAATACTATCACTGTTAAGGATGGAAGCTACACCATGATGTGGATTTACTACAATACTTGAGTTGCCAAACGGATTTAAATCTTCGTCAGTGTCGTTTTGCTTGGTAGGTACGTCAACATATGTTGCAAAAGGGAAAAGCATTGTGTCGTTTACTACAGTAGGGCGACTTACACCGAATAAATCGATGTGGTCATTGTTATTTGATAAGTCAAACTCAAGAGATACCGATTTCGCATCTGCTGAAAAACTGATATTTCCAAGTTTATTTATTACCGTATTCAATACCAAAGTGTCTGTTTCATTTCTTGTTAGCGAATCTAATGCCCAAACACCAGTACCGCTATTGTATGTGCCGGATGTTGTTGTATAAGTTCCTAAAGTTAATCCGGTTGTAATAGGAGCATTCACGGTAACATTTTTAGCTCTCCCCGGACCATAGTTCTTTACAATCACCAAAATCTTATAGGATTCCGTTTTTACCGCAAAACCCGGCTGAGGAACAATTAATGTCTTTAAATCTGTCCTAAAATCTCCTGCCATAATTGAATCACTTGCAGGTAAAAATGCTGAATTCAAGAATATTCTTCGGCCATTAATTTTGCCGTTTTCATAATAACCGTTTACCGTCCAGAAAAACCAATCGTGTCCAGCGAGGTAAAGCAGGTTTCCTCCTTTTTCTGAATTCGGTTTAAGCTTTCCCGCAGTTACAACATTCCATGAGGCATTATTCACTACTTGATATGCAGTAGATCGAAATGTACTTGATGGTTTTGGTTTCCAAATCTTATACTCGCCATGAGGCACAGATAATATTCCGTGGAATTGCGAAATGCCTTGATCTGTGACCGGGTATAAAAAAGATCCCGGTGATGTAAAAGCTGCCGCAGAATCTACACCTCCTGTTGTCAAAGCGTACATTTTGTTTTCAAACCTGCCGAGTGATACACAATTTGCCACAAAATTTCCTCCATAAGTCTCTACATATTGTCGAATTTTACTAGCCCTAACAGAGTCAAGTACATCGACATGTGTCTCAGAAATCATAGTATATGGTGCCGTAGGATCTAATATAGCTCCCGGGGCAGGATTCATATAATATGAATTCGGGTTAAATCCCGCTTCTTGAAATACTTTAACCGTGATAGTATCATATCCTCCGGTGTTCAACAATAATACCCTTGGCTTATGAGTAAGGTTGTATCTGACATTCATGTTTGTATTCACATCCAATCGAAATACTTTTACCGAATTTCCATACGCTTTGATGATTGGAAGGGCAGCAGCAATGTAAGGGGTATCGATTACAAAAGGGCCCGAGTAAAACGGAGTACTTACGCTAGCTCCTGTATCAGGGAAAACTCTGGTCGCTAAAGCTGTGAAATCAGCAGAATTTTTGCCTTTAGAGTTCTTGATAATCCACATTACGGGAATCTCGTTTTGCAGAATTTCATTGACTAAACCGTATGATTTTAAGTTATAATAACCTGAGTTTTTTTGGTTGAGGGTATCCATGGCCACTATCAATGAACCGGCTTTTACGTTTTTTGAATTGGCCGTCATCGGGTTTGATAACTCAAACTGCGCTCTTGAGGCAGTTGCAAAAAAACAGAAAATGAAGAAAAATAGAATCTTTAGCTTAAACATTTTTTTGGTTGGGTACCGGTTGGTAATTACTGAATATTCTGGGTTTTACGCCCATTTACAAATTTCGTTCCCTTTTTGAGTAAAATATAAGTGCAAAAATAGGTGTAAACATCCGCTTCTTGCATGATTTTCTGTTAAACATTGGTGAATTGTTGATTTATTAATGTAAATCCTTCGTTTTTGTTGGCGGAGGATGTTGATTTTAAGTTGATAGGATTATGTTTTTGCCATTTCACAATGCAAAAAAACTTGTAAGGGGTGTTTTTTAATGTTAGAACTCAATTCTAACTAATTATTTATTGGCAAATAAGAGGCCTCTTTTTGTAATCCCAAAACAGGGATTTAACGTTCACTTGCTCGATATTGGCTTCATTTTTTACTAGTTTGGCCACCTTCAATGCTGTTATTTTAAAAATGTTCTTACCTTGTGATAACATTTCTAATAAACCACTTATTTGAAAGTTACTGTCCAAAACAAATTTCTCTTTCTTTTAAGCCTATTGTGGTTATTATCGGCTACTCCTGTATTTTCACAAGGAGACCCTTACGTTACTGCCGGGCCTGATACAACTGTTTCATGTAGTAATCCATGTGTGAATCTCATGGCCGGATATTTTTTTGCCGGTCAAACTTCCACTTATATACCAATTTCTATCCCTTATAATCCTTTTCCATATAATGTCGGATCGCCAATCCTTGTAAATATCGATGATACATGGTCCAATCCAATTCTTCTTCCTTTCGATTTTTGTTTTTTTGGCATCAATTACAACAAAGTTCTCATTGGTTCTAATGGGATTTTAACTTTTGATTTAGCAAATGCCGGGGGTGTGTGTCCATGGAATTTATCAGGGCTTAGTCCTCTGCCTAATCCGAATCTTCCTCATAATTCTATCATGGGTGTTTATCAAGACACAGATCCGACTTATCAGGGTACAATTTATTGGCAGTTGACGGGGGCATACCCAAGTAGAAAACTGGTGGTTTCGTATTATCACATTCCCTATTATGGCGATCCGAATAGTGTAAATTCTTCTTATTGCAATAATTCATTGTATTTAACATCGCAAATAGTGCTGTATGAAACAACAAATGCAATTGATATTTACATAAAGGATAAACCAGTATGTACAGGATGGAATGATGGTAAAGCTATTGAAGGAATTCAAAATGCAACAGCAACTACAGCTTTTACAATTACCGGCAGAAATAATACTGTCTGGACAGCTACAAATGATTCGTATCGTTTCCTTCCACTCGGAACAAATATTGTATCGTTTTCGTGGTTGCAAGGTGGTAGTGTAATAAGTAACAATACAATTTTTAATGTGTGCCCTACTCAAAATACAACATATATTGCCCAAGTAGTTTATAATGGGTGTAATGGAGCAATTGTAACATTACAGGATACAATGCAGGTCTCAATTACCAATTCTGTTCAGTCCGGAATAGCTATGGTGCAGCCAACAGGTTGTACAGCTACCCAGAATGGAAGTGCATCGGTGAATATTGTTTCGGGAACAGGTCCATTTACTTATCAGTGGTCGAATGGCGCAAATACATCTTCGATTTCAAATCTTGGTGCCGGGACATACGTCTGCACCATAACAGATGGGAATGGATGTATCAGTAGAGATACCGCCGTTTTGGTGTATCCTAGTTTCCTCTCAGTGCCCGCTCCTGTAATTCAAGATGTTCATTGTGCCGGTGGCAGCGACGGAAATATAACAGTAGTCCCCGCAGGAGGAGTGTTGCCTTATTCGTATAGTTGGTCTTCCGGCTCTTCTGCCGGTCCGAGTAGCGGATCATTGTCGGCCGGTAGTTATTCTGTAACTGTTTCCGATGCCGCAGGTTGTTCTGTCGTGTTGAATAACTTAAATATTATTGAGCCTTTAGCAATTCAAGTTCAACCGGTCATTCAAAATAATATTTGTTACGGGGGAAACTCCGGTTCTATTTTACTTAATGCTTCAGGAGGGACAGGGACGTTATATAGTTATTCTTGGTCGCCAAATGTGACTGCCGATTCATTGGCATCTTCCCTTGTTATTGGTAATTATACAACCACAGTTACTGATGTTAATGGATGTACTTTGGTTGTGAATAATGCAATTACACAGCCGACGGAAATAGTCTTCAATATTGCTTACACCAATAGTGTGTGTAATGATCCTAATGGTAATATTGTTTCGAATGTTTCCGGAGCAACACCTATTTATAATTATTTATGGAATACCGGTGCAATAACATCTTCATTGCAAAATATTCCAGCAGGTAATTATACACTAACTGTTACTGATAACAATGGATGTGTTCGTGATACTCAACTAGTAATTACAACAACTTCTATCCCTACTTTAACATTAATCGCAACCGATTCAATTTGCAAAGGGAATTCAGTAACTGTTAGCACTAATGTGGTGAATGGAACCGGTCCGTTTACTTATGCATGGAATCCATCTTTGTCAAGTGCTTCATCATTAATCGATACTCCGCTTCTGACTCAAACATACACTGCCTATGTATCAGATGTGAATAATTGTAGAGACACAGCTTCCTATACTGTTACCGTTATTGAACTTCCGATACTTTCAACTATTGTTGATAGTGTGAAATGTAAAAGTGGATCCGATGGAAGTGTGCAATTGAATGTGATAGGAGGAATTCTACCACTGACATATTTATGGACACCTAATGTTTCTATAAGCGATTTAGCAAGCAATCTCCCTGCAGGGAATTATTCTGTTATTGTTACCGATCAATTGGGCTGCACGAAATCTATCTCCGCTACTGTTCAGGAGCCTTTGCCAATTGAATTGAACTTGACATTAAGTATGAGCACTTGTGGATTGTCGAATGGAAGCGCAATTTCAGCTGTTACCGGAGGAGTTATTCCTTATTCATTTCAATGGAGTGGAGGACTTGGCCCTTCAAGTAATGCCATGAATTTACCTCCTTCAGTTTATCAGCTGACAGTAACTGATCATTATACATGCATCGCGGATACTCAGTTTGTAATAAGCTCTACTCCGAATCCTATTGCAACTATTGCGGGGGCTGATTCAATATGTATTGGTGATAATGATTTGCTTACTACATCGGTATTAAATCAAGTATTGCCATTGAGCTATCAATGGAGTCCTTCATTGCCTGCACTTTCTACTGTGACCGTAGCTCCAACATCAACCCAAGTGTATGAAGTAGTCGTTACTGATGGAAATAATTGTACCGATACAACTTCATTTACCGTAAATGTGGAAAATCTTCCAATAATATCATTTACTCAACCCGATACGGTGAAATGCGGAAACTTAGAATTGGCTTTTTCAGCTAGTGTAATTCCTGTGGATGCAACTTTGCATTGGGATTTTGGAGATAATGAAACTTCAGATTTGTTCGCCCCATATCACGTCTTTACTGATGCAGGGGTTTACAATGTAACAATTGAGGCTACTTCTGCTTTAGGATGTGCGTCAACGTTAGTTGTTGATAGCTTAATAACTGTTTATCCCATACCTTTAATTCACTTTAATGTCACGCCGGGTATATTATTCGATGATAATTCAATGGTTACATTAAACAATCTTTCAGTTGGAGCAATTAACTATCTCTGGAATTTCGGTGATGGGGTAGGGTCGTCAACATTAGAAAATCCAATTTACAGCTATCCCGATTCAGGTAAATATACTATTACACTTATAGGTGAAAGCGAATTCGGTTGCATCGACAGTACTTCTGAAGAATTGTTGCATGTTATCAATACTTATGCGTACATACCAAATTGTTTCACTCCTAATAATGACGGTAAGAATGATGTTCTGCATTTTTATACGGTAAATGCATTCGATTTCTCTTTTATATTATTTGATCGATGGGGGAAAGCTATATTCTCAACAACCAACGAAAATGATGTTTGGGATGGAAAGGTTAATGGAGTCGATTTGCCCGAAGGAACCTATCTGTATAAATTGAATTTTACATCGCTGCAACATCTCCGCAAAGAGTCGCTTGGCCGAGTAACCATTATACGATAGGTAACCTATTCTGTTGCTGTATTGAAATCGGTTTTCTGATAACTCGCTATTTTAATGTAATTTTGCAGCGTGAAGACATTCCGTGATTTTAAATTAAACCGCCAGCTATTCGATGCACTTAATGATCTGGGGTTCGAGCATCCTACTCCAATTCAGGAAAAAGCAATACCGGCAATCCTTGGTGGACAAGATGTGATGGGGGTCTCCCAAACCGGGACAGGTAAAACAGCTGCTTATCTATTACCTATAATCAGAATTCTGAATTACGCCCAAGGGAATGAACCTCGTTGTTTGATCTTGGTTCCTACGCGCGAATTGTCGATTCAAATTGGTAATACTCTACGTGATCTAACTAAATATACCGATTTAAGATACGCTGTAATTTTCGGCGGACAAGGCACTAAAGATCAAATTGCAGCTCTTGAGAAAGGCATTGATATATTAGTTGCTTCACCGGGAAGATTCCTCGATCTATACCTTGCGGGACATATTATTTCGAAGAAAATTAAACATCTGGTGCTTGATGAGGCTGAACGTCTCATGGACAAAAGTTTTATGTCGCAGTTTCACCGTATTCTTGAGGTGATACCAAGTAAACGTCAGAATTTACTTTTCTCCGCGACTATGTCTGACTTAGTTCGGAAGATTTCAGGGGACTTTCTTGACTTCCCTGTTGAGATAGATATCGCTCCCGATATGAAGACCGCAGAGTCGGTGAGTCAAGGGTATTATTTAGTGCCGAATCTTAAAACAAAATTGAATCTTCTCGAGCATCTTATTGAAGATCCGGAGGTGTATAAAAAGGTGATCGTTTTTTGTAAAACGAAAGCGATAGCTTCTTCCATCGGAAAGTATCTCGAACGACGTCATGGAGAGGAGAATGTTCGTATTATTCATGGTAATAAAACACAACAAACTCGTATCAATACGATGTTGGCTTTTAGAGGTGATGATATACGATTGTTGATTACGACCGATCTAGCTGCGCGCGGACTCGATATTCCGGATGTATCACACGTTTTTAACTTCGATACGCCTATCGTGTATGAAGACTATGTGCATCGTATCGGAAGAACCGGTCGTGCATTCAAAACAGGGCATTCCATTACGTTTGTGTCGCCGGCTGATGAATACCATTTGGTGAAAATTAAAAAGTTGATTCGTCAGGATATTCCCGAATTGCAGATTCCTGATGATGTTTTTGTAGAGAAGACAGAGTACGAAGAGCGCCAAGCCATGCTTCGCGAAATAGATATGCAGAAGAGGAAAGATAATCCGGAGTTCAAAGGGGCTTTCCACGAGAAAAAAGAAAGTAATCTTCCTCCCGATCAGCGTACACCTAAGAAGAAAGTTGCCTTCGGTAAAAAGTTTGGTAAGCGACGATGATTAAATCAAGTAATGTAAGGTGGATTTATTTAGCAGCACTTGCTTTAATATGGGGAAGCTCCTTCATATTGATGAAGCGCGGGCTGATCAGCTTTCGTCCCGATCAGTTGGCTGCCATTCGTATGACTGTGGCTTGTATGGCGACAACACCGCTTATCTTTCGTAAGTTAGCTTCCATTCCCAAAGACCGATACAAATACTTGATGGTAGTGGGAGGGCTGGGATCAGGAATTCCCGCCTTTTTATTTGCTACTGCTCAAACCCGAATAAATAGCTCGCTTGCAGGTATGCTTAACGGATTAACTCCAGTGTTTACTCTGCTTATTGGAGCATTTTTCTTCCAAAGTAAGTTCACTCCCCGACAAATTGCCGGAGTGATGGTAGGGTTTCTGGGAGCAGCCGGATTGATATTAGTAAGAGCGGATGGAGGCCTAAGTGCTGATTTTGCATTTGCATTACTAATTGTAATTGCTACTTGCTGTTATGGAATTAGTGTGAATACAATAAAATCTTGTTTAGGCGGACTCGATTCACTTACGATCTCGGGGGCAGGATTACTCTTTGTAGGAGTGCCTTATGCTATTTATCTATTTAATACTGACTTTGTTACCCGATTTAGTACGATGCCTGATGCTTGGTTTTCTTTTGGATGCATTGTTGTATTGAGCTTAATGGGAACTGCAGTGTCTAATATATTGTACTTCCAAATGGTTAAAATCTCAACACCGCTATTTGCCAGTGCCGTTACCTACATGATACCGGTGGTTGCTTTAGGATGGGGCATAGCCGATGGAGAGAAATTAAACCCTTTTCACCTGCTTGCAATGGCCGGAATTTTGGGTGGAGTAGCCTTAATAAGCTCCAAGCCTAAAGCGACAACCTGAAATTCGAAACGTAAGTAGTTGAATTACAGGTAAATATTTTTATAAAACAAGAATGTGAACACTTGCTTGTTTATTTCTTTTGATATTTCTATCTTTGCCCTCCCTTTTAGGGGAAGTAATACTATATCATCATGTACGCCATTGTAAATATTGCCGGACAGCAGTTCAAAGTATCTGAGAACTCACCACTATTCGTTCATCGTTTAGATGCTAATGAAGGAGAACAGGTTAGTTTCGATCAGGTTTTATTAGTTGGAAACAACGGTTCTGTGAAAGTAGGTGCGCCTACAGTTTCGGGAGCTAAAGTAACTGCTAAGGTTATCTCTCATGTGAAAGGAGACAAAGTTCTAATCTTCAAGAAGAAACGTCGTAAAGGCTATCAGAAGTTGAACGGACATCGTCAGTCTTTCACTAAAATTCAGATCGAATCGATCACTGCTTAATTAATTAGTCGAACACAAAATAAAATAATATACCATGGCTCACAAGAAAGGTGTCGGTAGTTCTAGGAACGGTCGTGAATCACATAGTAAACGTTTAGGTATCAAAATTTTTGGTGGTCAACGCGTAATTGCCGGTAATATCATTGTCCGTCAACGTGGTACTAAACATCATCCTGGCGATAACGTAGGTATCGGTAAAGATCATACGTTATTTGCATTAGTTGATGGTACCGTAGTATTCCGTAAAAGAACGGATGAAAAATCATACGTTACTGTAAAACCATTTGAAGCTACTGCTCAGGCTTAATTCCTGATCATTCAAAATATAAAAGCCGCCTCGTTTAACGGGACGGCTTTTTGCATTTGTGTTAAGTGAAGAATTTTATAATATCAAAATCTCCGAAAAACCGGAACAGATGCTTTTAAGTTGTAACATCCGTGTTTGAAAAGTTGAATCAGCTTTTTTTCTATCGCTTAATATTACTTTTCATTCCCATCGGGATATCAGAATCCGCATCGCGAAACCGTAAAGTAGTGCTGAAATAGCACACTTTAGGGCAAGCCGTAAATGGCGCCAGCCCAAACCGCGACAGCCAACCGTAAACGCCGAAGGCATTAAACCCCAAACCGTAAACCTCAAACCGTAAACCGTAAACTCTAAACCTCTCTAAAATCCCCAACTCGAAATACTAATCGACTTTTTATTAAATCCACTAATTCCGAAAATTTTGTTTTGTTGGATATTGGTGCAATAATCAAATCGTGCAGGTTCGCTATTAGCCCCTAAAGCTGCGTTTACAGTGAGTTTCTCGGTGTTAAAGTTCTCATATATCAAATTGTAAAAACGATCGTAATAAACAATCGATTTGCTTTCGTCATCGATTAAAAGGATTTTACTTTTCGGCGTTAAATTATCACTAAACCAATAGTCGTCTTTTTTCAAATTCGCGTAGGCTTTGTGGTTGTTGATACGTTTAATGAAATTATAATGTGCTTGGTAAATGAATCCATTTTTGTAATTTAAATACAAATTATAAGAGTAGGGGAAGCGAGTAAAATAAAAGTCCTGCAAATAGTCGTTGTTGCTATAGTAAGTAGGTATAGATGGCAGGTCAAAATTTCTATAGTAGTGATTAAGAATTTTAAACCAATCTTCGGGCTTTGTATAATTAATCGTCTCAAGTTTGCGTGTTTTTGGATCGTAGCGATAAATTCTAGCCTCATCATTATCCATGATAATTAAATTATCGTACTCGTCGTATTCTAAAGCTCTAACACATTTATCACTCGGTAACTTTACGCTATCAATTTGTTCACCTGCAGAGTTGAAAACAAAAACCCATGGTAAAGAACATGCATTGAACGCGATATTTTCTTTTGAATCGGCTGCTATTTTAAAGGTGAATCCTGAGGCCTGCTCGAACTTTGAAGTAGGTATGTTGAATAAATCGGTTCTGATTAATCGTCCTTCTTGAGCTTGCGTAATGGTAGTTCCTAGTACTAAGCCGACAAGGAGTAGCAATGATTTTAATTTCATGCTGCAAATATGGGAAAAAGAACAAGAGTTTAAGAATTTCGAAGCCGAACCAACCCGATTTTAATCGACTGAAATGTCAACATTAATTTCTTTCGAAAAAGAGTTGCGGCTCAAATGGGTTAGTGTTTTTATTCAAATCTTCAAGAAGAAAAAGAGATGGTTTCTTTTCTGATTTTATAGTCTGGTTAGGGGGCCACCACACCGCCCTCCCCACGACAAATTTATCGTTTCCAATTTTAATAATCCACTTACAAGTATTTACAATCGTTTAAATACCTTTGATTTAAACCACCCAAATTTCATTAATTACATAGTCTTGGTCATCTAAACAAAGAAATCAATTCTACCTTAACAAATGAGGAAATGGATTTATTGAGAGATGAAATATATGAAAGTCATTATGGTAAGTGCAAAAAAAGCAGCCACATCGTGACTGCTCTTTTTAGTTTCTATACTCAACTCAATTATTATTCAAATTCTTTATTGCTTTACACTAAACCTTCCTTCTTTAGGTAGTGGTTTGCCACTTGCATTCTGATAAACTTGGAGTAAATCTAAACGTTGCTCCTCGTCAAGTACTTTGCCATTAAGGAATGCATTCGCTCCTGTTAATACAAAGTCGAATTTTTCATCGGTACTAATTAAATTACGACGTACTAATGCTCTTGTCATGATTCCCGGAATATCACCGATCACTTTTGCATCATGTGTAGGCTCCGATAATGGTTCGATTTTCGCTCTGCGGAATGCTTCCGATGCTATCTCTTCATATAAATAATATTCGTCGGATTTTATTAGTTTGTTATCAATCGTTAATTGCTCTATACCTCTTGGATTAATAGTAATTACAGCAGGCTCTTTGTTATATTCAAATGCTACTGTTGCAGAACCATCGGCGTAGAAACGTTGAGTAACTTTTGTTCTGGATAATAATGATGCACTATTATCTTTCTTTAAAATCATTGATCCCGTTTTTGCATCAGGTGTTTTAGCAAGAGTTAATTTGCCTGTTCCTTTTTTATTAGCTGCAGTAGTTAAATGTATCGTTTTGCGTTTATTATTTTCAGCTTTCATGGCTGCAGTTGATGCTGATGTCATTATTTCTGATGATAATGCTTCGCTTGATTTATTCTCTACTGCAGTGTTAACGTTAGTGTTTTCTACTGCAGAATTGTTTATCGCCGCATTTCCGGAACTAGCATTAAGGTCTTCTGCATTTTTGCTAATTGCTTCCTGAGCATCTATATATGATACAGTTTTTTCAGATGAATTTGCTGAAGAATTTTCTTCTAGTTTATTCACTTCAACAGATGTGTTATTCGGAATAGTTTGCGATGCATCTGCATTGCTGAATTGGTAATACAACCAACCCGATAATGCTGATAATAATATCGCTCCTCCAACAACAACAGTGCGGTTGATAGATGTAGAAGTAGCATCGGCCACGGTGGTTGCACCTATGATTTCAAATACTTCTTCTTTAGAAAATAACAATGGTTCGGCAGCTATCTCTTTAAATAGACTGTCGAGTTGTTTATTTCCTGTGTCTCCTTTTACCGGTTCGAAATTTTCCGGTGTGTTATCACGTAGTTCGCTCATGTAATGTTCCTTCAAGTAGTTCAGATAACTGCTGACGTGCTCTTAATAATCTGCTTTTTACGCCGTTCTCCGATAGCTCGGTGATTTCGGCAATTTCTTTTATGCTTAATCCACTAAACTCAAATAATACTAAAGGCTCCCTGTATTTGTCAGGAAGCTTTGTAATCGCGTCTCTCAGCTCTTTTATCTGGATTTGCCTATGTACATCCGGACTGGTATCCGGCGTGCGGTCAATGATTTCTTCCGACATTCCCGATAACCTCTTCTGCTGGGCATATCGCCTGTTGATCTTCCTTTTTGCTATCGTAAATAGATAGTATAAAAAGGCCTCATGATGACGAACTTTGTCAAAATGTTCAAATGCAGATAATACAGTTTCGGATACAATATCCTGAGCTTCTTCGCGATCCCACACCGTGGTTTGCACAAAGCGTACTAGCCGCTCATGCAGCGGATCGTAAAGCGACATAAATTTCGCTTTGCGTTCAGCTTCTATTTCCAGGTCTCGGGATCCCAATGTAGTTCAGTTAGAACCACTATATTACTAAAAGTTTCATAAATAATCCTAATTTTATGCAATGTTTCGTACCATATCCACCCTTTTATTGGTTCTGTTGGCCAAATTGACCCTGGCTCAGAGCATTCCTTTTGAGAAATCCTACTTCAAAGGAAGAGAAAATGAGTTTAAATCGGCTTACCAAAGCCTTAATAAAGGGTATTCCCTCATGGAGCAGGGTGAACCAGCCTACCGACTGGCTCTTCCTTACCTGGAAAACGCCCAGAAATTTAATCCAGATAATGCCCAATTGAATCTCAATATCGGGGTATGTATGCTGAAAACCAGTAAGATGTATGATGCATTGTCGTATTTCTTGAAGGCAAAACAGCTTGAACCAGCTGTTTCCAGTAAAATGGAATTTTATGTTGGATGCGGATACCAACTGAATGGCGATCTAACCAATGCTTTTTCTAGCTTTAATGCCTATCGAAGCTCTCTCGATCGTCTTAATGCTGCTGATATTCAGGAAGTTGACAGAAGAATAGCGGAGGTGAATAATGCCGTGGCTCTCGCCGATAAACCTATCGCGGTTAAAATGGAGAACCCCGGAGCTAATATTAATTCCCCTTCAGGCGATTACATTCCTCTTATAAGCGCCGATGGCGAGAAATTGTTCTTTACTTCTCGTCGTGGTAAGGATGGAGATGATATAGATGAGTATGATGGTGACTTCTTTGAGGATGTTTATTTTTCTTCTTTGAAGGATGGTGCTTTCCTTCCGGCTTCTAACATCGGAGCTCCGATTAATTCTCCGTTTCATGATGCAGCTGTTGGGGTAACTGTCGACGGACATAGTCTTATCATTTTCCGCGGCGGTATTGGGAATGGCGATTTGTTTGTGTCTACTAACGATGGATTTAAATGGTCAGAACCTGTATCTTTTGGTGCTCCCGTAAATTCGAATGCTCATGAGTCAAGCGCTTGCTTTAGTCCCGATGGGAAGTTTCTCTATTTTGTGAGTGATCGTGCTGGCGGACAAGGCGGTCGCGATATCTATGTTTCAAAGATTATCGACGGTTCTAATAAATGGGGCGAACCAAAAAATTTAGGACCTGCCATTAATACTGTATATGATGAGGAAGGCATTTTTATGCATCCCGATGGTAAAACATTGTATTTCTCTTCTAAAGGACATAATACAATAGGAGGATATGATGTGTTTGTTTCCGTACTTAAGAATGGCGATTGGTCGCAACCTATTAATCTAGGTATGCCCCTTAACACTCCGGGTGATGATGTTTTCTTTCAGGTGTCTGCCGATGGTAAAACAGGGTATTTTAGCTCTTATCGTAAAGAAGGCTTGGGTGATAAAGATGTATACAAAGTATCTTTCCTGAATTCCGATTCTGTAATTACTAATCTTGTTTTATTGAAGGGAATTATTTCAGATGCTTCTACAGGTTCTCCTATATCTGCACAAATTGAGGTTGTTGATCTCGACACAAATCTAACTGTAGGCAAGTATAAAAATGATGCTAAAACAGGGGAGTATCTAATTTCTTTACCCGCAGGGAAAAACTATGGTACCGTTATAACAGCCGATGGCTATTTGTTCGAATCGCAAAATTATGATCTAAATGATTCTGCTGTATATAAAGAAGTGAAAAGAGATGTTAAGTTGCAGTCGGTGAAGAAGGGAAGTGAAATTACGTTGAATAATTTATTCTTTGATTCAGGTTCTACCGGACTTAAAGAAACCTCTGTAAATGAGTTAAACCGATTGCTTCGCTTAATGCAAACATATCCTCAGCTGAAAGTGGAAATCGCAGGACATTGCGATAATGTTGGAGGTGCAGCGTTTAATCAAGATCTCTCTGAAAAGCGAGCTAGGGCTGTGAAAGATTTCTTAGTAAAACATGCCATTCAATCCGAACGATTAACATCTAACGGTTACGGATATACGAAACCGTTAGCAGACAATGATACGGAGGAGGGGAGAGCGAAAAATAGAAGGATAGAACTGATAATTATATCTGAATAAAAACAGAAAGCCCCGATAATAAATATTAACGGGGCTTTTTTCTAAACTAATACTGTTGTTAATGTGATGTTTGCCTTCAATAGTTTTGAAACCGGACAGTTTGCTTTTGCGTCAGCTGCCAGTTCCTCAAATTTTTCTTTCGTTAATCCTTCTGTTTTTACACGTGTGGTTAACTGCACTTCAGTAATACAGCCATCTTCTAAAATTACAATGGCGTCAGTATCGATGCTTTCGGCTGTAAATCCCGAAGCATTTAGATTAAATGCTAATTTCATCGAGTAACAGCCTGCATGCGCAGCCCCAATCAGCTCTTCGGGGTTTGTGCCGATCCCATCCGCAAAGCGCGAATTGAATCCGTATTGTGTATTGCTTAATACGCCACTCTGTGAAGTGAGTGTTCCTTTTCCTTCTTTACCGGTACCTTGCCAGTGTGCAGAAGCTTTTCTTTTTATTTGCATGAAAATAGATTTGGTATGCTAAAGGTACTTCATCTTTTCAAGAAAGTGGCATGAATTGTAATTTATGCTTCAAATCAAACATGTTGCAATGCTTGCTCTAAATCCCATATAATGTCGTTGTAATTTTCAACACCTATCGAAAGACGAATTAATTTTTCGGTAATGTGCATCTCTTGTCGATGAAGTGGATCTACTCCGGCGTGTGTCATAGTCGCAGGATGCTCCGCTAATGATTCCGTGCCTCCTAAGCTCACAGCAAGTTTTATTAACTTAAGTGAGTTTAATAAACGGAAGGCCTGCTCTTCGCCACCCTTAACATCAAACGATACCATTGCTCCCGGTGAATTATATTGCTTTTTGTAAATTGCATGTTCTTCGGTTCCTTCCGGAATCAATCCTAGATAATATACTTTTTCAACTTTTGGGTGCGAATTTAAAAATGCCGCAATTTTTTCTCCATTGAATGCTTGCTGTTCCATACGGACTTTCAATGTCTCTAAACTACGCATTAATAACCATCCTGTATGCGGCGCTGCCATATTGCCTAAGAAAGTACGTAGAGTCTTAACTCTAGCTATCACTTCTTTGCTGCCACAACATGCGCCTGCTATAACATCACTGTGACCTCCGATGTATTTTGTTGCTGAATACAATGAGAAGTCTGCACCATGCTTTAATGGATGTTGCCATAACGGACCCATATACGTATTGTCAACCGCAACCATCACTTTGTTTTCTTTACTGTAGTCATCAGCAATTTTTTTGCAAAGCGAAATATCAATTAATGCACTTGTAGGATTGGCCGGCGTTTCAATAAAGATCATCGCTAGCTTATCTCCTTTGCCGGTTTCTTCAATAATTTTTCTTATCGTAGCTTCGTTTTGTCCGGGTTTGAAAGCTACCGTATGAACTCCGATTTTATGTAAGAAATCATGAATGAAATGATCAGTGCCACCATAAAGAGGGGTGCTGAATAAAAGTAAATCCCCAGGCTTTAAAAATTCTAAGAAAACAGTAGATATTGCAGCCATGCCACTTTCAAAAACCGCAGCGTCTTCCGCTTCATCCCAAAGGGTAAGACGGTTTTCGAGAATTTCTAGATCGGGGTTGTTTATTCGACTGTAAATGAGTCCAAGCTTTTCCCCTTTTCTTTTTTCTCTTAACCCATATGCAACTTCAAAAAAAGCTTTACCGTCTTCTGCACTTTTAAAAACGAATGTGGAGGTTTGAAATATTGGCGACTTAATCGCACCTTCTGATAATGCAGGCTTAAAGCCGTATGACATCATCAGACTTTCGGGTTTGAATTTATGTGAGTTTGACATGTAGCAAATTTACAAATTCAAATGACTTGAATTTTCAATAAATGAGAAGTGTCAGGGTTAACTTGTTAATAATAATTTTTTTTTTAAATTCTGTCTTCTAATAAGTTTTAACAAGTTCAATCGATGGTTGAATTTATTATGGTTGTTTTTGCCCTGTTTTTTTATAATGTAAAAGTGATTTAATTACCTACCTTTGTCTAATGTCAACTTCCCTCAAAAATCTTCTGGCCGATATACTTGAAAAACTTTCTATCGAGAAATTGAATCCTATGCAGGAGGCAGTGATTCATGAGGGAGTAAAAGGCAAACATTTAATGCTTTTGTCACCGACAGGGTCCGGTAAGACATTAGCTTTTCTATCGGTTTTACTTCACAACCTTGATCCAAAGAAAACCGGCGTACAAGCTATTGTTATTGTTCCTTCACGTGAACTTGCACTTCAAATAGAGACCGTATTCCGTGCTTTGAAGAGTAATTGGAAGGTTACCTGCTGTTACGGGGGACATAGCGTAAAAAGCGAGCAAAATAGCCTTTCAGAGGCACCTTCGGTGATTATTGGAACACCCGGACGAATTGCAGATCATATAACACGTAGTTCGGTTGATATTTCTCGTATTGGATTAGTTGTTCTCGATGAGTTTGATAAATCGCTTCAACTCGGATTCCAAAGTCAAATGGAATACATCTTCAAGACCTTTAAATCGAAACCTCAACTAATTCTTACTTCAGCTACCGGAATCGATGTAGTTCCTGATTTCGTCAAAAGCGATTATACCGAACTCGATTTCAGAACACACCAAGAAGTTAATTTATCTTTATCGTTAGTGCGTACTCCTTCTGATGAAAAAGTAGAGACGTTGATGCACTTAGTCAAGAGTTTTAATCAAGAGCCTACACTGGTATTTTGCAATCATCGCGAGGCCGTTGAGCGTATTAGCTCACTTTTAAGTCGTCATCATTTCGATCACGGGATTTTTCATGGAGCGCTGGAGCAAATCGATCGTGAAAAGAGTTTAATAAAATTTAGAGGCGGTGCGCATAATGTTCTTATTGCAACAGATCTGGCATCCCGCGGACTAGATATTCCCGAAATTCGTCACGTAGTGCATTACCAATGCCCTGTTCATCATAGTGAGTTTTTACATCGCAATGGAAGAACAGCTCGTATGCATGCCGATGGTTCTGCTTATTTGATTTTGGCCGATGATGAATCATTGCCTGAATATCTCGATAAAAAATTGCCGCTGTTGAAGGTAAATCCTTTTACCGGAGTTGTTGCTGAGCCTGATTTCGTTTGCGTTTATATTAGTGCAGGAAAAAAGGATAAAATCAGTAAAGGTGATGTAGTAGGATTTTTAACGAAGACCGGCGGATTAACTGGTGCCGATATCGGACTAATCACAATCATCGATAATGCCAGCTATGTTGCCGTGAAAAGAAATAAAACGAATGCAGTTTTAAAGAATTTGAAAGACCAAAAAATAAAAAAGGTCAGAGTGAAAGTAGAAGAAGCGTTTTAATGTAATTCAATTGTATTTGCTTTTCTATTTTTCGATTTCCACCATTAAATGATCGCTTAAATACTATAGTTAAATCCTCCCAAAAATGCAGAAGGCTCCGCAGTTTCCCGCGAAGCCTTTCTGCCACCTAACACAACCTACTTGTATTATTTCATTTGAGCATAATCGAGATTATGCCGCAATCTTATTCTTAAAACGATTGAATCGTACTTTTATTTTCTCTACAGATAAATACATTACCGGAACGAGGATCAATGTTAAGAATGTTGCAAAACTTAACCCGAATATCATTGTCCATGATAATGGTCCCCAGAATGCAACACTGTCACCTCCAAAGAAGATATGAGGATTTCCTGTTGTCAATAGTTCGTTGAAGTCGATATTCAATCCTACCGCCAATGGAATTAGTCCTGAAATTGTAGCACATGCCGTTAATAATACCGGCGTCATCCTAGTTCTTCCTGCTTCCAAAATGGCTTCATACGTCTCAACACCTTGTTCACGTAATAAATCCGTAAACTCAACAAGCAAGATACCGTTACGTACCACAATACCAGCTAACGCAACAATCCCGATTCCCATCATAATTGTACTAATGGTCATTCCTGTAATTGCATATCCTAAGAATACGCCAATTAAGCTGAAGAAAATTTCTACAAGGATAATTAACGATTTGCTGAGGGAGTTGAATTGTGTTACCAGGATCAAGAAGATTAATCCAAATGATACCATTAATGCAGTCATCAAGAATATACCTGTTTCCATTTGCTTTTCTTGTTGTCCCGTAAGTGCTACTTCAACGCCATCAGGACTTTGGAAATTTCTAATTTCATTTTGAACATTCGTAACAACACCTTGCATATCATAATCACGTAGTACGTTTGAACTTAAAGTAATCACGCGTTTTTGATTGATACGTTTAATGCCTCCGTAAGTAGTAGAGTAGGAGATGTCGCAAAACGATGATAATGGCACTTGACGAACAACGCCACCTTTATTCATATCGCGATATGTTATCTTCAAGTTGTTTAATGCATCAACATCGATACGTTGGTTATATGCATAACGTAATTGAATCGGATATTCATCATTGTCATCTCTGAATTTAGATACCTCATTACCGAATACGGCATTACGAATCTCCATTCCGATTTGTCCTGTGCTTATACCTTCACGGTTTGCGCGTTCACGATTGATGTTGAATACGATTTCAGGTTTACTTGATTCAAAATCGCTTTTCAACTGTTCTACTCCCGGGATGTCCAATGAATCAAGGTAATGTTGAAGTCGTGCTGTAGTAGCAACTAAATCATCGAATTTATCTCCTCTGATTTCAATGTTGATTGGTTTACCAACCGGTGGTCCGCCTTTCTCTTGATCAACTGTAATTTCAGCACCGGGAATTCCTTTAACTGCATTACGAATTTTGTCGAGGTATTTAGCAGATGATTCTCCGTTACGTTCCGAGAATTTCTTAAACGCAATGGTTATCTTTCCTTTGTTAGATTGTACTGAAGGATCGAATTCATTAGCGTCATTAGTTCCTACAGCAACATTCGAGATTACAGAAGTAACTATCTTATTATCTTTTCCTAATGCTTGCATTACACGATTCTCCACAATTCTGGTAACTGAATCGGTGTAAAGCTGATCAGTTCCTACAGGAAGTTTAATATAGGCATAGATAAAGTTCGGATCTGCGCTCGGGAAGAATTCCATTTTAGGAGCTCTCGCTTGGAAAGCCATAAAGGAACCGATAAAGATTACGATTGTAGCAACCAACATCGTTCTTGTATGTTGTAAACACCAATCGAGTTTTTCTCCATACCATGTTTTGAATTTAGGCCATGCATGATTCTGGAAATTCCAAATAGCTTTTTGCAAATAGAAGTGATTCAAGTAACTAAATCCAATTAGCAAATAAGATAAGTTTCCGATAGCATGAGCGCCTGCGAGATGGAAGATAGTTCCTACAACTGCAAAAATAATTGACGACACTTTCAACCCTTTGGTCATTGTAGGTTTTGAATGTTCATCGTCATGATGCGGTTTCATGAATCCTACAGCAAACACAGGATTAATTATATACGCTACTAATAAGGATGCTGTTAATGTTACAATCAAAGTGATTGGAAGGTAGAACATAAACTCTCCAATAACTCCTTTCCAGAAGGCTAGAGGCACGAATGGTGCAAGGGTGGTAAGTGTACCGCTTAATACCGGTAAGAATACTTCTCCCGCCGCCATTTTAGCTGCTTCTTTAATCGGACGTTTGCCATTCTCGAAAATACGATGTGTGTTTTCAATAACTACAATGGCATCATCTACTACAATTCCGAGTGCAAGTAGGAACGAGAACAATACAATCATGTTCATCGTGAATCCTAATACCGGCATAAACAAGAATGCAACAAACATCGATAATGGTACACTCATGGCAACGAAGAATGCATTCGTTGTTCCCATGAAAAACATCAAGATAATCAATACTAAGATGAAACCGATAATGATAGTATTTATCAAATCATGCAGAGTGGTTCTTGTGGAATCACTTTGATCGCCCGTTAAGGTGATCTTGAGGTTTGAAGGTAGTTGAGTTTCCTGCATTTCTTCTACCGTGTTCTTAATCTTGTCAGTAGCGTCAATGAGGTTATATCCCGAGCGTTTTACAACGTTTAAAGTAATTACATTTTTTCCGTCAAGACGTGCAAAACTTTCTTGTTCTTTGAATGCGTCTTTTACGTCGGCAATATCTTTTAAGTATACATGCGCACCACCGGTAGCACCGATGATGATGTTTTTTACTTGTTCAACATCTTTGAATTCACCTTTAACAGATAGTACACGCTTGATGCCATCTTCAGAAACTGTTCCTCCTGAGATAGTCATGTTTTCAAACTTCACCGCATTAGCAATATCACTCATCGTAATCTTCGCTGCTTGCATTTTGTACATATCAACGTTGATCTGAATTTCGCGATCAAGAGCTCCCACCATTTCAACACGGGTGATCTCTTTCATGCCTTCGATTTTATCTTTAATATCGTCAGCATATTTTTTGAGTTTGTTTAACTCTATATCTCCTGAGATATTGACGAATAGAATGGGAATTTCACTGAAGTTGATATCCGTTACCGAAGGATCTCTGTCTAAGTCGTTCGGCAAATCGGTACGCGCCTTGTCAACAGCATCTTTAACTTTCTGTTTCGCAGTCGCAACTTCAACATCGGTGTTGAACTCCACAATAATACTTGTGAAATCTTGTACTGAATTACTCGTTACTTTTTTTACACCTGATATACCTTTGATTTGTTTCTCAATAGGCTTTGTTATCAGGTTTTCCATGTCGGCAGGAGATGTTCCGGGATAAACTACGCTCACAAAAATTTGTGGTAACGTAATGTCAGGGAAATTCTCTTTCGGCAGACTATTATATGTCGCAATACCTGCCAACGTAATAATCACCGTTAAGATATAAATGGTGGTTTTATTATTGATGGCCCAGCTGCTGGGTTTAAATTCTTTGAAGACGTCTTTCATTGACGTGGGCGTTTAATGTGTGAAAAATAATTTTGAATTATAATTTGATCGGTTGTCCGTCAACTAAATCTTGGTAGCCCGTAGTAATCACAGGATCTCCTGCCGATATTCCTCCGGTTATTTCTACTTGTCCTTTGTAGTTCTTTCCGATTGTTACCGATTTCTTTCTTGCTACATTTCCTTCAGCAACAAACACATAACTACCATCTGGAGTTGTTTGTACAACACTTGCAGGTAATACGAAAGTTTCTTTAGCAGCATAATCAGCGATTTTAATTATCGCTACCATGTTAGGGTGTAGTTCAACAGCTTTTTGGTTTAGAGAAATCTCAACTCCAAATGTTCTGTTTAAAGGATCAATAACTTTTCCTGAGTAAGTGATTTTAGCTTTGATGCTTTGTGCTAAATCAGGGAAATTGATTTCTACATCATCTCCTTTCTTTACTTTAGAGATATATGCTTCCGCTACTTCAGCTTTTACTTTTAATTCGTCAAGGTTTACAACTCTTACCCCCGGCATTCCAGGTGAAAACATTTGCCCTACTTTTAATTCCATTGCATCAACAGTTCCTGAAATCGGTGCCTTGATTTTAGTCATAGCTAATTGTTCACGAACAGTAGAGATCTTGCGGTCGATCGATTCAAGAGAGTTTTTAGCTTGTAAGTACTGTACTTCGGTACCGATCTTTTGATCCCAAAGTGCTTTTTGTTTTAGAAATAAGGTATTGGCAAAATCACGTGCGTTTTGTAATTCATCCAACGACTTAACATAAGTCTGATTGTCAAGTTCTGCAAGAACACTTCCTTTCGTTACGTGGTCTCCAACTCGAACATTTATTTTACTCACAGTTCCGGGAACTTCCGCACTAACAGCGATGTTTTCATCACCATCAACATGCGCTTGCACTTCAATATAATGGTTGAATGAAGTGGTAGCCATCTTAGTTACAGAAACTTCATGCGGTGCAGTAGTTTTAGTGCCGCTTAATTTTGCAACTTCTTTTTCAAGAGTGGAAATTTGAGTTTTAATTTCTGTTTCTTGTTTTTTTAATTCGTCGAGTTTTGCTTTTTTCTTTGCAAGCTCGTCTGATGAACAAGAAGATAATAGTACTGCTGAAAGCAGAATATAAACAAAGTTCTTCATATAATAGGTATTACAGATTGGGTAGTTTTTGTGATTAGAATCCTGTTGTGCCTAGTGTTTTTTCCAAATCAATTTTAGAAATAATGGCATCATAAAGTGTGTTGAAATAGTTTGCGTCTGCTTCTTTAACTGAACTTTCTGCATCAACTAATTCAAGTGATGATCCAACTCCGTTATCGTATTTAATTTTTGATACGCGTGAGATTTCTGTTGCAAGTTCTTGGTTTTTCTTAACAGTCTTAAGTGACGATAAATTGTTTTCGTAGTTGCTTCGAGCTGATTCATACTCTAAAGCAAAACTGTTTTTTAACAACGAGATTGAATTGTCAACTTTTTCGAGCGATAGGCGCGCTTGAGATATTTTAGCTTGCTTCTGTAATCCGTCCCAAATAGGAATAGATAGTTTTAATCCTGCAACTACTGTCGGATACCATTTGTAGTCCGTATTGAAGATATTGAATTCATTACGAGATGCATTATAGCTAGCAGATCCGAATGCAACTAGGCTAGGGTAATAAGTCGATTTATAGCGCTTTAAATCTAGTTCTTGAAGTTTGCGTTGAACTGTTGCTAATGCAAATTCAGGACGTTTTGAGGCGTCTACTGAATCAGCAATTACAACGTTTTGTAGTACCGACTCATCGAGTTTATCACTAAGCGTTATTGGTTGATGTGGATCAAATCCCATTTGGAATTTCAATAATGCATAGCTGAGATCTTTGAAGCGAGTGATTTTTTCTTTCTCAACTTTTAAGTTGTTTAACGAAAGTTCAATACGGTCTACATCAATTTTCTCTACTAATCCGTTTTGATTAAGAGCTTTTGTGTCGCTAAACAACTTTGTAACGCGATCTATGTTAGCTTGAATAATCTCAAGACGTGCGTCAGATACTAGAGCACCATAGTAAGCTTTGCTTACGTTTATTGCAGTTTCTGTTTTAGTTTGCGCTGTTGCTTTCTTGCTTAATTCACGATAAGTACGAGAAGCTTGCAATCCTACGAGGTACGAACCATCGAAAAGTAATTGCGTCGCTGTAACGCCCGCAGATGCTGTATAAGGTTGCCCGAATTTCACTCCGTAAAATTCACCTGCGTTTCCTCCAAAGAATTCTGCAGGAACGAATGACGTAGGAATTTCAATAAATTTGTTGAAATCAGCTTCTCCGGAAATTTGCGGTGTTCCAATACCTACTAATTCATCTACTTTACGTTGAGCAATCTTTTCATCAAGCATTGCATTTTTAACATTTTGTTGATTCGTCAATGCATAGTCTACTGCTTGCTTAAGAGTAAAGGAATTTTTTGAATCCTGGGCCTGCAAAATCATCACCGATTGCAGGAAGATACAAAGTGTCAGGATTTTTTTCATAGTTGCTTTAATGCTGTTAGGGTTGCAAATTTCTATTAACTTCTTAATTTATGTATTGCAGGAAATTTGAAACTGCAATAATTAGGGATGAATCGTAATAATTTTATGTCAGACGGATAAAATGATTTTACATTTTAAAGATTTGAAATTTATTCGTCGTCGATTTGTTTGTATTTGTTAATGAGTTTATGGCCTTTCAATGTACATATACCATGCATGAAGTGATCTAGTAATTGCATTTGCACTTCAGAGTGATTGTATTTATCGGCAGGGAATACGGAAGGGTCCATCGCCATTTCTACTTGCTCCAGACGAAAACGCGCCATTATTTTGGTGTTGATGTCGGAGCGATATAATCCTTCCGACTTGCCTTTTTCGATGTTTGAGATCACCAATTGTGTCATGAATTTCTCTTTGAATTCACGAAATATAGCCCATGACTCAGGATGATATTTCTGCATGTCATAAAAGAGATTCGGATTAATTCGGTTGAAGGTCTTACTCATAAATTGCATCGTTAATATGATCTCTTCGATGGCATTTTTTGAGGTCTTTCCTATTTCTTCAATGATCTTGGTGTGCTCTTCACGCTCTTTTTCAATATATGCCCTCACTAATTCATTCTTGTCGGCATACAGTTGGTAAATGGTTTTCTTTGAAACACCCAAATCCCTGGCAATATCATCCATGGTCACACTTTTCAAACCAAATCGGCTGAAGAGCTTATGGGCGCCTTCTAATATGCGGCAGTTGGGGTTAAATGAGAGTTGCATGATTTCGGGTGCAAAACTATGGAAACTTTGTGCACAAAAATAGTTTCCAATATTAAATTTTGGATAAAATTTCGTAAATTATTGAAAAACAGATAAATAAAATTAATCTAGTTGGATTTTAACAATAAAAAACCCCGGTGGTTAGTCGGGGTGAGTTGATTTTGAGTAGTATTTTTATGATTCGCTTGTTCCGTTGGTCTCTGCTGAAAATGTAGCATTTGGATCTTTTAATAGAGCATCGCTTTTTGCTTTTGCCGCCATTTCAATTTCACTTGCTGTAACTGCTGCCGATTTTGATTGTGCCATTGGGTGACTCTCAATGATAGGCATTTGAGGAACTTCTCTGGCTACATCGTCTTTTACTTTGTTGACTTCACTCTCAATATTATTCATTCCGGCCTTGATTTCGTTCTGAACTCCGTTCATGGCATCTTTAAATTCTCGCATTCCTTTCCCTAGGCCTTTGGCTAGTTCCGGAATTTTAGCTGAACCGAAAAACATCAGTACAAAGAGCATAATTACCATCAGCTCCCCGCCACCTAAACTTTCCAGAAATAATAGGGTTAGTAAATTCATGGCGCAAAGATAGTACTTGTTGTTAAAGGGAAAGTGAATTTTTCTTAGGTTTGTATTGCTCAGCATTATGTTGATTATCACTGATTATGGCTAGCTCTAAACCGATTATTACAATGAAATGGCTGTGGTTGACGTTCGTTGGAATATCTCTATTGCCCTTTGGTCATGTTTTTGCTCAAAATGACTCGGTTGTTGTTGGCGTTTATTTTTCTTCTTCGAACTCTCCGGTTCAATATACTTCTCCGAATTATTTTAAATCTATTTTTAACTCCGCAAATCGAATTACATCATACAAAACCGGACAAAATTCGATTTCGTATTTGCCGGGCACGAATTCAATTTATACTTATGACACCTTTGGCCGATTAATTAGCAAGGACTCTATGAAAATGGATGCGTCAGGCAATGGCGTATTAGCAGCACATGAGTCTTTTAATTATGACAGTTTCGGTTCAGTGATAAATCACATGTTTGCTTTTCAAGGATGGAGTGATTCAACCGTTTATTTAAAGGATAACTTTTTGCGCGATTCTATAAATATCAGATACATTAATAGCTTGCTATTCCCAAAACTGAAATCGGAGTATTTTTATCAAGGATCTTCTTTAATGCCAATTCAAATTGTTGAATCTTCTTTCGATTCTGTATTAAATGTATGGACTCCCAACACTCTGCATAATTGTTATTATACTTCATTCGATAGCTTGGAGGTTGATACTGTTTTGCAATACAATAATATTACTCATCTATGGGATCCATGGAAAGTAGCATTTAAATCATACGCTGTTAATCATTATTTAAGCAGTAGTCAAGACTTTGATTATCTGAACGCTGTTTATAGTTTAAATGCTTGTCGTAATTATTCTTATAATAGTTCAAACCAAATCCTCAGAGTTGATGAGTATAAAGGAAGCTGTAGTGGGAATTTAATGTATCAATATCAATGGACATACAATGCTTCCGGAAAATTGATTTCTTACGTCGGATTGCAAAATCTTTCACCTGTAGGTTGCGGATGGTTTACGCTTTCAAATTATCAATATAAAAGAGATAGTCTTGGGAATTTATTAGAAGTTGAAATGACAGATAATCAGCCCGGCGTACCATGCTCGGGTACTTCGTTAAAAAGAGATTTTTATTATGCTTATGCTGACAAAGGAATTTGGTCGATCACTCTTATTGCTCCCGGTTCATCTATTACACATTGTGAAGACGATCAATCAATAGCATATTTATTAGCACTCAACGAGCCTTTCGATGCCATTTGTTATTGGAAAGTAATTGATAGTTTAAGTGGAAGCGGTATAGTTAAAACTCTTTCACTAAAAGAGAATTTATTTGTTTCTGCTTATTCTGCCTCTTCGAGTTTAAATGATACCGTGTTTAGCTCAGAGGTTCAATTTAAAGTTTTAGGTAAATCGTCATTGCCAATTTTTTGTAATGGTTCATCTGATGATGTGAAAAAATGTGACGAAGCAACAGTTATTCTCGTTGCCGATTCTGTTAAATTGAAGAATCCTACTTGGTATTTAAATGGAAGTGCTTTAAATTCTCTTAACGGAAAATTTTCAATTCCTGTGATTCAAGAAGGAGCATATTCTTGTCGATCAATTTATATTGCTTCTCCCGGTTGTTTGCATGAGGTTAAAATTGCTGTTGAGAATAATTCTCCTCATCCTAAGTTAATTTCTCAAGGAAGTAATATAGCTAATTTGTTAACTGTTATTTCTGATGATTCTTTTGAGCTAGGTAGTCTTTACGATTGGTATAAAAATGGATCATATTTGTTTTCTACTAGCGATGGTAAATTGAATGTGTCGTCTCCGGGTACTTATTATTGCAGCGTAACGAATCAACGAGGCTGTGAAAAATCTTCGAATAATTTGGTTGTTGATTTATTTAAATCTACTAGCGATAATGATGGCGTTTGGTTTGCAAATCCAATTATCGGAAATCAATTTACTCTTGCATTTGATTTAAGCATTTGGCCGCTTAATGAAGACGTTCGATATAGTGTTTACGATCTTCAAGGCAGATTGATTGTTCAGAATAATATACATAGCCAAAATGAAACTATCATTATACCTCATGGTTCAGCAGATTACTTCATTACTTTCTACAAAGGCAATCAAATGAAATTAGTAAAGAAGTTGCTGGTTGTTGATCAATAATTATTTCGCTATCTCTTCTATCACTTTTCCTGTGCAGCCATTCGGTATTCCGATGTTTAATAAGAAGCTGAGAGTTGGTGCTATATCCGGAATGTTTATCGATCTCGTGCATGCTCCTGCAGGAATTCCCCAACCATACCACATTAAAGGAACATGGGTATCGTAAGGATATGGTGAACCATGTGTTGTTCCTTGCTTGCCATTGCCAAAGAGCTTGTCTGTCCAACCCGGTGAAAAGAGTAATACCACATCTCCAGATCTTTTCGGCTGCATACCTTTCTGAATTTTATTTCTGAAGGGTTCGTTGTATTCGGTTGTCGAGATGTTACAGTTAGTTAATACGTCTTGTAAGCCGTCGATTTTATAGCGAATGAAATCAGCTATCTCTTGTTGCATCACGCAAATATTAATTTTCGCAGAGTCTACTTTACTTCGGTTCAAATAAAATTGATCGTTTAAATAACATTGCATGTATTCACTACTTCCATACTTTCTTTGCAAAAAGTATTTTACTGTATCTGATATCATTTTCGGATCGCTAAATCCTGCTTCTAATTTTTTGTCGATTAATGACTGCGGATTTACTACAGCACCATGATCTGCAGTTAGAAATATTAAATAATTCCCTTTTCCTATTCGTGAATCAAGATATTGTAGTAGATCGGCAATGTCTCTGTCTAAACGTATATAGGTGTCTTCTAATTCAACTGCATCTGTCCCGAATTGATGTCCTACATAGTCGGTTGCCGAAAAACTAACACACAAAAAATCTGTAATACTATCTGCGCCTAATTCTTCTCCCGATATCGCGGCTATCGCAAGATCTTTTGTCATTGTATTTCCAAATGGTGTGCGACGAACTAAATCGAAACTCGTGCCGCGCAATGCAGGTAGATCATGTGGAAATACCGGTTTTGCTTCTCCTGTGTATGGTAATTCATACGGACTATCATCAGGATCACTTTCTGTATAATAACTCAATGGTAATGTTGTTGTCCATGGCTTCGATAAATAATGATCAGGCCATTTTCTCTCGTTAAAATCTTTTACCCATTTCGGTAAATCGTTCATGTACCAGGTGCTGCTGATCCAGTTGCCCGTTGATCCATCATACCAATAGGCTGCATCTCCCGATCTTCCCGCAGGTAAAATTGCTCCTCTGTCTTTTAAAGATATACCAATAACTTTCGACTTGCCTTGGTTCGTAAGTTGTAATTCGTCGGTAATAGTGGTGCTTAATAATCGCTTCGGCGACATTTTGCCTGCGTAGTTGTCAGATCCAACTCCTTTCACATTTTTATCTTCTGCACAGTATACCGTATCGTTTTCTGTGCGATCGAACCAGTCGTTTGCAACGATTCCATGGAATGCCGGCGTTGTTCCTGTGTAGATACTTGCATGTCCGGGACCTGTATATGTAGGTACATAGTTATAATGCGTATTTCTGCATTGATATCCTTGCGCAGCAAGCTTTTTAAATCCTCCCGTTCCTAGTTTGTTTCTGTACTTACTGATGTAATCAGCGCGCATCTGATCAACAACAATACCTACAACAAGTTTGGGTTTAGATGCAGGAAGTGATTTGTTTTGTGCCTGCGTTGTTGATGCAATGATCAAACAAATGAAAAAGGATATTTTGCGTAACATAGTAATGAGTTTTACTAACGGTTAAGGATATGAGAAAAATTTATTTTTGGTTATTTTGTTTCAATAGGTGAAATCTTCTTTTTTAATAGCGTCGCTGTAATCCATCCGAAGAATGCCCCGAAGATCCATCCGCTAATTACATCGCCGGGATAGTGGGCTCCTAAGTAAACGCGACTATAGCCTATCAATAGAACAAATACTAATAGTTGATAACGTATGGCTTTTTGGGATGCCGGTAACATCATTGATATGAACACCGCCAACGACATGGAGTTTGATGCATGTGAACTGAAAAAACCGAATTGTCCGCCGCAATAATCATTCACTAAATGAACGATATTCTGAATACTTGGCTCATGACATGGTCTTAATCGCGCTACATTGTTTTTGATTAGCACCGAAAACTGATCACTTACTGCTACCATCGCTGCAATTGCCGGTAAAATCCACAATGTGTCTTTAAGATAACTGCGATAGAGCGAATATAAAAGCCAACAATAAAACGGAATCCAGATCAATCGATCACTGATCCAGAAAAAGAGAAAGTCGAGAGTAGGGGAGTGCGCGCCATTAATAGCGAGAAGAAGCTTCGTGTCGATTCCCCGCAATATCTCAAGCATTTCGGTAAGGCGTTAACGTGATAAGAATGATTGTTCGTTCATCATCGACCACAGCACATCTTTCAGCTCTACAATGCCTTTGCCTGTTGCCGACGAAATAAATAACACAGGGACTTTCATATTGTCCTGCATTTTATCTTCCGGAATTTCTTTCATCAAGGCTGTCTGTAATTCATCGTCAATCATATCACATTTCGTGATAGCAATTACACGTCGCTTGTCGATGAGTTCAGGATTATGCTGACTTAATTCGTTCAACAAAATGCTATATTCTTGCTTGATATCTTTGGTGTCGACAGGAATCATGAAAAGCAAAACAGAGTTTCGTTCAATATGTCGTAAGAATCGTGTTCCTAGTCCTCGTCCTTCCGATGCTCCTTCTATAATTCCCGGAATATCGGCCATCACGAACGATTGATTGTCGCGGTAGCGAACCATTCCTAAATTCGGAACGATAGTGGTGAAAGGATAGTCGGCAATCTCAGGTTTCGCTGCAGAAACTACTGAAAGTAAAGTTGATTTTCCTGCATTCGGAAATCCTACTAATCCAACATCTGCTAATAATTTTAATTCAAGAATTTTCCATAATTCTTGTCCCGGTTCTCCCGGCTGCGAAAAGCGTGGCGTTTGTAAGGTCGATGATTTAAAGTGATTGTTTCCTTTTCCTCCTCGTCCACCTGCAACTAATATTTCTTGTTGCCCATCTTCTGAAATTTCAAAATCTACTTCTCCCGTTTCTTCATCACGCGCAATTGTTCCGATAGGAACTTCAAGAATTAAGTCAGTACCATCAGCACCGGTCTTTAATCCGCTGCTTCCACAACCTCCGTCTTCGCCTAAAACATGCTTACGATATTTTAAGTGGAGTAATGTCCAAAGTTGTGCATTACCGCGAACGATGATATGTCCCCCGCGTCCGCCATCACCGCCATCGGGACCACCTTTAGCTGTTAGTTTATCGCGATGGAAGTGTGTAGAACCTTGTCCTCCTTTTCCTGAGCGGCAACAGATTTTAACATAATCAACGAAGTTGGAACCGGACATGATAAATTGGGAAAGTATTAATGGTAATATAAATTGAAATTACAATGCGTCGATAGCATTGCTTAAGCGGTCAAAAATTTCATCGATCGTGCCGATGCCATTAATGCCTGTGTATTTGTTTTGAGCCATGTAGTAATCGCGAACAGGTTCAGTCTCGTTGCGATAAACATCGATACGTTTTTGAATCACTGCAGGATCTTGATCGTCTGCACGACCTGAATCTTTACCTCTCAACAATAAACGTTTTCTAAGCTCTTCTTCTTCTACTTCAAGTGCCAACATTCCTGTAATGGCAGTTCCTTTAGTTGCTAAGAATGCATCAAGTGCTTTCGCTTGCGCCGGAGTGCGAGGAAAACCATCGAAGATATAACCCTTAGCATCGGGATATTTATCGGCTTCCGATTCAAGCATTCCGATAGTTACTTCATCAGGAACCAATTGACCTTGGTCGATATATTGCTTCGCACGTGTGCCTAATTCCGTTCCTCCTTTGATGTTGGCACGGAAGATATCACCCGTTGATAAATGTACAAGTTGGTATTTTTCGATGAGCTTGGCAGACTGAGTTCCTTTACCTGCTCCCGGAGGTCCGAAGAGTACTAGATTTAACATGACTATTTATTAACTTTTAAGTTGGTAGATGTCAGCAAGATTTCTTCCTAATCCGTCGTAGTCGAGGCCATAGCCAACAACAAATGCCGGAGGAATTTCAAAACCTACATAGTCAGGCTTAATTTCCTGACGTAAGGAAGCAGGCTTGAAAAGAAGCGTAGCAAAACGAACACTCGCAGGGTTTTTACTCTTGAAATCATCGAGTAAATATTTTGCAGTATCTCCCGTGTCGATGATGTCTTCTACAAGAATAACATCACGTCCGGAAATGTCTTCCGTTAACCCGATTACATTTTTTACTGTCCCTGTGCTCTCTGTACCCGAGTATGAACTAACTCTGATAAAGGCAATCTCACATGGAAGTTGGATAACGCGTAGTAAATCAGCCATGAAAATGGCTGAACCGTTTAATACCCCTACGATCAGAGGACGCTTGTCCTTCAAATCTTCATTGATCAGCGCTCCTAATTCTGCAATTCTGACTTGCAATTGAGGCGCCGTAATGAATGGCACAAACGTTTTATCGTGTATATGTACTTCTTTTTCCATAAGAAGGCACGAAGGTAGGCAAACGACGGCAATTGGGGAGTAAGAAATCAAAAAACCTGACAAGAAGTAAAGGTTGTCGAATAGGGATGGAGACTATTTTTGGGAAGGGTTGTATTTGATTGTTAATCAGGTGTCTATGTAGGGTGGAACGAGAATTGTACAAGGAGTGTTTTTCGAATTTTGGAGAAAATGTTTGGATTAACTTACTAATTAGAATATCCAAAGACCTAAACAGGGGTTGGATGAGCTATTTATAATTGATTATGACGGTTGATTAAAGTATACTTCGTTTTATTTTTCTCCCCTGATTTACTAAAAATTTTGAGTTCGATGCCTTTAGCTAAATCGCGACTCGCTGTAGCCGAAGAGAGGTCTTTGAATACATTCATGTAATCGAGACGCGTGAATTGATGTAATCCTAAACTCACAAAATAATCGAGACGATCTTCTGTTTTCATCGGACGATTATTGTATTGAAGTAATTCTTCTAAGCTCCTGTCGAGTATACCTAAAAGGTATTCAATAAAATCAGTTGATTTCCCTTTTATGTCGCATTGACTTAGTGTCTTGTAGTATTCAGCTTGATTGTAGGCTATCAGCTTTTCGAACGAAAGAAATTCAAATACCGGATATTCTCGTCGTAGAATTACACTTTGCCAAAGCCTTCCCATACGTCCGTTGCCATCATTGAAAGGGTGAATATATTCCAGTTCATAATGAAATACACAACTCTTGATCAGCAATAAATCATCGTCATTTTTTAGGTATGAAAACAGATCGCGCATCAAGTTGCGTGCATTACCGGCAGGTGGAGCTACATGCATTATTTTGCTGCCTTTCACAATGCCAACTGTGCCGGATCGATAAGAGCCTGCTTCATCCGACAGCCCTTTCATCATCATTCCGTGTGCTTTTAAAAACGACTTTTCTGAAAATGCATGGAAGCGGTTTAAATGATCATAGGCCTTTATTGCATTTAGTACTTCCGTGATATCTTTTTTCGGACCAATAATCTTTTGATGATCTAAAATCGCTGAAACTTGTTCTTCTTCTAAACTATTGCCTTCGATTTTTAATGAAGAATGAATCGTTTTGATTCTATTTTCTTTACGCAGACGTGGCGATTGTCTCGAAAGATGACTGGCGTCAATTCTCCCTAATTTAATTGAAATTGAACTAGTTAAATGAAGTATTTTTTGGGTAATGTCGTAAGGAGGTTTCATTGATACTATCATTTGATACTATCAAAAGTAGATAAAAATTGGATTGATTTAAAAGATGGGAGGAAATCGGGATGTCGCCATAAGGCTTAAAAAAATAAACGATTGTAAGCGGTTGTTATCGCTTGAGTGATCAATTATAGGTTATTTTTGCGCCCGTTATGATGGTCAATTTCTCAGGTCAGGATTTTAGGTTGGGCGTGCTCGGCGGCGGACAACTCGGCAGAATGTTATTGCAGGAGGCCGTGAATTTGAATATTGCTACGGCAATCATCGATCCCGATGCAAACGCTCCTTGCCGTTACTTAACTGAGTCGTTTGTTCATGGCGATTTTCGTGATGAAGCAACTGTCTATAATTTTGGTAAGAATGTAAATGTCTTAACCATCGAAATTGAACATGTAAACGTACGTGCCTTAGAGCGTCTCGAAAGTGAAGGTGTTTTAGTGTTTCCTCAACCTCAGGTGTTGGCGATGGTGCAAGACAAAGGATTGCAAAAGGAATTTTTTGTTTCTCATAATATTCCCACAGCTCCCTTTCATTTAATTCACGATAAATCGGCTCTATCAAATCACGTTGATAGTTTTCCCGCTATCCTTAAGTTGAGAAAGGGTGGTTACGATGGAAAAGGTGTGATGAAAATGAAAGATGCTTCTTCTTTGAACGATTGTTTCGATGCACCTTGTGTATTAGAAGAGATGATTGATTTCTCAATGGAGATCGCTGTGATCGTTGCTCGAAATTCAGCAGGCGAAATTGTACATTATCCCGTAGTGGAGATGGAGTTTAATCCTGAAGCTAATCTAGTGGAGTTTTTATGCAGCCCCGCTCGTATCAGTCAAGAAATTTCTGATAAGGCAATTGCTATCGCTCGTAAAGTCATAGAGAAAACAGGAATGACAGGTATCCTCGCAGTCGAAATGTTTGTGACGAAAGATGGTGAGGTGCTGGTGAATGAAATTGCTCCTCGTCCTCATAACAGCGGACACCAAACTATCGAGGGAAATATTACTTCTCAATATGCACAGCATTTAAGAGCGATATTAGGATTACCACTTGGTGCTACAGATATCGTTAAACCTTCGGTGATGATTAATGTTCTTGGCGAGAAAGGTCACGAAGGTGAAGCGCACTACCAAGGTATTAATGAGGTGATGCAGATGTCGGGAGTATACGTTCATTTGTATGGTAAAAAGATAACTAAGCCGATGCGTAAAATGGGACATGTTACCGTTACCGATAATGATCTTAATGTCGCCATTGATAAAGCTAGAATTGTACAGCAAAAATTAAAAGTGCTGACTCAATAATTTAATCGAATAAAAAATTACACAATGAATACTCCACTTGTCGGAATAATAATGGGAAGCAATAGCGACCTACCTGTAATGCAAGAAGCTGCTAAAATTCTTGATCAGTTTCAAGTCCCTTATGAAATGACGGTGGTTTCTGCACATCGCACTCCCGAGCGTATGTTCTCTTACGCAAAAGAAGCTGCCGGTCGCGGTATTCGTGTAATCATAGCAGGGGCAGGTGGCGCAGCTCATCTACCGGGTATGGTAGCATCTGTTACTCCATTGCCCGTGATTGGTGTTCCTGTGAAGTCGAGTAATAGTATCGACGGATGGGATTCTATCTTATCGATCTTACAAATGCCGAACGGAGTTCCTGTTGCAACTGTAGCATTAAATGCAGCTCAAAATGCAGGAATTCTTGCTGCTCAAATGTTGGCGACAGGTGATGCATCATTGCTCAAGAAAATCGTGGGATTTAAAACTACATTAAAAGAGAAAGTACTTGCAGCTGCAGGCGAAATGGAGAAAGTAAAAAAAGCTCCTTCAGCAAAGCCTTCAAAGAAAGTTACAGCGAAAAAATCAGCGGCTAAAAAGAAAAAATAGTCGTTAAGTTCTAATATTCACTTCCTTCCTTTTTCATTGGGGGAGCTATCATTTTTATCATGAATAAAATTACTTGTTCACTAACAGTGATGTTAGTGCTTATGACGCATATATTGTGCGCTCAAATTTCTTCAGCTTCTGAAAGAAATCGGTTCTCTTCCGGCAACGAAGAGGATTTAAATCTCGTTGGCAATCCCGGTGCATTGCAACCCGATTCATTGCAACTTGTGGGTATGCGATATAGTCGCAGTTTTTGGCTTCGTGAACTCGATAAGAAGTCGTTTTTGTTGTCAATGCCGGTACAATTAAAATATCGGTTATCCGTGGCCGTTAGTGACCGTGGATTTAACCTCTATCGCGAACAAGATTATACAGTTGGCTATTCACAAAAATTCGGGAAGCAAATTACGGCAGGGCTACGCTGGAATATGCATCATGTTAAGTTTGGTGAGGACTATGGCTCGCTGAATCATCATCGCATTACCGCAGGAATGCAAGCTCGGTTAACATCACGCTTAACAACGGCAGTGATGGCTGTTGTTCCGGTTAGTCAGACGATGTATAATCCTTTGTCGGATTATTCGAGAATTATTATTTCCGCCGCCGCCGATTATCGCTTCTCTCCTCAATTTGTGGTTGAAGGTGAGGTGATGCAATGCGAAGGAAGTAAGCCGGAGATAAGAAACGGATTTAAATATTCCCCTCTAAATGCAATTAGTTTTTCTGCAGAAGTCAATTGGATGACTATGCAAACAGCTTACGGATTCAGTGTTTATTATAAAAGGATGAAGTTGATAATGGAGACTTCTTATCATCGACAATTAGGCTTCTCTCCTGTTTGTTCTCTCTTGTTTTTACTGCCGAAAAAATAAATGAGAAAGTTATTGCTATTGGCATGCATGCTGTCGGGGACAGTGTGCTGCATCGCTCAGCAATTGCCTGATGAGATTTCGGAAGATCGAATTGAGAATATTGCTGCGCAATCATCAAGCGAGACCGATTTTACGGAGATTGAAGAGATGAAATCCTTGCTTAAAGATCGTCCTATCGATTTAAATTATTCAACTGAGGAGGAACTTTCTTCGTTCGGAATATTTGATCCGGTACAGGTGATGGAAATCCTTCAACATCGAAAATTGTTTGGTAATTTCATTGCACTCGAAGAGGTCCAAACACTCGATTATTTCGATCCTCAAATAATGCAACAATTATTGCCGTATTTAAGAATCGGTGAACCTATTATTGATGAAAAATTACGTCCGAAATCTTTGTTGACGAAAGGTTCTTCAAAAATTTGGATGCGAGCACAGCGCTTGCTCGAAGATCAACAAGGATTTATGAAGGACGAAAATGGGATCAAGAAGTATGATGGTAGTCCTTGGAAATTGTATAGCCGCTACCGTTACACAGCAGGCAATTATTTTAGTTTTAATATCACTGCTGAAAAAGATGCAGGAGAAAGTTTTTTCGAGGGAAATCATAAAAACGGATTCGATTTTTATTCGATGCATCTGTTCGTGGTGCCAAATAGAACTGTTAAGTCGTTCGTGATTGGCGACTATCAATTGCAATATGGTCAAGGGTTAGTTGCATGGTCGGGATTAGCATTCGGAAAAGGCTCAGAAACTGTGTTGGTAAAAAAACAGGGCATGGGCATCCGTCCTTATAGCTCGGCTGGTGAATACGGATTTTATAGGGGAGCTGCTGTGCATACAGTCTTTCATCATATGAATGTTGATGCATGGATAAGTCATCAAAAGGTAGATGCTTCAATAAAATCAGATAGCCTGCAAGGTGATCTTATAAATGCTGTTCAAACTGATGGCTATCATCGTAACGATAGTGAGATGGAAGGGAAAGGGAACAGCACACAATCGATCGCCGGAGCTAATATTGGAATAAAATTAGGAGGATGGAAGTTTGGATATACTTCGCAATGGATACGTTACAGCGAACCATTATATGCGGGTAATGATGTCTACGAAATTCACGATGCGCACGGGAATAATTTTTTCAATCAAGGAATTAATTATGCGGGATTAATTAAAAATATCAATGTGTTTGGAGAAGTAGCCGTAGACGAGAAAATGAATAAAGCAATGGTCAACGGACTAATAGCCGGAGTTGATAAACGAATCAGTATTTCGGTAGTGCATCGCCGTTATGATGTAGGCTATCATTCGGTAACTGCAAATGCATTTAGAGAAGGCTCTCAAGTAACGAATGAAAACGGGACGTATGTGGGACTACAATTTGTGATCGCCAAGCCTTATAAATTATCTCTTTACAACGATATGTTCAGTTTTCCTTGGCTGAAATATCAAGTAAGTGCTCCATCGCGTGGTAATGATCAATTTGTACAATTTACCTATACGCCTTCACGTACTACAGAAGTTTATCTTCGTTGGCATATCGTTCATAAGGAACAAAATAATCCGAATCAAATGCAAGGAGCTGAAGTGCTGATTCCGGTGAATACGCAGAGTTATCGTTTTCAAGTGAAGTTTAAATCGGGGATGGATTGGTACTTCCAAAGTAGAGTTGAATACGTGAAGAATGTAACTCTTGAAAGCACTGGAGGAAGTGTGATTTATCAAGATGTGATTTATAAACCCTTGGGTAAGCCATATTCATTTGCATTGCGGTTGGGATTATTTACGACTGATAGTTACGATACGCGTATTTATAGTTACGAGCAAGATATTCCGGGAAGTTATAGTATTAGTCCGATGTATGGCAGCGGCAAACGCGTTTACCTCATGACTCGACTTCGTCCCTATAGAGGGATTGATCTATGGATCAGAGCCGGAAGAAGTATTTACCCCGGAACAACGACTATAGGAAGCGGAAACGACGCGATAGAAAATAGCCATAAAACCGAAATTAAACTACAGTTGGCGGTGCAATTATAAATCCCACAAAATGTATTAATCTATGAATCCCTTGATTTTTAATAAGAAGAGAATTGTGAAATTTACATGAAAATGTTGTTTTAAGGTAAAGAAAGAGCTGATTCATCGATAGATGCGAGGAGTAGGTTGGCGGTTACGGTGATAAATTATATCTTCGTAATGCACGAACCAATACAAACTATGCGAAAATCTTTACAACTGCTGACAGCCGCTCTTGTGCTGTCGACAAACCTATTGTTTGCGGGTAACCCGGTAAGCGGAAGTCGCTACCAAATGCCTGCGAATGTGACTGCCGATGATTACATCGCAAAAACGATCATACTGAAAGTTAAAGATCAGTATCGCGGTCAATGTAGTAACGAGAATGTGAACATCCCTTCAGTTCAACGTGTTTTAGCTAACATGGGACAAGTAGATATTCATAAAATTTTCCCGAACCACCAGAAGCCGTCTCGTGAAACGAATGAGTACGGAAATAAATTGGTCGATTTAAGTTTGATTTATGAAATGCATTATAAATCGGATGTAGATTTAATTAAATCTATCAATGCACTTTTGAATACCGGTGCGTTAGAATTTGCAGAACCAAAATTTTTGCCGAAAGTTTCTGCATATACTCCTAATGATCCTCAACAATCCACACAATGGTTTCTTGCAAAAGTAAAACTATTTGATGCCTGGGGAGTACAACAAGGTGATACGAATGTGGTAATCGGAATAACGGATACAGGTACAGATACAGATCACCCGGATTTAGCAGCAAACATTAAGCACAACTATGCCGATCCAATCAACGGAATTGATGATGATAATGATGGTTATATCGATAATTTCTCAGGTTGGGATGTTGGAGAAAACGATAACGATGCACAAGTAGGAAATTGCGGAACATGCGATCATGGTAGTCACGTTTCTGGCTGTGCTGATGCTGTTACTGATAATGGAGTAGGAGTAGCAGGTCCTGGATTCAAATGTAAATTCATTCCTGTGAAGATTGCAGATGCTACAGGAGCACTTACTAAAGCATACGAAGGAATTACCTATGCTGCTGACGCAGGATGTCAAATCATCAACTGCTCATGGGGCGGTGCAGGTGGTGGGTCGTTTGGACAACAGGTTATTGATTATGCTACATTCAATAAAAACAGTTTAGTAGTCGTTGCTGCAGGAAATAACAATTCAAGTATTGAATTTTTTCCTGCGGCTTATAATAACGCATTTTGTATAGCAGCTACTAGCACAAATGATTCAAAATCTAGCTTCTCTAATTATGGCTCCTATATTGATGTTTGTGCACCGGGAAGTAATATTTATTCGACTGTTTACGATAACTCATATGTAAGTTATAGTGGAACTTCAATGGCGTCTCCTATAGCCGCCGGATGTGCTGCAATTGTAAAATCACAAAATCCATCTTTTAATGCATTGCAAATTGGAGAACAGTTAAGAATAACTGCAGATAATATTTATAGCGTGCCTGCAAATGGAGGTTTGTTAAATCAGTTAGGAAGTGGAAGAATTAACTTGTACAATGCTTTAGTTAGTTCTGGCCCTTCTGTACGTGCAAACAACTTAAATGTAGTTGATAATAATGACAATGTGTTTATTGTTAATGATACACTGCGTATCACAGGCGATTTTACAAATTATTTATCTCCTACTACTGCTTTAGGAGTAACGTTAACGACAACGTCTACATACGTTACAATTCTCGACGGATCAACTACAGTTGGTGTATTGGGTACAATGGCAACCACAAATAATATTGCCGATCCGTTCACCGTAAAGATCAATGCAAATGCTCCGCAGAATACTGTTATCACATTCAAGTTAACATTTACTGATGGATCATATACAGCTTTTCAAATCTTTAAGGAAACGGTAAATGTAGATTATTTGAACATCACAATGAATGATGTCTTTACTACAAATTCGAGCAAAGGAAGATTGTGTTATAATAGCGTTTCTCAAGCTGACGGATTAGGTTTTGATTACCAAAATAATGGTACACTTGCTTATGAAACAGGTTTCATGGTTGGAACTTCTTCAGGGGTCTCTGATAACGTTCGTGGAGCTTCAGCAGGTGCAACAGATGAAGATTTTGCAGTTGTTCAAACTATTCAAAAGAATGACCCTCCGGTATGGTCTGATTTCGATACTTATGGTAAATTTAACGACAACGTTGCTCCGGTTTCTCAACATTTAACGGTATCACATCGTTCTGCATCATGGATCAACGCTCCGGATTCGAAATACCATATTTTTGAATATACTATCAAGAATACGGGATCTTCAACCTTAAGTAACTTATGGGCTGGAATTATGTCGGATTGGGATATTCAAACTTATGCAAATAACAAAGCTGCTGAAGATGCCGGATTGAAAATGGGATATGCTTGGTGTACTGATGCCGGTGGATTATATGCGGGAATTAAATTGCTTACAAGTGTTGGTGGATTTAATCACTATGCAATCGATAATGTTACCGGTGGTGGCGGATTAGATTTATCGAACGGATTCGATGATTCTGAAAAATTCACAGCTCTTTCTACTTCTCGTGCTACGGCAGGAGGAACAGGTACAGGAAACGATGTTATTGATGTTGTAGGAACAGGTCCGTTTACATTAGCTACAAACGACTCGGTAACCGTTGCATTCGCATTAATCGCCGGAAATGAGTTAGATGATATTCAAAGTAGCGCCACTCAAGCACAGATAAAATATGATTTGATGACTGCCATTAAAGAAAACAATGGCGCCATCATTACTTCAAATGCTTATCCTAATCCTGCGAAAAGCCAAGTGATCATTCCTTTCTACTTACGTACTGTATCTCCTGTTCAATTAGAAGTAGTAGATAACATGGGACGCGTATTAGAATCACGTAAGTTAACATCTGTAGTTGCAGGTGAAAATCAAATTACATTAGATGTAGCTAATTACGCGAACGGAATTTACCACTTCCGATTAAGTTCAGCACAAGGTACAGCTGCTGGAACAATTCAAAAGATGTAAAATGGATTTCTAAAAACTAGAAAGAGTTTTTATATTATTGCAGAAGAATATCGCTGCAATGAAAGAAATACTACATACCGAACGCTGCATCCTCAGAGAGCTTACTCCTGAAGATGCAGCGTTTGCTTTTGAACTTAATTTAGATCCATTGGTTTTGAAATATACCGGTGATAGACCTTTTGCATCAATAGAAGAAGCAAGGACTTTCTTGGAGAATTACGACTACCGTAAATTACACAATATGGGTCGTTGGGGAGTTGAGAGAAAATCGGACGGGAAATTATTAGGTTGGTGCGGACTAAAATACCAGCCGGAACTTGAAGAAGTTGATTTAGGCTATCGTTTTCTTATTCAGCATAGGAATGAAGGGTATGCTACCGAAACATCGTTAGGATGTCTGGATTACGGATTTAACACGCTGCAACTTGAACGCATCGTAGCGAATGCAGTAAAAGAGAATGGAGCATCGATAAAAGTGATGCAAAAACTCGGGATGCAATTTTGCAAAGAAACTTTGCTACACGATCAACTATCTGTTCAGTATGAAATCTTCCGCAAAAAAAATGATGAGTATATTTGAAAAAAAATAAATTATGGCTTTAATTAAACCGGTTCATGGTATATCACCTGTTTTTGGCAACGATTGTTATTTAGCGGAGAATGCAACCGTAGTAGGACAAGTAACTATGGGCGATCAATGCAGCGTATGGTTTAACGCTGTGGTTCGTGGTGATGTACATACCATCACAATGGGAAATAAAGTAAACATTCAAGATGGAGCAGTAATTCATTGTACGTATAAAAAAGCTGCAACGGTAATTGGAAATAATGTATCGGTAGGACATAATGCTTTAGTACATGGATGTACAATTCACGATAATGTATTAGTAGGAATGGGTTCTATAGTAATGGATCATTGTGTTGTAGAATCAAATTCTATCATCGCTGCAGGTGCTGTTCTACTCGAAAATACGCACGTAGAATCGGGCAGCATCTACGCAGGCGTCCCGGCCAAAAAAGTAAAAACCATCGATCCCGAACAAGTAAAAAGACTTATCGAAGGCATTGCCGATAATTATGTGATGTACTCGGGGTGGTTTGAGGAAAAATGAGTTTAATGTGCTAATCTGCTAATTTGCTAATGTGCTAATGCCCCCTGGGTTCGTCATTAGATTTTGTTAGGGATGAAATGTCGAAATACGATGCAGGATTAAAGATAAATGATGCATGATTAATTCGAACTCCAAAGAATGAAGTAGTCTAATTGAAGAAGAAATTACATAGCAATACCTCTGTGGTCTTCAATTCTCGGCTTCGCCGCCTCCGCACCCTTTGTCGCAAGCATAGCGCCTTCGTGTCCTCTGTGAAAAACTTTGTGATCTCCGTGGTTAAAGTGATTTTTATTTAACCACAAAGACCACAAAGGTCACACTGAGAAACACAGAGTTTCATCCCCAAAATTTTTTTTCAAAGGAAGAAACCAATGGACTACCAAATTCAAAATCCCTTTAAATCCATTTAGCTCCGAAGGAGCGAATCAGCGTTCAGTTTAGATCTCAATAAATAAAGATGTACCATCATAACAAATCATAAAAACCATAAAAATCTGCGGCCCATCGAAAATTTCGTTTCGAAAGAAGAAACCAATGAGCTACCAAATTCAAAATCCTAAATTCAAAATTCATTGCTATTCCCTAATCTAAATTTACTTCCTTCCGACGGTGAAGTGTTCTATTTCGGCAAAGTATTTTCCGAGAAGAATGCTGATTTTTATTTGGAGCGTTTGCTGAATACAATCGAATGGAAAAACGACGAAGCTTTTATTTTGGGTAAACATATAATCACGAAAAGGAAAGTTGCTTGGTATGGTGATCGACCGTTTTCGTATACATATTCAAAGTCAACGAAGTACGCACTACCGTGGACAAGCGAATTGTTGGAGTTAAAGAAAATCGCTGAAGAAAAATCCGGCAGCTCTTATAATTCTTGTTTGTTGAATTTATATCACAACAACGAAGAAGGAATGGCCTACCACAGCGATGATGAAAAAATGTTGAAAGATGAGGGTGCCATCGCCAGCCTTAGCTTCGGTGCTCAACGCAATTTTTTATTCCGTCATAAAAAAGCAAAAGAAAATAACTTGCCTACCATCACTGTCACCTTAGAACACGGAAGTTTATTAGTTATGCAAGGAGCGACTCAAAAAAATTGGTTGCATCGCCTCCCCCCAACAAAAAAGCTGATGGGCGCAAGAGTGAATTTGACGTTTCGAACGATAGTTCAATTTGATGATGTGAAAATGTGAAAATACCCCAGCCTTAAATTCAAGATGTTTAAAGTTATTTCTGTGTGATAGAGATTTCGATCTTACTATTTTGTAAGAAATATTAAGCACATTCAAACTTATCGACGAATTCCCGCGCGTTAACCAAACTCGCTTCGCGAACTTTGAACTATGAACTTCGAACCATGATCTTTTTTTAAACCACCTCTGCCACCGTAAACGTACTCCCACCAACAAATATTAAATCTTTATTAGTTGCGTTTTCTTTTGCTGCACTTAATGCTGATGCTACACTCGTGTATACTTCTCCTTTCAAATTAAATTCAGCGGCTTTTGATTGCAATAAATTGGCATCCATTCCCCTCGGAATATTCGCTTTGCAGAAATAATAGATAGCGTCCGAAGGAAATAAGTTGAGCACCTTACTTACTTCTTTATCTTCCACCATTCCGATAACAATATGTAATTTCTCTTTGTCGACCGATTTTAATATCGGAATGATTTGCGTTAACCCGTCAACGTTATGAGCGGTGTCGCATAATATAACCGGATTTTTCTGTAAAATATACCAGCGTCCCTTGAAGCCCGTGTTTTTCTTTACGTTTAACAATCCTTTCAGCAGCGCTTCGTGTGAGACAGTGAATTTTTGTTTGTTAAGTAAATCGACACAGGTAATTACGGCAGCCATATTTTTTAATTGATAGGTGCCTGTTAAGTCGCTTATAATTTCAAATCCCGGTTTCGTTTTACTCCTCGCTTCAACTACCATGAAATCAGCTATTGGGTGATAGTGTTCAGCTACACAGCTCCATTCGCTATTGGCAAAGTATAATTCCGTTCCGGCTGATTTAGCTTTTTCTTCAAATACTTCTTTTACTTCTTCTTGGGTTTCGCTTACAATTACCGGGACATCCTTCTTAATTATACCTGCCTTTTCCGTTGCAATTTCTTTAAGTGTATTGCCCAATAAATGCATATGATCCCAACCGATATTGGTGATGATCGATACTTTCGGTTGTATTACGTTGGTCGAGTCTAATCGTCCGCCTAATCCTGTTTCTATCACTGCTATATCGACTTTCATTTCCTTAAAGTAAGCGAAAGCCATTGCTGTCGTCATTTCGAAAAATGATGGTTGAATGCGATCAAAATCGTCTTTGAATTTAGATACAAATGAACTTACCCATTCTTCACTCACCGGTTCTCCATTTACTCTGATGCGTTCTCTGAAATCGCGCAGGTGAGGGGAGGTGTAGAGAGCAGTTTTATATCCTTGTTCTTGCAAAACTGAAGCAAGCATATTGGAAGTAGATCCTTTTCCGTTGGTGCCTGCAATATGAATGCTTGGCAGATCCTTTTCAGGATTACCCAATAGGTCTAAAAGTAAATAGGTATTATCGAGATTCGCTTTGTATGCCGCAGGACCCACTCGATGAAACATAGGCAGGGCTGAAAGCATATAATCCAGCGTCTGTTGGTAATTCAATTGATTCACACTGCAAAGTAAAGATATTAGCTGAAATTTATAGTTGCATGTCATTCAAATTTAAGTACATTTGTTTTAAAATAAGAAAACTACAATGGTTCGATTCATTAGAAATATTGTTTTGGTGGTCACATTAATGACCTCATTTAATTCTTTAGGACAAAGTCCGGTTTTTAAATTCTCTACCGGTGATGAGCAATTACCTGTGGATTATCGAATATATAGATCCGTTGTACAAGATAGTCTTGGTAATTCATTCTACACCGGTTCCTTTCAAGGGTCAATAGATATTAATCCCGGGTCAGCTGTTCAAACTGTTACTGCCGTTGGACAAACAGATATATTCGTCTATTCTTTGGACTCAATGGGAGTGTTTAGATGGGGATTTTCACTTGGAGGTGCTTCAGGAGATTTCGGGATTAAAATTCTGCCTGAAAGGAGCGGAAATATTCTTCTCTTCGGATATCAATCAGGAAACATAGATTTAGATCCAGATACAGGTGTAGCTACAACTCCATCAACAGGAAAAGTGTTTTTAGCTCGCTATTCACCAAGTGGGCAATTTTTAACTGGATTTGATTTGCCATTTATTAGCAATCAATCATCTTCCATAGACTATCCTGATATGGCAATCGATAATAACGATAACATTGTTGTTACCGGCTTCGGACAAGGCGATGTTGATCCGAGTGCAGGAGTAACTAGTGTTGGAGGTTCTGTAAGTGCTGATATTATTGTTGCGAAATACTCATCATTATTGCAACTCGATTGGGCTTTCTCATTGAATTCAACAAATGGTATTTCGGAGGTGCCACATCAGATTGTTGTCGACTCCCTTAACAATATTTATATTGCCGGATATTTTAGTAATTCGAATACCGTAGATTTTGATCCCGGAGCAGGTACTGCTAATTTAACGTGTTCAGCTTCGTACGATATTTTTTATGCTAAGTATAATTCTTCTGGAGTATATCAATGGGCAAAAAATTTAACCACAGGAGTTTCGGTTTATGGTACACAACCCATTCGAATGTGTTTAATGTCGGGAGGGCGATTACTACTATTCGGACAAGCATTTTCTTCGATTGATTTAGATCCTAGCGCTTCGGCAACCTATGTCCCGAATGGACAATTCATTGCTCTGTATACGCAAAGCAGTGGAAGTCTATATTTAGCTTCGGCTGTTAATTTGGGCTATAGTAATTTAATAACTGATCTTGCAGTCGATAAAATCGGACGTATATTCATTACAGGTAGTTTCGTTGATTCTGCCGATTTTGATATGACTTCATCCGGCATTTATAAATTATATGGGAATTCTTCTCCTTACTGTTCAGAGTATGTAGCTTCATATAGTTCCCTGCTTCAATTTAGATGGGCTCGAAATTTAACAACTTCAACGAATGCAATTTCCGGGGGATGGTTGATAAGTTGCAAAAAACCAAATTCGATTTTAATTTCATCGAGGATCAATGGTAGTGGCGATATGAATCCTTCTTCAGCTGTTTATCCTGTATCAAGTCAATTCACTAATTTTTGTGAGCAGACTTGCTGGACAGATGGGGCAATTCCTTCATTTACTGTAAGGCCAGGTGACACCGACAATAACGGTGTTGTTGATTTAAATGATCTAATTCCTATCGGAGTAAATTATAATGATTCTTCTTATGCTCGTGATACCATTTCTATTTCATGGTCCGATCATCCTGTGCCTGCTTGGGGCGCTCCCCTTCAAGCGAATGGTCAAGATCGTGCACATGTTGATTGCAATGGAGATGGATCAGTTAATACCAATGATACATTAGCAATTATTCAAAATTATGGTTTAGTAGGCTTGCAAAATCCTGAATGGATTGATCGTTTGCAAACAGGTCCTGAAGTGCATTTTATTCCTCAAGTAAATTCTTGTCACGCAGGTGATACTGTACGTATTCATGTAATGGCCGGCTCTATGCTACAACCTTTCTCTACGTTGCTGGGAGCAGGATGGACGTTACCATTAAACCCTTCTTATATTCAGTCCAATTCAATCAAATTCTCTTATGCAAATAGTGTACTTGCTTCATCTGCTTCATATTTGAAATTGAATAGAATTTTGTCGACAGGCGTAACTAATTCAATCGTAAAAACTGATCACTTGGGAATTAGCGGATATGGAGAAATTGGAGAAATTAGTTTTATTATTCCTTCAAACTACACAACGCAAACAATTGTGCCATTGCAAGGAGTACAAATTAAGCTAATTGATGAAAATGGAGCTGACCTTGCTGCGATACCGGGAACAGATACTTTATTCATAAACATGACGTCCGGTATTGAAGAATTGAATGCTGATCAATGGTTAGTTTATCCTAATCCGATTAGGGGAAACAGCATTCATATTACAGGACCACTTCGCGCTGAATCAGTAATGTTAACAGATATTTCGGGACGTAAAATCGCCGATCTTTCTATTTCAAATGAATCGTTAATTGTTCTTCCGGAAGGAATAGAGAATGGAACTTATCTTTTGCAATTGCAAACAAGTAAAGGCAAGGTAATTAAAAAAGTAGTACGTTGATTTAAATTCTTTATCGCAAGATAAATTTAAATGTAATCGTTCCGCGTTGTTCTTCAACACCACTTGGACTAGGCGAAAATTTCGCTCGCATCGCTGCTTCTTTTGCTTTGCGAACTAATGTGCCATTCGTATTGGTTGATCCTCGTCCGGGGCCGTTAGCCGATACCACCGTTCCGTTTTTATCTACAACAATATCGATTACTACGTTTCCTTCTTGCTGAGAGTTGTCTTCTACTCGTGGCTTCGACATCCAGTTTCTTCCCGTTAAATCGAATCCAACTCCGTTACCATCACCATTGCCGCCACCATTACCGTTTCCACTGCCGCCTCCTGATCCCGGACCGGTTCCACTTCCATTACCACCTCCGTTGCCTGTTCCTTGTCCTCCGGTACCATTGCCATCGCCTGTGCCATTCGGATTACCTCTTTGTCCTCTTTTACCCGGAGTGTATAACGCACGTTCATCAGGCTTACGTTCCGGCACTTTTGCTAACTCAACAGTTTCTTTTGGCTTAACTTTTACTTCAGGTTTTTTCTCAACCTTTTTCTCAACTTTTACAGGTTGATCAATCGCTACTGTTTCTTCAATATCGGAAGTCATGATTTCATCATCTTTCACTTCTGCAATAGGAGGAGGAGTGTTTGCTTCTGAAATATCGAGTGTTCCGAATTCTACAAAGCTGCCGCCACCACCGCCACCGGCAAGACCCTCTTCAAAAGGAGGGTTGGGAGTGCTGATGTACAAATACATCATGAGTATTGCAATCAGCACGTGAATGCCGAGTGCAAGAAACAACGAACGTGTTTGGTTAGCCGTCATTGATCAATCTTGGTAACGTTCGTCGCCGCTACCATTTTAATTTTATTTTTATTTCCGATGTCGAGTAAGAAAACAACTTCTTGCCAAGGCACAGCTTTATCAATTTTCAATAATGCAGTAGGATCGTTTTCTCCTTGAACTGCTGCAACAACAGCCGCCTCTAGAGTTTCGCGTGTTACCACTTGATCGTTCACTCCATATTGCATGTCGGCAGAGACACTAATCACCACCGGGTGTTTCACACTCTGAATTCCTGTTTTTGAATTCGGCAACAATAACTTCAATACCGATGGCGTGGCCATAGTAGAAGCGATGAGGAAGAATAACAACAGGAAGAACATAATGTCATTCAACGAATGACTATAGACTTCCGATGCTGCTTTATGTCGGCGTCGGAGGTTCATGGTTTAGCTGGTTCTTCTAATAAGTCGATGAATTCAACAGAACTAATTTCCATTTTATTGATAACGCGATCGATCAATTGCACTAAGTAATGGTAACCCGCATATGCAATCATACCTACTAATAGTCCCGATCCGCTGGAAATCATCTTTACATACAAACCGCCTGAGATCGTATCAATCTCTAAACTGTTTTGCAATGAAATTTGATAGAAGATTTTAATTACCCCGAAAATTGTTCCAAGGAATCCGAACATCGGAGCAATACCCGCTATCGTTCCTAAGAATCCTAAATTTCTTTCGAGCTTATAAATTTCAAGCTTACCTGTATTTTCAATTGCCGCTTCAATTTCACGTACCGGCTTTCCTAAACGCATAATTCCTTTTTCAATCATACGTGCCACCGGACTATGTGTATTGCGACAAAGCATACGAGCTGCTTCGACATTTCCTGAATTCACATAATCTTTAATCTGATTCATGAAGTTCATATCGAGCTTGCTCGCCTTTAAAACAACGAATAATCGTTCGAAGAAGATGAATAACGCCAGAATACTTAAAATTCCGATGGGAATAAGAATCGGACCTCCTTTCGAAGCCATCTCCCAAAGAGAAATACTTTTTTCTTCTACAGGAGCAGCAGCAGCGATAGGCGCAGCAGCGTTAGCAATAGTATCGGCAACAGTAGAGCCGGCTTGTTGTATTTGAAGTAATAACGACATAGTTGAACAGTTTGAAGCGAATGAACGCAGAATGTAAAAGTAGATTTATGTCGATAGCGATACGATTGATTTATGAGTGGTTTACTAACAGTTTGATGTTGATGAGAGGCTAACGCAATTTCGCACTCCTTTAGTGTGCATTTGGCCTTATTTCAACCGATATGCTGCTGAACGAGCCTTCCTATTCCGTAATTTCGCTTTCTCAAATCCAAAACCATGAAATTTAAAATTTTCTGTTTCTTTCTCTTGTCATTGATGCTTTCTGCCTTCCAAGGCCAATCCCAACAATGTATCGGCGCTTCCAATTTGAAGCATGGCAAAGGGATATTTTATTATCTCGATTATGTCGCGGGTGATCAAATTATCGCTGTCGGTACTTATTTTACTTCCACCCAAGGCTATTTTGCTATGGATGGAGATACTTTGTTTCCGAATCCCGGTGATCTTGTTACCGCTTATGCAGTAGTGATGGATACCAACTTTAATGTGATCAGAATGTTTAACGTTATCGGGTTAAATGATCTCGGTGGTGCGTTCAACAATACTCGTATCTGGGATATGACCGTTGACGACAATAAAAATATTTATGTGGTGGGAGCGCATTCTCAAGATACACTAACTGCCGGGAATGATACGATTATCGGTGAGGATTATTTAGAGTGCTTCATTGCAGGAGTCGATTCAATGGGTAATCATATTTTGTTGAAGAGCTTCGGGTCGCGATCGTGGACATCTTACGTTTATGAAGATGCCATCAATGCCGTTGCTTGTGATCATGCGGGAAATATTTACGTGACGGGAAATTTTGGTGGAAATTATATGATCATCAATAATGATACTGTCAATAATCCTGCTATCGTTGGTGTGAATGGTAAACCGCAAATTTTTACTGCTGCATTAACACCAACAGGGCAAACTATTTGGCTACGACAGTGTGGAGCTGCTCAATACGATGATCTGCCATTAGGAATTGAAGTAGATAACCTTGGCTCTGTTGTAATTTCAGGAAGTACCGAAGCTTCTAATGCCGATTTCTTATTTGGGACGCATGGTTATCATTATAAATCAGCTCCAAGTAGTTTTCAAGGTTTTGTGGCGCGGTATGGACCCGGTGGAGTGGAGAAATGGCTTTACCCTATTGAATCATATACCGGTAACGGTCCTGATGTTAGTGGATATGATGTCGCAACTGATGAAGCAGGAAACACTTATGCCATGGGATTCTTTGATGGTTATGCTGTCTTCAATCAAGATACTATTCGCCCTTTGTACGGATACACAAGCAGCTTTTTGATTAAATTGGATTCTACAGGAAATAGAAGTTGGTTGAAGACAGGAAGAATAGATACGTTTTATCCATTCCCAGGTAAATTAGCTTTTAAAGACGATCATTTATTTATCACCGGACAAACTTATACTAATCAGCTATGGTTCGATCAACTCGCAGTATGCTGCAGTAATGATGTTTACTTTGCAATGTATGATACAACAGGAACATTGCAGTGGTTGAAAAGCGGACAAACAGCAGGGTCGGCTAATTTATATTCAACCTCGGTTGCAATCGGGAAGGATGGAAGAGGATATGCAGCCGGACAAGCAAGTAACGGACAAGTAACCTTTGAACCAAATACTTTTAATGCGTTGTCAACAGGAGAATATTATATCATCCGCTTTGGCGATTTGCCTTCGAATGGCTTAGCAATAAATATTCAAAATAATACCGGTACCGATACTGTTGCATGCGGAGGATATATCGCCTTACAAGGAATAGTGACTCCTTCAAGCTTAAGTTCAACTGCTAAATATTATTGGTATGCCGATAACGACACTATGACGTTTACTTTCCCTGCGGCAACTCTCAACGCAACACCGAAAGTAAATAGCACTTACATCGTAACTGCTTATGCAGGTGGATGTGTTGCATCGGATACAATTGGTTTGTTTGTAAACCAATTGCCTTTTTCTGCAGGACTCGATACTGCAATTTGTTTTGGTACAACCATTCCGCTTTCTGCGACTACTTATTCGGGAGCACATTATAGTTGGGTTCCTTCTTTAGGATTAAGTAATGACACAGCTCAAAATCCGGTATTGACAGGAATAAGTTCAACCCAATACATTGCAGAAATGAATTCAGCAGGATGTATTAGCAGAGATACATTTGATATTTTCGTTAATCCATTGCCGTTAGCCGATTATACTTATTCTGCAAATTATTTGGCAGTAGATTTTAACGATATATCAACTTCGTCAACAAATAACAGTTGGGATTTTGGCGACGGAGTTGTGGCAAATCAAGTGATTACTGTTCAACACATCTATACAAATACGGGAACGTATACTGCCTGTTTAACAGTGCAAAATGATTGCGGAGCCGATACTATTTGTAAAACATTTACAATTACAAATGTAGGTTTGAACGAATTTGGTGAATCGAGTGGAATAGATGTAAAAGAAGACATCGGCAGTTTTAATATTAATTCAAAAAGTAAATTGAAAGAAATAGAAGTTGTATCTATTTCCGGTGCTGTACAAATAAAAGCATCTGCCGAACAATTAACCTATCGCATTGAAAAAAATAATTTGTCTGCAGGAATATATCTCGTAAGAATTACAAACGAAAGCGGAATTTTTTGTAGAAAAATGCAAGTGATAAGATAAAAGAAAAGGTCCTGAATATTTTCAGGACCTTTTCTTTTTTAATCATTAATACTCATCATGATTTTGTCAAAATCAGGCTTATAAGTTTCTTTTTGCGCGCTACTTGTAAAGCATATAAGTTTGTAGAAAGTTGTAGGGGTTTCAATTACCCCGACGTAATAATAAATATCAAGTTTAGCTTCTTCGTCGAAATATGAAAAGTCGCTGTGGATATACGTATTACCATTAACTTTTCTTACATCCGGTTTTGAAAACTTTCTCGAAGGTTGGTCTTCTAAAAATCCCTTAGCAAAGTTGTCGTAGAATTCTTGTGCATCGGCAAATTTCATGTCGGCAATAATCAATTCCTCTTTATTGTCTTCTACAATAAATCCTGAAACATCTTTAGGTACATTATGGAATTGGAATGATGCATTGTCATTAAGTCCAAGTGTACGCGTCATGTATTCAGGAAGAGAAACATTAACTACATGGCCGTATTTCATGTTTTTAAACGCTGTTTGCGCTGATGCCGATTGAAATACTACAAATACTACAATGGCTAATGATAGTATCTTTTTCAAATTTCAGAGTGTTTATTCGACAAACCTACAAAATATCTTTCATACAATAAATCCCCTTTGTGAACTGTGAAAAATGCAAGAGTAGAGGCAAGGAGATGACTCAAAATACACTGCTATGACCAATATTCGTAGAAATATTATTACTTTAGCATTATTCTAACTAAAACACATACTTATGAAAAAAATCTTTACGCTAATTTTCCTTTCGGCATTTGCAGGAATAAATGCCAATGCGCAAACCGATACCTTGTTATTTGAGAACTTCGATATTGATAATACAGCGAATTATCTAACATATAACAGTGGTAATGACCAAACTTGGGTTGACTACGATGTTGATGGATTAGCCGATGCAAATAGTCGCCCGTTAAATTGGTTCTGGAACCCTACTTCATTTGCAACTATTGATACTACCGGATGTCTCTTCAGCTCTTCTTGGTTCAATTCACCTGCAAATGCAGCTAACTACTTAATTACACCTCCAATTCAAATTGTTGACGCTACAGCAGTACTTAATTGGAAATCTGCTCCTCGTCAAACGCCTCGTTATGTTGATGGATACAAAGTATTAGTTTCAACAACAGATAATATCGAAAGCAGTTTTACAGATACTATCTTTGTTGCTGCTGAATTTCTTTCTGGAGCGGCTTCAAATGGTGCAAATTATTCTGCATATTCATTCTCTGACGGATTCGTGCATGGTTCAGATCTTACTTATGTTGAGTTTGATGCAACCTCTGATTCAGCAAATTTATTAGGAGTTTTACGTCCGTTTTCTGCCTCATTAGCTCAATATTCTGGACAAACAATCTATATCGCATGGTTACATGATTCATTCGATGATAATTTAATTGCTTTAGATGATATTTTAATCACAGGAAACCTTGCTTCAGGTGTTCAACAAATCGAAAACAAAGAAGAAGTTAAGGTTTACCCTAACCCGGCTTCTGATCGTATCGAACTTAGCTACAATCAAAAATCGTCTGCACAGGTTTCTGCTCAAATATTTGACGTGAAAGGATCTGTTGTTCGCACTATCACAAAAGGAATGATGTTGTCAGGTGAACAAAAATTGGCGATTGATATCAAAGGACTTGCTTCCGGAAACTATCAATTAAAAGTTGCTGCAGGCAACCAAGTTTTACATAGCTCGTTTATTGTTAAATAAGGCGACTTTAGTAAAAGAAAAAGGGCAACTCAATGAGTTGCCCTTTTTCTTTGTCAATAATTTTGTTGTTATAAATTCAAGATAAAATACTGAAGAATATTCTGTACATCTGAACTAATTACGCCTTGAGCTTCATTGTGGAAAGTTGTGTAGAAAATTTTACCCCCCGGATAGTTTCCGTTGAAGTCGGTTGTTGCTGCTAATGGCTCGTTTGTAATTGGATCATTAATAATTGATGTAAATGGAGCATCAAGCAGTCCTATGCGCTCCCATGCTCCTAAATTGTAATCAATATCGATAGAATCTTTTCCTAAAAGCAAAACTAGATTTGCATCACTGATATGCGCATTTGCAACTATTCCACTGCTCCCAATTTTTGAAGTGCAGAGTGAAGAATCTTCAATAAATCCGCCTAAGTCGGCAGTCGAACACGTCGACAATATTTGTATTCCCGACGCTGTGTGATTGCTATTTCTGAATGCCCATTGTGTTGAGCTGTTAGATTGCCTGTAATAGCCGTCACCTGTTAAAAATTCTACTGCATAGTCGGAAGCATAAATACTTCCTCCGTTTTGCATGAACCCATTTAAGTTTGAATAACGAAGGCTATCCATATGAGCTACATTCAATGCACCACAGTTCATAAAGATCACATCATATGTTTCTAGATTTGAGGCAGAATCCAAGTCTGTAACCGTAATAGGAACTGCCATGTATCCTAATGAATCGTTTATAATAGTTTCAATTTTATCCCAAGTGCCTGCTATATAGGCCATATTGCCTACTTGATTCAATTTTGTTTGAGAATAAGTCAAAGCGGTATTCTGGTTTGCTGTGGCAGTGCAACTTACAGTAGTTTTAAACACATTACCTCCCCCCGTCTGAATAATTAACTGATAAGTTCCAGCTGCTACAGGAAGGCTGAAGTCTCCGTTTTTATCGCTTTTTGTTTTGTAATTACCCGCAATAATTTCAGCTGCACCAATCGACTTGCCGGTAGGAGAGTGTACTTTCCCTGAGATGGTAGAGTTTACTGGCGCTGAATCGCCTCCTGATGTGTCTTCATTTTTTTTGCATCCTGACGATGAAATGCAAAGTGCAGCTGCAATTAACAGCGACAATACTTTGTTAAATGTGTTCATGTGGTTGTGTTTTGGTGATTGTAATATATTAGGTATACCGAAAGTATAAATAAATTTTGGGAAATACCCAATAATTCAGTCTGTTTTTTAAGTGACAAGTGATTTTTGATGTTCATTATTAAGAATTCCTTTCCTAGCCTGTTTTTGCGTTAGGTTTGACAAATAGTCACTTATTGATTCTTACTCATGAGAATGCCCAAATGGTTCATAAATACCTAAGATTTTGGCCGTCAATTTGGTGTAGCTTGATCCTTATTGTTTTAATATTTATACCAAGTTTGGGATGCCAATCCGTGTTTTAGCCACTAATTGATAACGATTTTATGTTTTTGCATTATTTAATGATGATTAAAAAAGGTATAATGGATTGTAATACAGTTATATGCGTTTAATGTGGCCTAGTTTTCGTTGCATTTCATGAATTTTCTTCATTTTTTTTTGACTCTTTTTTTGGAGATTAAATAACACTGCCTATATTTGCAGCCCCGTTGAGAAATATTCAGCATTGGGAGCATAGCTCAGCTGGTTCAGAGCATCTGCCTTACAAGCAGAGGGTCACAGGTTCGAATCCTGTTGCTCCCACTCGGAGGGAAGAAACTGAAAGTTCAGTTTTCTTCCCTCCTTTTTTTTGTCCCAATCCCTTGTCAGTCTTGCAAAGTATCTCGACAGCTTCGTTCAATTTTGTGGTTCGATACTCATTATCCTGAAAATACAGCTTTTCAGGAAAGACCGAACCAATTATTTTTTGTTTAACCTCTGTATTCTTTGCATCGTAGTATTTATCAAGGTTTAAGAGCAAATCAAGGCATTCATCAATTTTGGTATCGTAGTTTTCCATTCCTTGACGAATTT